>JAKSDJ010000188.1 GCA_022360155.1 Chloroflexales bacterium | reverse complement strand
TTTAAAAAACGAATTTTCTGAAAATACCATCCTGGTGCCTGAAAATCTTTGAAACTCATCCAACTCCAACTGCTGTGGGTACTTGGTTTTCAGACCCCCCATTTTTCCGGGAACCAGATGATCATCTGCACGCCCCGCCCCGGCAGATCCAGGTCGCCGACCAGGCGCAGCCGCACCGTACTGACTGGCGCGAGCACCCGCCGATCCGAGGAGAAGGGACCGCCCAGCGGGCTGAGGATGCCTACGACCTGAATGGGTTGGCCATTGATCTCGACCGTCTGGCCGATAGCCGCCTGAAGATCCTGAGGATTCTGGCCGAATAGGTCTTCGGCGACCAACGCGCCCAGCACACCCACACGCGCACTGGCCGTCTCATCAGTGTCATTCAGAAAACGCCCATAGTCCACCGGAACCGTCTGGACTTCCTGATAATCTTGGTTGGTTCTCACCAGCGATGTCCGCACCGACGTCGTGCCGGCGCGGACATCGACCGGCACGGCAATTTCAGGCACGATCGTGCTGAAGATCTCCGGGTTCTGCTGCACCAATCGCTCCAACCTGTGATAGTCCTGGATGGAGAGCAGGCCATACCCGGGCACGTCGCGCGCGCCCTTGGCCTTCGGATCGCCCGGCAAGACGGCGATCCGCCGCGTGCCCAGATCGACGAACTGCTCAAAGACGGTGCTCTGGACCGAGTTACCGAGCGAGAGAACCGCAACCAACGTCCCGGCGCTAATAATGATTCCCAGCATTGTCAGCAGCGAACGGAATTTGTTGGCGCGCAGGCTGTCGAGAGCCATGAAGATCTGTTCTTTGAACATGGTGGTTCCTGATGGGTGAATTAGGTTACAGGTTACAGGTTTGCAGGTTATTGTGTTTCAATGTGCGAGCCTGTAATGATTGCCCCATACTGCGCTGCCACAGCCTAGAAGGTTCTGTCCTGGGAGCTGCTGCGTGAGGCCTAATCCTGTCAATCCTGTTCATCCTGTCAATCCTCTAACAGCGTTCCAGCAGACCTATTACGCGGCGCGCTGTACCGTTACCAGCTCTCTCGCCGCCGGTTTGTGTTCCTGGGCAGTGTGCTTGTACGTGTCGACGTTGTAGTATTCTTGCAGGATGTTGGGACTGAGCCGTCCATCGCGCAACCCGATCACCCGATCCATCTGCCGCCCGATCTCCGGGTCGTGGGTGACGACGACAATGGTCAAACCCTGCTCACGGTTGAGTTCACGGAAGAGAGCTATGATTTCTGCCCCGGTGCGTGTATCGAGCGCGCCGGTCGGCTCGTCGGAGAGCACCATGCTGGGATTGTGAACCAAGGCGCGGGCAATCGCCACCCGCTGCTTCTGTCCGCCCGATAGCTCGTTGGGCCGGTTGTGCAGCTTGGACTCCAGCCCGACTTGGGTCAGGGCGGCGCGGGTGCAAGCCTCGCGTTCGCGGTTGCCCACCCGCCCATAGACCAGGGGCAACTCGACGTTCTTCAGCGCCGAGAGACGGGGCAACAGATTGAAGTTCTGAAATACAAAGCCCAGCTTGGCGTTGCGTACGTGCGCCTGCTGCATCCGGCTCAGGCTGCTCACGTCTTCGCCATCGAGCCAGCAGCGGCCAATGCTTGGCGCATCCAAAAAGCCCGATAATGGTCATCAGGGTGCTCTTCCCACTCCCCGACGGCCCCATGATTGCCACCATCTCACCGCGATGAATGTCAAGCGAAACATTGTCCATAGCCAGAAATGCGCTGTCTCCAGTCGTGAACTCTTTGCTCACACTGCTGCGCTACATCCGCTGGACGGAACAGGGTGTTCTGCACAACGAGGGTTAGAATCAGAATGATGATCAGCCCGACGGCGATGATCACGGGCAGACTAGGGCGCATCATGCGACCCTTTGATCGAGACTGCGGCACAGTTGTCATAGCCCAGACTCCTGATGTGTGGTTACGTTAGCATCCTTCGGCGGCGCCCAGGACAGGCGTTGGCACGTTGACAGGTTAGCAGGTTAGCAGGTTTGATCGGCGTTATCAACGTGATCAGCGTTCCATTGCAGGTTGATACGTTGACACGCCGACACGTTCACTCTCATCTGCGCCGATCTACAGTATCAGCGTAATCGGCGTTCCATGGCGGGTTAGCAGGGTGGCGGGTTAGCATGTTTTCCTTTTTGCAACGCCATAGAGAAAGAGCGAGACGACCGTTTCCGGCGACAAGGTCGTTGGGAGCAGCGAGTCGTCAAGCTGGTCTAGTTGCCTATGGCGGCTGCCGCCCGGTAACTGGCCATGAAATGCCTCCATCAGGCCGAGAAACAGCCAGGCCAATTCTGGGGCGGAATGGCCGGCCAGTTCGTCTGCGTCAATGCCGGCTTGCATCACCTGGTTGATTGGGACGAACAGGCGGGTCTGAAATGCCGCAGCCAGGCGGCGGCGCTGCGGCGGGTCAAGATGTTCCTGCATTTCGTGTCGCATCATGCGGATGTCGCCGTCGCGCTCGGTCAGCAAAACCTCAGCCAGAGCGGTGAGCCGAGCAGCGCATCCTGCCTTGCCAGCAAGGGACGCTGTCATCGCGGCGTGGAGCGAGGCAAGCAAATTCAGCCCCATTTGCACGAACAACTCGCCCTTATCGGGAAAATAGTAGTAGAGCGTCGGCTTAGTCACCCCAGCGGCATTCACGATGTCATTGATCGACACTGCGCGATAACCCCTTTGCATGAAAAGCTGGGCAGCGATTGCAACGATTTTGCGCGCCGTGGCGTTATAGGTCAGTTCCTGCACTGGGATTTCCATACCTGCAATATCCTTGATTAGGGCAGTCAGAAAGGTATCTCTGACGCATATTATTCCATATCGGTATTGCACAACCTTTACCAACCGGTCAGGAAGAGTATAGTAAAATGCACAGGCTTTGTCAATACATTGTCATGTCTGTGCAAGATTGTCAAATCATGCAACAATGCACAGGGTCGAAGAGGCTCGCCAACACTGGACGAAAGCCCCAAACCTAGTGGTGGCTTGATAAAAGATTCTGCATATAAAAAGCCAAGTTACGAGATCTTAACCGTCTTTAAATTGCCAGCATAGCCGTATCTGATGTCAGATATCGAACATGCGACGACGTGCATATGGGCAATTTTAATTGACACACTACAATATTCGTGGTAGTATTGGGCTACACCATCTGCTTATTCTTTACATATTGCCCGACGCCCAGGATTTGTTCCTTGAAGCAAAAAGTTCGATATTAAAGGTTGTTCGGGTAGCCTTGAGCGAACGATAGGGCAGTACCAGGGTTCTACGATTAACGATACACCTGTTTACAGCCATCTGTATCACTAGTTATTATCCAAATTTCTGGAAAGGAACCCATGCGAACACTGATCTTTACTGGCAAGGGCGGTGTAGGCAAAACCAGTGTCGCCGCATCAACAGCATTACGCGCGGCGGATATGGGCCTCCGCACCTTAGTAATGAGTACTGACCCAGCACACAGCCTGGCCGACTCGCTCGATATGGAGGGGCCGCTTGGTCCTGGTCCCGTACGGTTGACACCCTATCTCGACGCCTTAGAAGTCAGTATCTACCACGACATCGAGTCGAACTGGGGGATTGTACGGGAACATTTTTCGCAACTGATGGCGGAGCAAGGCGTAGAAGGCATTCTCGCCGATGAGATGAGCATTCTACCCGGCATGGAAGAGGCGTTTCCGCTGATTCGGATTCGCCAGCACAAAGAAGCTGACGATTATGATCTGTTGGTTATCGATTGTGCGCCGACTGGCGAGACGTTGCGCCTGCTCTCTGCGCCGGAGACTTTCAAATGGGCGATTGCGATGCTGCGCGGCGCCGAGCGCTTCCTGGTCAAGCCGCTGCTGCGCCCAATGAGTAAAATCACGCCCGGCTTGAACAAGATGGTCGCTCCGTCAGAAGTCTATGAAGCGATCGATAATATGTTCACCCAGATGGAGGGGGTCACGTCGCTGCTTACCGATCCCCATGAGACATCGGTGCGTTTGGTCATGAACCCGGAGAAGATGGTCATCAAGGAGAGCCAGCGCGCCCTGACCTACTTGTCGATGTATGGCATGACGGTTGACACCGTGGTGGTGAATAAAATCCTGCCCTTGGATCAGGATAGCGGCTATCTCAATCACTGGAAGGATATCCAACAGCGCTATCTCCAGGAGGTTGAGCACTCGTTTACGCCGCTGCCCATCTACCGCGTGCCCTACTATGCGGAAGAGGTTGTCGGGCTAGAGAAGCTGCGGCGGATGGGCGTCGACATCTATGGTGATACGAATCCTACGGCGATTCTCTACGAACAGTCGCCGATGGATATCAGCAAGCAGTCCGATGGGGTCTATCAGGTGCGGCTCAAGTTGCCCTTTGCCGATGTCGACCAATTGGATCTGTTCCAGAATGGCGATGAGTTGGTGATCCAGATCGGCGATTTCCGCCGGATCATGACTCTTCCAACCAGCCTCGCCGGCCTCGAAGCTGGGCAGGCGGAAATGGAAGGCGACTGGCTCAGCGTGCCATTTTACAGCGCTGCCGTGAGCGCCAATGGTCGGTAGCGCGTATTCGTAGACGTGAAGACTATAGCAGTTTCTTTCATGATTGTTCTTCGCGCAGTTAGCGGGGCCAATCGGAGCGGGGCGTTCTAGCCCGCGCTCCGCACCCATAATATCTGGCCTAAGGTCATTCTGGCGTATAAGGAGGTGAACACATGGCAGTATCCAGAGGGTGGTTCTCTGAGTCGTCGGCCCAAGTGGCATCCATCGGCGACATTATGTTCCAGGGCCATTGGCAGTGGGTCAGCAATGCGTTGGAGGCGACTTCAGCCGCAGTGTTGAACATTAACCGCAACGCCTATCCAGGGTTTGCTCGCAGCGGTAGCGGCGAGGGGACCATCAGCACGTCGCAGGGGAGCAGTTTTCGATCCAAGAGGGTTCGCTCCCGATTTAATCGCTAAGGGGCTGTGAAACGTGAGACGTGAGGTGTACACGTGCTCATCCATCACCCTACGCGCTCCACGTTTCACGTTTCACGCACTATGGACGCTGTATGATTGACCTGCTCTACCTTAGTCACACTGTTGTCCCAGCGCACCTGGAAGAATTAGCCGGGCTGGGGCTGCTTGAACATGATGAGCAGGTGCTGGTTGCACTCGACGGGGTTTTGCTGGATCAAGCGGGACAGCGGCTCAGCGGTCCGACGCTGCACGACTACTGTTTACTGACGAGTCTGCGCGTCCTTTTGTGGGCTCGCGACTATGGGCGTCATCTGTGTTACGCTTTCCCGCTAACCGAGCTTTGCTTGGTTGATGGCACCGGACTTGATCCGTTGCATGCGCAGTTGCACCTGGCCTTCGCCGCACCAGACGAGGATGAGGAGCAGCATTTTATGTTCGCTTTGCTGCCGATGCGCGATCTGCAAGCGGCAGTAACCCTCCTCCGTCTAGCGGCTGATGCAGCGCGAGGGCTGGCTGATCAGGGCATCACTCCCCAGGGAGCCGGGCCAGATATTGCGGCCCTGATTGCTGAACAGATCTTTGGGAGCGCTGATAGTCCTTCTCCCGCCGATCGCCCATATCGCTGGCCAGGCGCAACGGCTCATGCGCCCCAGCCGGGGCTGGCCTTAAACCAGGATCTTGCCTCCCTGCCACCAGAGCAACTCTATGCGACAGGGCGTTTGGTTCGTTCGGCATGGGATACGCTGCGCCGGACGATCCGTGAAACTGAATTGCCCTTTGATCTCAACAATACCAATTTTCGCGATTTGGCTGAGACGGTTCGGGCGCTCAATGAGTTGATCACAACGGTGACGACGAATCCCGATGCGCGCGAGATGGCCATGGCATTCCTGAATCGTCAGCAGAACAGTCAGGCCCAAGTCGACACGATCGACCGCTCGACGCCGTTTCGCGATTCCCAACCATCACCTGTACCTGTAAAGGCTGAGGCTGAGGCTGAATCCGCCTATCGAGAAATTCCGCTACGGCGACGTGGCGCTCCGTCTGGCGTCGAGTCGCCATCAGCCAAGACAGCCGATCAAAACTCGTTCGAACCGGCAGGTATTCCGTTGCGACGGCGGGGGCAATCGGCCCGCCCGCCAACAACCGCCAAACGCCAAGCATCAGCCCTCAGCGGCTCGGGAGATGCGGAAAAGCAATAAGTGGTGCGCGCTTGTTTGCACTGCTCAATCCGAACAGCTAGGCCAAGGTTCTGATTACTTGGTAATGGCGACCAGGAAGGAAGAAGGAAGAACGTCATGAGCATACGCCCCTATCTGGGTTCCAATGTCAGCCCCATCAGTGTTGAGGAACTGTATCATCGCGGGCTGCTGGAGGAGGGCGAGACGCTGCTGGCGCTCTTCGACGGGATGCTACTCGACGATCGCGGACGACGCGTCGGGGGCTTGTCGTTGAGTGATTTCGTAGCCCTGACCGACCAGCGGCTGATCACATGGGCGCGCGGCGTCTTTAATGACACGGTTGATGGGTTCGCCTGGAAAGACGTCGATGTCGTTGATCAAGAAAACTGGGATCCTTTTCACGGGCGCGTCCATTTCGCATTTCGCCTGCCGCCTGTCGCTCCGCGAACTCGCCGGATCACTGTCAAGGGCTCTGATCCTACGACTGGCGGGACAGGGGAACGGATTCTGGTTAACACCCTTGACTATATGCCCGTCGATGATGTCAGCGCAATGGCCAATATGATCGGCTGGATTGGCGATCAGGCTGTGGAAGGGCTAACCGGCGAAGCGTTGTTGGCAGCGTTTCTTGAGGCATTCCCGCCCCCCGAGCAACCCGATCCCATGCTGGCAGTACCGTCGCCCGCTGAGTCCATTATGCGAGAGGAGCCAGCGAAGCGGCGTTGGTGGCAATTAGGCAAGAAAGACAAGGACCAGACGCTCGCGTCAGCCGATAACCCGGAGAGTCTGATCTCAGCCTACGAGAGTGAGCGCGGAGGCAACCCGCCGCCGCGTATAGCCCGGAGTGTTTCTGGCTTTCCATCGAGTGCAATGCCAGCAACCTCCGATCAACCAACAATCTATGGCTTCAGCCGTGGATTGCGGCTGATGCTGGAAGTGCCTCGCCGGCTCAATCGCGTGATCAACCGGGCGCAACAGGTTATGGATGGCGCCAACGAGTTGATGGATGGCATGCAAGATCCGCGGGTGCGTCGTAATGCGATTGCCGGTCTGCGCCATGCTATCGATCAGCAGCAGGATAAGCAGGGGCCGCTAGCGCCGGTCGCGCCGATGGTGCGCGCTGTCCTCCGTTTTAGCGAACCGCTTGATTCGCCTGATTCGACAGAAGAAACTGCATCAGCGCGCCGTATTCAGGTGCGTTCCGCGATACGCCAACGTGGGGCGACCGCCTCGACTGAGCGAGCGCCGGAAGCCGCCCAATCGCGTGGCGATGACATTCGCATCGAAACAGAGCCAGAATCGCCCCGTCCGGCAGTGCAAGCCAGCGCGACGGTGCGTCGCCAAATCAGTTTGCGGCGCACCGTCGCGCCAGCCGCCGCCAACGGAAGCGCCGCCCTGCACAACGACGGGACGGACTCAATCGCACAGCGAGACAACGCCAAGGAGCAGGACACCAAGACGACTCGACGCCAGATTAGCCTGCGCCGCCGCGAACCGCCAGCCAATGGGAATGGCGCGCATCGCGATACGAATACAGATGATTCGACCGCTCAGGAGCCAGAATCGCCGCCGCGAATACCGATTCGCCGGATGGTGATCAATCGTACTGGTGAGGAATAAGCACTTACGCTGGTCTCGACGCAAAACGAAGCTGATCATACGGATCGCCAGCTTAATGTCAAGCGTATCGAGCCCTAGGGCATTGGTCAAAGCGCCATCGCAAGCTCATTGTTCTCAACTGCATCGCTGCAATGGCCATCTAGAAACCATGCCGGAATGCTAGAAGCGATTTATGACACGAGTTATCATCTACTCTGGCAAAGGTGGCACTGGTAAAACAACCCTTTCGGCGGCAACTGCAGCAGTGCTCGCGCAGAGCGGCCGGCGCACCTTGGTCGTTTCGAGTGACCCGGCCCATTCGCTGGCCGATGTTTTAGGGATGGACATAAGCCGTGATCGGCCAATCGCGTTGTCGCCAGGTTTATATGGCCTGGAAATCGACACCATCTACGAGTGGCGGCGTAATCTCGGCGGCTTCCAACAATTCATCGCCAGCACATATAGCAACCGCGGCATCGAGCGCTCGACTGCGGCGGAGTTGGCGAATCAGCCTGGACTGGACGAGATCCTGGCCCTCCAACGGGTCATGACTGAAGCGCAGAGCGGGCGCTGGGAAGCGATTGTGCTCGACACCGCTCCTACCGGCAATACCCTGCGCCTCCTCGCCTACCCGGAAATGATCATTGGCGGCAATGCGGGCAAAAAATTCTTCCGCGTTTATCGCGGTCTGACCAATATGGCTCGGCCGTTCCGCCGCGATCTGCCCGATGACAGCTTTTTCAGCGAAGTCGGTACGCTCCTGGATCGAATGGAACAACTGGCAGGCTTCTTATTGAGCCAACAGGTGTCGATCCGGCTGGTATTGAATCCGGAGAAGCTGCCCTTGCTGGAGACCCGGCGCGCCTATACCTTCCTCAATCTCTATGGGCTTTTGCTGGACGCGGTGATGATCAATAAGATCCTGCCGCACCGGGCTGATTTGGGGCCTTATTTCGACTACTGGGTCAACCTGCAACAGGGTTATATCGATGAGATTGAGGCGAGCTTTGCACCAACGCCGTTGTTCAAAACGGTGCTGCAAAATGGCGAACCTATCGGCGTCGAACGGCTCTGTGCGGTTGCACAGGCGACGTTTGGCGACTGTGATCCTGGGGCGCTGCTCTATGATGAACGCCCTATCTGGCTAGAACAATGGAATGATGACAACGAGCCGGGCCTGTATGAGTTGTGCCTCCGGCTCCCATTCGTCGAAAGCGATATCGTTGAATTGGAACGCGATGGAGCAGATCTAACGGTGACGATTGGGCGACTGCAACGCTGTATTTCACTGCCGCGCATTCTCTATGATTGTACCTTAGGCAACCATCGCTATGACGATGGTGTATTGCGCTTGGAGTTTCGAGAAGGCGAAGTGAGCTACATCGAAGACACTCCCGACGAAGTACAGGTTGAGGCCGCCTAAGCGTATGCGCATTTTACTCATTGCGGGTCAAGGGACGTCGCTTCAAACGGCTGCAGCACTATCAACAGCGTGTCACGCTGCACAGACCGGCTTACGGGTGCTGATTGTCGGTATTGGGCCGAGTCATCGCCTGGGGGCGTTGATTGGCCGGTCATTGGGTTCGCATCCGCTTGAGTTGGAGCCTAATCTGGCCGCGATGGAAACCGCATCGATTGACGAAATTGGCCAGCACTGGGATGCCTTTCGACCAGGGCTGCGTGGCGGTCTGGCGGGGCGCCTGCGCGAGATTGGCAGCGACGATCTGCCCAGCTTTCCGGGCATGGATGAGTTTAGTGCGCTCCTGATCGCTAATCGCGCGATTTCGAGTAAGCGTTTCGATCTGGCGGTTTTCGATGGGCCAGCGATCGATAACTTGCTACGGGTCTTGGCTCTGCCCGATACGATCCGCTGGGTCGTACGGCTAATCTTTGGGCTGGACCGGGGATCGGGGCGATCACGGAGCTCGCAAGAAATGGCGTTGATCCCGGCGGCGATTATCGCCCCGAACTCGGTTGCACCGTTGCAAGAAATGCGGATCTTGTTGGAGGAGCAACGCGCCAAAATCGATGTTACTAGCGGTTCACGTGTACGGTTGGTTTTTGATGCCGAAGATATAATACTGCCTTCTCTCCGCAATGTACTGAGCGGTCTAGGGTTGTATGGGTTAAAAGTAGATACCATCCTAGTGCGCGGCGAAGAGAGCGCAATTGATGCAGAGACTAGGAAGCAATTTGGAACCGAAATAACTGACATGCGCCCGCCATTGTTGGTTGATGAACTAGCCCAGTCGCCGACCAGCCTGTCTGGGTGGGCCGAACGAGGTGCAGCGCTCTACGGAAAACGGGATCAGGGTTTAGCGTGGCCACCCGAGCAAACACCCGCAACTAATCAAGCCGAATTGCGCTTATCCATACCGTTTCTGGATGGTCGCAACCTCGATATCGCAGTCATTAACGAGGAAGTAGTAGTGCGGATGGGGCAGTTTCGGCGCCACGTGTTATTGCCCGGCTTGGTGAGCGGCGGGAAACTCCGCGCCAGAGTTGATTGCGACACCCTGCGTTTATGGGTTGAATAAACCGGCGTGGATGCGCCTAGTGGCGGAATGAGCGTGTTGTGAGCGAATTGAAAGGAAGGGCTTATGAAAGAGAAGAGTCTCGAACTTGGCATGCAGCCTTCCTCGTTCATTATGCATCGCTCCGAAGTGCAGCCAACCGCAAAATACCAAACCTTTCTGGCTGAGGTCGAGAACGCCCTCGCCGGCAAACTGAGTAAGCGTGAGCGACAGCGACGCACCACCGAATTGGCGCTGCTCAAGCGGGCGCGTTTCATCGAACTGAATGGGGTCGTCCACCACTATCAGGATGTGGGACCGCTGGATGGCGAACCGCTAATCTTGGTGCATGGCTGGGACTGTTCCTCATTCTGGTGGCATCATATCGTCGAACCGCTGGCGGCGGCGGGTTATCGGGTGATCCTCTATGATTTGAAAGGGCATGGTTTCTCGGATAGTGACCCGCAGCGGAATTATACAGTCGAGGGCTTTAGCGCAGATCTGAAAGCGCTGGGGCAGGCGTTGCACCTGCCAGCGCACCATATTGCCGCCTTCTCACTGGGGGCTTTTGTAGCTTTGCATTATGCAGCGCTTGCGTCGGAACAGGTGCGCAGCCTGTCATTTTTCAACTTCAGCCTACTCCCCTACAACAAATTTGCATCGAACCTGATTCCCAAAGTTCTCGACTTTGTTTTCAATACGGTGTTGCGCCCGATTGAGCGACGGAATTGGTGGTTGATACCATTCGTCTACGCACGCTTAGTGCTGGCTAAGCATACGCCGCCAGTCAGCGATATCTTGTTAGGCACCTTGAGTTTGCGCTGCTGCGACCCGGAAGCGGTCCGTGTCTCGGCCAACCAGTTGTCCCAAAAGTCCATTCTGGAGGCGGTGCCGGCCCAGATGGCGACCCTAACACAGCCGGTGCTATTGGTTGCCGGTGCAAACGACACAATTATGCGCCCAAGCGGGGGGCGCAAACTGATCGAACTTGCCCATAATGGGATCTATTTTGAAATCCCTAAGTGTGGTCATCTTGTGCTCTTTGAGTTACCAGAACAGGTCATCCAGATTTTGCGTATGTATTTGCAAGGGGTCAAGCGCAATACGTAAAACGTAAAACGCGAAACTTTCATACCTTAATCACCTAATCTTTCATTCGCAATGAGGTTGCCCTATGTATCTTTTCCTGCGCGTCAACGGCCAAAACGCGACAATCGATATGGAACAAACCGGAAAGCAGACGCTCACCATTGGCGAGCAGCACTACCAACCGGCGCGTCTGGCCCAGCAAGTGCGTAAACTAGCGACCAAAATGTGGGGTCGTGACCTAACGCCCGATATACTGAACCAACGTCTTGCCTTCGAGGTGCTGGATAGCGTTCGTTCGGGCAATCGCTGGGGCGGTGATAGTGGCAGCTTTACGCCTGCGCACGGCGCGTCGGTTACACTGGGTCGATGGAACGAACAAGCGACGATTGGCATCGCCCTGCACGAACTGGCCCACGAGATGCATCTGCGTAGCGGCGGCTACGATGACAGCGATAATATTATCCGTGAGGCGTTGGCGTTGTTGGCGGAACGCGAGGCGAAACTGGTGCGCAGTTTCGAGCGCGAGCCGTATTACACCGCAAGCAATCTGGTCGATCAGCTCTGCGAGTTACGCGCCTTCGATAGCCTGTCATTCCAGCGTCGCTGGGCTGAATTGTCCGTTTTGGACAACGGTGTTGGTCTGTCTGATCTGGTCAACTACTATCTAGATCAGGAGTACGGCCTCGGCTTGGATCGCTGGATTCGGCGTTACAGCAAACAAGTCGAAGTGCGCGAAACGCTGCTCAATACGCTGGCCGCTTGTTCGTTGCGTTACAGCCTGGACTATCGCCGTATCCTCATTCGCAACCTCGTGCGTTGTCGCACCGAGACGAAACTCGAACAACTGCTGCACGTGCTCGATGCCGTTGCAACACTCGATCAGCGTTACCCTGATGACGACCTGGAGCGGATTATTAAGTTCTGTTTTGAGCCGCTGGTGTGCAATCGCCGCCGCCTGGCATTTAGCTGAGATCATCGCTCGCCGTCAGCAAGCGAGCGTAGATATACTCGATAGATACATAACGGGCCTTGCATGTAGAGAGAGGGTACGCTCATGGCAACGAGAGATCGTGAAAGCATAAAACGTTCAACAGTGGGCTGGGTGCCAGGCTTCTTGCGCGGCTTCTTTGGCTTGGAAGACACATTCCAGCGACCGTCCTATGCGCCAACGACGTCGGGCCAGGTCGCCCAGAGCACAACCAACTGGATTCCGGGGCCGGTGCGCCGATGGCTTGGACTGGAATATACCGAACCGCAGCGCTACGAGCGAAGTGCGCCGGCGCGCCCCAGCGCACCGCTCGCCAGATACATTGCCGCAGCGCCGACGCCGCGCCCTAGCGCGCCGCCTGCCAAATCCAGCACACCGGCCAGTTCCGCCTCTTATCAATCTACTTCTTCTGCTAGCTTCGGCGGCAGGAAAGCCGACTACCGTCCGCCTTCGGTCGAGGGAAGCGGTAAAATGATATTTGGCAGTTCGCAAGCATCCGCAGCGAAGCCGCCAAGTAAAGGCGAGCCGCGCGGCAGCGAGAAAGCCGACTACCGTCCGCCTTCGGTCGAGGGAAGCGGTAAAATGATATTTGGCAGTTCGCAAGCATCCGCAGCGAAGCCGCCAAGTCGCGGCGAACCACGCGGCAGCGGCAATGGGGAGACCAAGACGCCATCGCCTACATCTTCCCAGCCAATCCAGACACAGGGGTATGTCCAACCATTCACCTATATGCTGCGCGGCTACTTGCGCGGCGCTATGCCGCCACAGGGCCTTGAAGCGTTCACCCGCCAACTTCGCCAAACAACGACCGATGTGTTTGACTTATATGGCAGGACCATTCGCTTCCAAACCGAAGAGATAACCAAGGCCTTTGGCAATTTGTTCCCAAGTGAGAAGCATGCGGCGTCGACAGGCGCTCCAACCCGGATACCCATCGAGCGGGTCGAAAACAAGAATAAGCCCGCCGCTTCAACTGAACCAAGCGCAAGCCCGAGTACTCCTGACGCTTCAAGCAAACCGAATGCCCCCAGCGCAAGCCAGCCTGCTCCTGCCAAACCCGCTGCCAAGGACGATTCGAGTACTAAAAAGAAGAAATCAAAAGCATAGGCTATGGAGCGATAGATAGCAGATTCGCACGTTCTTCCAACGCTGCAATGTCATCTTGTCGTGCATACAGAGGTATTCATGTCTCGACCTGTTGTTATTATCGGGGGATGGCTCTCGTCTCCAACGGACTACCTGGGCATGGCCAACGTATTGGCTTCATTCCCATATGGCCGGGTAGTCTACGTTACCGATATCAATCGCTGGACCTGGGCGAGCCTGCGTGATCCCGATTTTCGCGTGGTGATGGATATCATAGCGCGTACGGTCGAGCTGGCGTTGACGGAAACCGGCGCCCCGAAAGTCGACCTGATTGGTCATAGCGCGGGGGGACGTTTGGCCCGCGCTTATCTGGGCGATGTACCCTGCCAAGGTGTTGTCTACGATGGAAAACGTTACGTCGATCACTTAACGACGCTGGGCACGGCTCACGCAACCACCGAGATCTTTGTCGCGCAGTTTGGGGCCTTCGTTCAAGAAGCGTACCCCGGCGCCTATTATCCGCAAGTTGCGTACTGCTCCGTCGTCGGCGAAACGGTGCATGGGCGACGCTGGGGCAGACCAGAGGAGATCGTGGCATTCCGCTCGTATGAACTAGTCTGTGGCAATGGCAGCGAGATTGGCGATGGCGTCATTCCGTCGCGCAGCGCCTACCTGACTGGTGCAGATAATCTTATCCTGCGCGGGGTTCGTCACGCGCCCTACAATGCGTCACGTAGTTGGTATGGCGCAGCGGACATTGTCGCCGAATGGTTCGACAACAGCGGCGCTGAGAATCAGAAACAGGGGATCAGTGTGGACCAAGAACTACAACTGCAAAGCTGATCATGAACGTTCGGCGTTTGTGTTGCTTCGAGGTTTGTTTGTAGTTCTTGCAACAATAGCTATGCATCGTCCACTTGTACTGATTGGCGGGTATCTAACCCAGCCTTCCGATTTTCGGGCGCTTGTTGCGGCGCTGGCGCGTCCGCCCTATAGCTATCGGGTTTTTACTGTGCCGATTGGTCGCTTACGCTGGGCGTTCACGCGTGACTATGACTTTCGGCCTGTGCTCAACCGAGTGCGTGCAACGGTGCAGCAAGCGCTTGAGGCGACCGGGGCCGATAAGCTGACGATGCTCGCCTATAGCGTCGGCGGCACAGCAGCACGCATTTATCTGGGTGAACAACCCTACCTGGGTGAATGCTATAACGGGCGGCGTTATGTTGAGCGCTTGGTCACGCTGGGGACGCCGCATACAAGTTTGGAACGTTGGACGCTCAAGCTGTACGGCTTTGTCAACGAAATCTATCCGGGGGCGTTTTATCGCGATGTACGCTATGTGTCGGTCGTGGGATGCGCCCTGCAAGGACGATCAAAAGGGACATTTCTGGAACGGATGGCGCGGGACAGCTATGCAATGGTTGCTGGCCCCCAGCATGCCGCCGATTGGGGTGACGGGGTGACATCGCTGTTGAGTGCGGCGCTGCATGGGGCAGAGTACTTGGCAGTTCCGCAGTTATATCATTCGCCATTCCACGGAAAGCCCTGGTATGGCGATGCCAAGGCCTTGCCATCCTGGGGTCGCGTCTTGATGTAGTGAGGAACACACGAACTAGTTTCATTGGATTGCTCGCCAAACTGTTTATCTAGGATGCACGTGAACGACATCGAACTCTTGCAAACGAAACAGACGGTCTCGCTCGCGAAACGGCTCTGGGCTCATATCGAGTTAGCCGATCCGGTTACCTGGAACTCACCAGTGTTGATCTGTCTCTGTGGCGCACTAGCATCGGGCCGCACAGCCGGCTTTAACCCGATCGAGTTTCGGGATTGGGCGCTGGTGGCGTTGGGGGCATTGATGACCGGGCCGCTGGGGACGGGGTTCAGCCAAAGCATTAACGACTATTTCGACCGTGACCTGGACGTCATCAACGATCCAGAACGTCCCATTCCATCAGGGCGAGTGACGCTGCTAGAAGCGAAACTCAATTGGATCGGGCTGGCAGTGGCAACGTTGTTGGTTTCGCTGGTTTTTGCCAACCCGTTGGTCACTCTATTGGCAGCGCTGGGGTTGGTGCTGGCGGCGATCTATAGCGTTCCGCCGATCAAGCTGAAGAAACACTTTTGGCTTGGCGCGCCTTCGGTGGGCCTAGGATACGTGAGCATGAGTTGGCTGGCCGGGCATGTGATCTTTGCACCACTCACCTGGGAGAGCGCCGTCACGGCCTGTATCAATGGCGGACTGGCCGCAGGGCTGCTCTTCCTCAATGACATTAAAAGCATCGAGGGTGATCGTCTGCATGGATTGCAGTCGCTCACCGTTAAGCTGGGGGTGAGAAAAGCGCTGCTCGTCTCCTTCGCAGTGATCAATTTTTTCGAGATCGTGCTGATGGTGCTGGCTTATCTGTGGGGCCATCCCTGGGTTGCAGGCTTTGTCCTGGTTGCGATAGTCGTGCCAATCTATAACCAGGTCAAGTTGTACCGCGATCCGTCACATAAAAATTTCTTGCGCTACATGCTGGCAAGCAACCCGTTTATTGTACTCATTCAGTTCATATCAGCTTTTGTGGTTGGAGGATACTTTGGGTAGCGGTTTTGGTTTTGCGTTTATTCTGGCGCGTAGGATATATCCAAAACCGCCCATCCGGAATCTACAATCGGAAGAGGAGGCTTACCATGTCAGAACCCCAAGGTGAGGTGCGTGTTCGTAACGTTACAACCCAGCGTAGCGACAGTTTTCTGGAGTCGGCGACCGAATTTGCCGGTGGTGTCTTTCGCTTGGGCTTCTCAGTCGCAACATTGCCTTTTGCGCTGTTGCCCCGCGAGTCGCGCCAGCACATGCGCAACGCGACCCGCGAGTTGATGTACGCCTTTGCCTCGCTCCCACGCGACTTCGCCGAGGTCGCTGGCGAGGCGATTGAAGACTGGGCGCGCGATGCCGACTCGACGCCAACAGGCCATCATGCGCCGCGCGACGAAATGAAACCTGCGTCGACGGCTGGAAGAAAAGCTTGATCATGATCAGGTTGCGGCGTAGGGCTGGATTGTGTGCTATCCGACCGCTACGCCGCTGAGAGGAGTTTTCCAATGAGTGAACAAAACGTGCAGGTACGGAGCGTTCCTCGGCAAGAGCGCGAGGGTCTTTTTGAATTGACAGCGGCTTTTGTTGGGGGCGCATCGAGGCTTGGATTGAGCTTGGCTTCAGTCCCATTGGTCGTGTTGCCGCGTGATTCGCGCCGGCGGGTCCGCCGGGCTATGGCCGAGGTAGCCCGCGCCGTTGTCGCATTGCCCAAGGAACTCGCCGATGTTTCGATTCGAGTCGTCGACGAGATCTATGAAGGCGGCTCAAACGGCGGTTCAGCCTCAGGGCCAGGTCTGACCGAACGAGCCCGCAACTTCACCGAACGTCTGGCGCGGGCTACCGAGGAGTTTACCGCCAGTCTCAATCGGGCTTCGCGCCAAGCCGGCGAATCGGCTGAAAAAGCTGCTTCCAAAGTCGACGAGTGGGTTGAGAAAGCGTAATACCAAACGATGGGCGACGAACGATGAACGCTGGCCGGCAGTGGTTCATCGTTCATCGTTTGGAGTAGGATTATGATCTTCATCGTTGGCGGTACCGGTGCGCTGGGCCAGACCTTGGTGCAAACGCTGCGCAACCAGGGCAAGCCGGTGCGAGTTTTGGTGCGCCCTGGATCGGTTGCAAAGGCCTCACCCCTGCGCGAACTCGGCGCTGAGTTGATCGGCGGCGATATCCGCGATAGGGGCAGCCTCGAAATCGGATGTCGCGGCGCGACCCATGTCATCTGTTGTACCAGCGCTGGCGCCGATCGTCGGCCCGAATCGCGCCGAATCGCCGAATATCAAGGGCCAATCAATCTGCTCTATGCAGCCAGGGCTGCCGGGGTGCGCCAATATATCTTTACTAGTACGCTCTTTCCCAAGAATCCGCTTGGGTACAAGTTCTGCTGGGCCAAACTGATGGCTGAAGAGGAGATTCGCCAGAGCGGAGTACCTTATACGATCTTCCGACCCTGCGGCTTATTCTATGAAGTTGTGCAGCGCGGCGAGCCAATTGTCGAAAAGCTTGGCTTCTTTCCAATTGTAGGGTTTGGGCCGAAACGAACCCAAATGCTGGCAGCGGACGACGTGATCCGCGCCTTCATCAAGGCCCTCAATAACCCGAACGCGATCAATCGCACCTTCGAGTTGGGCGGCCCCGAGCGCTTGACCTTCGACGAGATGGTCGAAATCTGGGCGCGGACCCGGGGCAAATCAATCCGCGCGTTGCATTTGCCACCAGGGTTGATGTGGGCGCTCGGTGAGTTGTTGCGGCCAATCAATCCCTCGGCGCCGGGAATCATGGAATTGCTCGAATTCAGCTACGATGAGATGTCATGCGACATGACAGAAACCAGCCGCATTCTCGGGCTCGATCACATGACCACACTGGAGCAATACTGTCACGATTACTACACCTCCCAGCCAACCAGTCATAGTCAGGAACATAGCCTAACACGAAAATAGCCGATAATCTGTTTTCATCCCGGCGATGTATGCGCCGCGCATGGCGTCTAACACGAAAAGACTCGATAGTTGATAGATCGACGCGTGATTGCGGCGTGTAGGGGCGACGGGCCGGTCGCTCATTGTCAGCGTGTATCAGCGGCTCATTCCCATTGGGCCGAGCGCCAAGCGGCCATGCTCATGCCTGCGGTGTGCGGTGCATAAGGTTCCTCATCGGGACGCGATCACGTTTGTATGACATGCTGCACAGCAGTGATTTGGTGCAGTGGTGAGCGCTGAGTCGCTACTTTGTCGTTTCACCACGGCTCTTGGCGAGATAGAATTCCTATGCATATACTCATCCTTGGCGCTGGGTATGCTGGATTGCACACTGCCATCGAACTCGATAACTTGGTGCGCAACCAGCCCGACCTGGCGCAAATAACGCTCGTAGACCAGAATTCGTACCACCAAATCGTTCAACTCTTGCACCTAACGGCCACCGCAGCAATCCAAACCGACGAAGCCATCGTTCCGCTCAACAAGATTATGCAACAGCGTGCGGTGCAGATTCGCCAGGGATGCGCCGCCCAGATCAAGCCGCTGCAACGCCAGGTTGTTCTGCAGGATGGACAAACCCTCGACTATGATCGGCTGGTTATCGCTCTGGGGGCCGAAACCAACTATGGCGGCGTACCAGGCGCACGCGAACACACCTTCCCTCTGCGCACCTTCGACGAAGCGCTACGCCTGCGCAACCACATCGTCGCTCGTTTCGCCGCCGCCGCCAAAACTGCCGACCCTGCCGAGCAACGTACGTTACTGACGTTTGCCCTTGTCGGCGGCGGGTATACCGGCTGTCAGCTCGCCGGCGAATTGGCGGCCTGGGCGCCCGACCTCTGCCAGGAGTTTGATGTTCCCCGGCAAGAGGTGCGGATTGCCCTCCTCGACCGCAGCAAGTTCCTGCTCAAACAGTTTGGCTCGTGGGCGACGCGCAACGCCGAGCGCATCCTCGATCGGCGCGGCGTGAGCATCTACCTGGACACGCCGGTCGAGCGGGTTGAACCGAGGGGACTCTATGTCAGCGGGGATCGCGTGTTGCGCGCCGGCACGATCATCTGGGCGGGCGGCATCCGCGCCCCGGCACTGTTGGCTGAGTCGGGGTTGCCGGTCGACGCGAGCGGACGGGCCTTCGTCGATCGCTATCTGCGGGTGCGCGACCAGGCGTTGATCTTTGCGGCTGGCGATTGCGCCAATGTTCCCGATCCGGCAGACGGCACAGTACCAGCCACCGCCAGCTATGCTATGCGCCAGGGAACCCACCTGGCCGACACGCTGGCCTCCGAGATCGAGGGCATCGCGCCGCGCACCTATGAGCCATTGAAGCTGGGCGAAGTCGTGTCGCTTGGCCCGGGCGAGGCAATAGGCGATCCACTGGGCGTGCCCGTCTTTGGGAAAACGGCAGAGCTGATGAAAAAAGGGATTGAGGCGTGGTATCGGTCAACGCTGGAGTAAGATAAGTTACATCATGCGAAACTATCTAGACATATATGCCAGCCTGTTGTATAATCGCCGGTAGTTATTCCCAACTTCCATATACTTCATCTTTACTTTCCAGCCAGGCGAGTGCTTTAAAAGGAGATAGCTATGAGTGTGCCCACGACCACTCGACCGATTAAACTCTCCTTCGAGTTGACCCAAGACGGGAACGGTCATTCCAGCGAGGCGATAGTGGCGATGCAGACGCTTCCGCGCGATCCGCGCACCATTCGCCCGCTGAAGATCCTCTTCATCACCCCCAAGGGGAAGAAAGAGGAAGATAGCAGCCAGAAAGCGCTGTTCTCGATGGCAGCTGGTATTCTGGTCAGCATCACTCCCCCGCAACACCAGATCGAACTGGTCGATGAGCTGTTCGATGATCCAATCAACTTCGATGGCAACTACGATCTTGTCGGCATTACTACTCGAACGATGAACGTCTACCGCGCCTACGATATTGCTGATGAGTTTCGCCGACGAGGGACGAAGGTGGTGCTGGGCGGCGTTCACGTCTCGTTCAACTACGAAGAAGCTATCCGGCATTGCGACACGGTCGTTGTGGGAGAAGCTGAGAATCTCTGGGCTCTGCTCTTGCAAGATCTGGCCGACGGTACGCTCAAGCCTTACTATGATGCCAACGACTTTCCGCCCGTCACCGAAGTGCCGGTGATCGACTATGAGCGCATCTTCAACGCGAGCCGGCGCGAGAAGGTTGACGCCCGTAAGTCCATTCCGATCTACATGACGCGGGGCTGCCCTTACACATGTTCATTTTGCGTCACTCCTAATTTTACTGGGCGGCTGTATCGCATTCAATCCGCCGAAACGATCCGGCAGCAGATCGTCGACGCCAAGCGCGTCTGGTTCCAAGAGACCAAGTATGGTAAAACGCCTTGGTTCATGTTTACCGACGAAAATCTGGGCGTCAACAAGCAACGTCTGTGGGAGATTCTTGAGATCCTGGCCGAGTGTGACATCAAGTTCAGCAGCTTCATCAGCCTGAAGTTCCTCGACGATGCCAAGACCGTCAAACTACTGGTGAAAGCTGGTTGCGTGATGGGACTGGTCGGCTTCGAGTCGATCAACCAGGAAACGCTCAAGCTGTACAACAAGGGACGCATTAACCTAGCGAGCGATTATGCGCGCATCATCAAGGGTTGTCGTCAGGCTGGGCTCAACATCCAGGGCAACTTCCTCACCAACCCCGCCGTCGACACCTTCGATGATATGGAGGCGACCGAGAAATTCGTTCGTGCGAACCATATTATGATGCCGATCTACTCGATCATCACGCCCTATCCTGGCACCCAGCTCTACAAGGACTACAAGGAGCAGGGGCTGATCGTCGACGAAGACTGGGACAAATACACCGCGCATAACCTGGTGGTCAAATGCGATCAGTACGATCCGATGGAGTATCAAATGCGCTATATGAACCACTTCCTGAACATGTACTCCTGGGATACGATTGTGAAGCGGGTATTCTTCAATCAGAACAAGCTGATCAATCTGGTGACCAGTCTCATTTTCCGCCGTAATCTCCAAGATCAAATCGCAAGCATTAAATCGGGTAAGCGGCAGCCGCTGCCACAATGCTACGCCCACCCTTCAGCCGAGGCGGCTGAGACAACGACGTCGGCAGAAACAGTTTTGCATTGAGGGAGGATGGTTTATGTCCGCAATGATCTAG
>JAKSDJ010000542.1 GCA_022360155.1 Chloroflexales bacterium | reverse complement strand
GTACTACAACGAGACTTCATCCTGCACCGCATCGGAACGGGATCTATCGATGTCACCCTGAGTGAAGCGAAGGGTCTTGCAACCTTTGGCAACGAGATTCTTCACGTCGTTCAGCATGACATGGCTCGTTGTAGTAATAGGATTATGACAACGTAGAAGACACAGTTATGGTATGCTGCTGGAGATTTGGTCGTAGCACAAGTGCCAAGTAGAAAACAACCATGAACTTTCTGAACTCACTCAACCCCGAGCAGCGCGCCGCCGTCACCACGCCCATCGGGCCCGTGCTGGTGCGAGCTGGTGCGGGCAGCGGCAAGACCCGCGTGCTGACGTTACGCATTGCCTACCTGATCGAGCATGGCGGCGTCGCGCCAGCGAACATCCTATCTCTAACCTTTACCAATAAGGCCGCGAAGGAGGTGCGTGAGCGCGTGCGCAGCCTGCTCGGCAGCCGAACTCGCGGACTGACCAGCGGCACATTCCACGCAATCTGCGCCACGTTGCTCCGCGCCGAGATCGCCGGGCGGATCAGCAACTACACCGGCGATTTTACGATCTACGCCGCCGACGAGCAATTGCAACTGGCTGCCGAAGCCCTCGACGCCGCCACCGAGCGCCCGCCAATGCTGCTGGAACCGAACGAGGTGTTGCGCCGTATCTCGCGGGCCAAGAGCCGCCTGCTCGACCCCAAACTGATGGCTCGCTTCGCCACCGACCCGGTCGAGCGTTTTGTAGCCGGATGTTATCGCCGTTACCAGCGCGCGCTGGAGCGAGCCAATGCGCTTGACTTCGACGATCTGATTCGCCTCGCCCATCAACTCCTGATCGACCACCCCGATGTGCTCGCGCAGTACCAACAGCGCTGGCGGCACCTGCTAGTGGACGAGTATCAAGACACCGATCCAGGTCAACACGCCCTGATCGAACTACTCTCGCGACCGGGAGCGGATCGCCCACGCTCGCTCTTCGTGGTCGGCGACGGGATGCAGTCCATCTATGGGTTCCGGAATGCCGACCATAGCATCATTGCTCGCTTCAATCAAGATTTTCCTATGGCACAGGTGATCGAACTGGCCACGAATTATCGCAGTCGCCAATCCATCCTCGACGCGGCCTACGCGGTCATCCGCCACAGCAAAGCGGTGCCGCCTATGGCCCTGCACGCTGCGGCAACAGCGCTGTCGAATGAGCGCTGCCTGCTGATCGTCGATGCGAAAGATGGCCGCGATGAGGCCGAGCAGATTGCACGAAGCATCAATGAGCTGGCGCGGAAAGGGCGGCGCTTCCGCGAGTTTGCGCTGCTCTACCGGACCCGCCATATGAGCCGCCCGCTGGAGACAGCGCTGCGCCACGCGCGTATCCCGTACAAGGTGCGCGGCAGCGTCAGCTTCTACGACCGGGCGGTGGTACGCGATGCGATGGCCTACTTGCGCGCTGTTGCTAATCCGGCGGACAACCTGAGCCTGACCCGGATCGCTAATGTCCCAGCCCGTGGCCTGGGAGCGCAGTCGCTTGCTACATTGGCGGCATTCGCAGCTCAGAATGGCTTGCCACTCTCTGAGGCGCTGTTCCGCCCTGAAGCGCTTGCCTCGCTTACAGTCAAAGCCGCCGACGGGGCGCGCCGCCTAGCCAGCTTGCTGGCGCGCTGGCGTCGTTTCGCTGATGGAACGATGTCCCCCGATAACCTGTTGGCCGACGTACTGGAGCAGAGCGGCTATATGGCGAGCCTGACCCAGCGGCTCGAACCCGACGATCTGCCCGACGCACGAGCGCACCTCCAAGAACTGATGGCGGCAGCGGGTGAGCACAGCGGCCTGAGCAGCTTTCTTCAGGAGGTGGCCCTCATGACCAGCGCCGATGAGAAAGAAGATGAGCGCGACCAGGTACAACTTTTGACCATCCACGCTGCTAAAGGTTTGGAATGGCCGGTGGTCTTTGTAACCGGTTTGGAGGAGGGAACTCTGCCCCACGAACGCAGCCTCGTCACGCCGGACGGGGTTGAGGAGGAGCGGCGGCTCTGCTATGTGGCGCTGACCCGCGCAGGCGAACGGCTCTACCTATCGTGGGCGGCGGGGCGCAACCGCGGGCAGACGCTCAAGCCCTCGCGCTTTCTCGACGAGATCGTGGCCTATGGGCGCGAACGGTCGGGGCGCTAGGCGCGCATCGGACGTAGACCCCGCCACAGTCCTGCAATAGTGCGCCGATGAAGCAGATAGATGCCGATTGGCGCCAATCGCCGCGTATCTGTGGCAATTGGCGTGCGCTATTGCACGGCCACATGGCTGTAGAGTGCGATCATCCACAGATGACACAGATGACACAACTACACGTTTTCAGAAAGCCGTTGCACCACAATCACTTCTCTATCAATAGACCTGTCATCTGAAGCTATCTACGGCGAATCTGCACCCATTTGCATGATCTGCGTTCGATTGCAGATCGTTGACGCGGCCCTATTTTAGGCGATAGACACCTTGCAGCTTACGAACATGCATGCTACACTTAACTGCCTGCGTTACCCTCCCATTTGTTGTCCATTCTATCGTTTGACCAGTTGGTCACACTCAAGGAGAAGCTGTATGCATTCGGACATGCTTACCTTCATCCGTAGCATCGCCGCCCCCGCCGATGCCGTCTATCGATCCTTCACCAATGCCACCGCTCTGCGGCAGTGGTTCTGCGACGATGCGCGGCTCGACCTGCGCGCCGAGGGACCGCTCTACCTGGCCTGGAATAACGGCGCATATTATGGTCGGTGAATTTGTCGCATTGGAGCCAAACAAGCAGATTGTCCTCAATGTTCGGGGCCGCACCCACCCCGAATCAACACAGGTCCAGATAACGCTGGAACCGAAGAATAGCGGAACACAAGTAACATTGACCCACGCCGGCATCGGCGCCGATTCGGTCTGGGCACAGTTGCTCCCTGTCATCGAGCGTCACTGGGAGAACGGGCTGGAGTGTCTTCAAGCAGTGTTGGAAACCGGCGAAGATCTACGGGTATCGCGTCGCCCGATGCTAGGTATCGCGCCGGGCGGTGCGCTCGACGCGGCGACAATTGCCCAGAAACAACTGGCGATCAGCCAAGGGGTTTTGCTCGACGGCGTGCTCGACGGGATGGGCGCCCAGGCCGCCGGTCTACAAAAAGACGATGTCATCGTCAGTATAAATGGTCAGGCGATAATCGACTTCCCGACCCTCGCCACCGCTTTAGATGGCTGCCAGGCCGGCGACACGGTCGCAGTCGAGTTCTACCGGGGCAGCGAGCGCCGCACTGCTGCGATGACCCTCTCGGCGCGCCAGATGCCGGTGATACCAGTCCAATCCCAGGCATTGGCTGAAACGTTGCAGCAAAACTACACCCGCCTCTTGGGGGAACTAACCCAGATCCTTGTCGGTGTAAGCGAAGAGGATGCCATGTATCGGCCTGGCCCCGAAGCATGAAACATCCGTGAGGTGCTGGCCCACCTGATCATCAGTGAGCGTGAGATGCAGAGTTGGATGGCCTCGCTGATCAAGGACGAAGAGATCACGACATTCGCCGGCAATGAGTTGTCTATCGTGACGGCAGTGGCAAGCGTTTATCCAGGCGTGGCCGATCTGCTGAAGGAAATGCAGCGCAGCCTGGACGCGACGGTTGCACTGATCGCCAACTTGCCAGCGAAGCTGGTCTCACGCAAGGGCAGCTATATTTCTCTAGGAACAACGATGCTGCCGTTGGCTGAACACCATCTGCCGGTTCACTTCAGGCAGATCGAGAATACGCTCGAAGCAGCGCGTCAGGCTCGGACAGTCGGCTAACATCAATCCTTTTCAAAGAAAACCTGGCAGATCTTAGGGAAGGCTTCTCAAAGCGCCAATTCCAGGTCTATCAGGTTTTAAACCGTGTCTATGCCAAGGATAGCTTACAGAGACGGACTATCGGCAGCACTGCCGCCCTTGCCCAGATCATACGCCGCCAGAATAGCCAGAAATGGCACGATCTTGCGGGCCGCCAGGCGATAGACGCTCCGCTCGCGTTACTCGATGATACCGGCGGCCAGCAGACCCTTGAAAGAAAAAAAGGCTTCTCCAATCAAGAAAACCCTCCGATCAACCTTGAGACCTTCTCTTCGATAGGCGTCGCCTCGATAGGCATCGCCGAACCGAACCGTAGATGGTTCTTTAAGCCACTGCACAGGTTACACAATCAACTTTCAACTTTGTGGTAGCATGAAGACAATATCTCTCTTCGGAAGAAAGGTTCGGTCGATGAGTCAGCAGTGGAGCGGATTGCGTGCGCCGCTGGCGGACATCACCGGTATGGGCGTCGCGCCAGTATCCTTCGCGGCTTGAGTTTCAAGGATGAGCTGATGATTGTAATGCTTGCCGGCGGCGTTGGTGCAGCACGTTTTCTTGAGGGTTTAGTCCAGGTTGTTCCACCCCAAACGATAACCGCCGTTGTCAACACGGGCGATGATTTTATGCTCCATGGGTTGTATATCTCGCCTGATATCGATATTGTCACCTGCACACTGTCGG
>JAKSDJ010000825.1 GCA_022360155.1 Chloroflexales bacterium | reverse complement strand
TGCAAATGACGGCTTTCATATCCGAAGCGGACCGCCGTTCGCGCCGCCGCCGCTCCATTCCTCTGCACGCCTCAAGGCGGCAGTTTCCTGGAGTTTTTTCTATGAACCAACAGATTGCGAGTTGGCGCTTGCTTGGGCGACTGATCGCCTACGCGCCCCGGATCTATGCGCTCGACGCGCTGCTCTGGTTGGGGATTATGGGGCTGTTCCCCGTGCTGACCGGGCTGATTGTGCGGGCCTTCTTTACGATGCTCGAAGGCGGCGCCGCAACCACGCGCGGTGTCGGCAGCTGGATCATGGTGCTCCTGCTGGCTGCCGTCGCCAACATCGTGGTGATTGTGCTGGGCCGCTTTACCAAAACGCAGTACCGCTTCGTGGTCCGTAGTCTGCTCTACCACAACCTCTTGCAGGGCGTGCTTGCTCGTCCAGGGGCGGAGGCGCTCCAGCGGTCTGACGGGAGCCCAATCGCACCTGGCGAGGCGATCAGCACGTTTCGCGATGATGTCGAAGAGATTGAAGATACAGTCGTTGGCGCCTCCGAACTGGCGTGCCAGGGTGTCTTTGCCGTTATTGCGCTCGGCGTGCTCCTGAGCGTCAACGTCACCGTTACGCTGCTGGTATTTCTGCCGCTGCTGGCGATTATGGCGATTGTGCGCCAACTGGAAGCCAGAATCAAAACGACCCGGCGAGCCGGGCGGGCGGCAACCGAGCAGGTGACCGGCGCTGTAGGTGAGATCTTTGGTGCGGTGCAAGCGATCAAAGTGGCTGGGGCCGAGCAGGCGGTGTTACAGCATCTCCGCCGGGCCAACGCGACTCGCCAGCGTGCGATGATCGCCGACCAACTTCTAACCGCAGGTATACAAGCCGTCTTCCTAAACATCGTCCAGATCGGCGCCGGGCTGATCCTGCTGGTCATTGCGCTGAGTGCTGGCCAGGAAGCGGCAACACTCAGTGTGGGCGATGTGGCGCTGTTCATCTATTTTCTGAGCTTCATTGGCGATTTCCTAGGTTTCTTCGGCACGATGGCGGCGTTCTATCGTCAGAGCGAGGTTTCATTCGAGCGGATGGCAGCCCTGTTGCCCGGGGCCACGCCAACCGCCGCAGTTGCTGCTTCCCCACTCGCCCTCAAGCCGCTAGTCGGTCGCCAGCCACCACTGCCCACAGTCGAGCAGCCACGCCCGACGGCAAGCGATACGCTGCGCGAACTGCAGGCGACAGGCCTGACCTACCGATATGCCGACACGGGAGGGGGCATTACGAACGTGGATCTGCTCATTCGAGCGGGTGAGTTTGTGGTGATCACCGGGCGGATTGGCAGCGGCAAAACCACACTGCTGCGCGTACTACAGGGGTTGCTCCCCGCTCAGGCCGGGACGATGAGCTGGAATGGCATGCGGGTGGGCGCCCCGGCAGCGTTCTTTGTGCCGCCGCGCAGCGCTTACACGCCCCAGGCGTCCCGGCTAGTCAGTGCGCCTCTGCGTGATAATCTGCTGCTGGGCCTGGCAGCAGATGAGGCGGCGATTACGCAGGCGCTATACCTGGCTGTGTTCGAGCGCGATGTAGCCGAGCTGTCTGACGGCCTAGCGACGCTGGTTGGTGCGAAGGGCATACGGCTATCGGGTGGGCAGCGCCAGCGCGCGGCAGCAGCACGTATGCTCATACGCCGATCCAATCTCCTCATCGTTGATGACCTCTCGAGCGCGCTCGATGTCGAGACGGAGCGGGTGTTGTGGGAACGGCTGCGCCTAGGATCAGGGGTCGGGGATCGGGGGACAGGGATCGGGAAGACTGAGGCATTGACCTCTCACCTTCACCCACTGACCGTGCTGGCTGTTTCACACCGACGTGAGGTGCTGCGGCGGGCAGATCGGATCATCGTTCTGGCTCATGGACACGTTGTGGCACGCGGCGGGTTAACCGATCTCTTGAAAACGTCGAACGAGTTGCGTCAGATCTGGCAAGGAAGTGTTGGAACGTCGGAGCGGAGAAACGAGGGAGCATGAGCTACAGAAACGTGGAACCAGGCACTGAGAGGTCGATGATAGGCGCGAATGGAG
>JAKSDJ010000772.1 GCA_022360155.1 Chloroflexales bacterium | reverse complement strand
CGATTTTACGATAAAACGTCGTACGATGATGGTCCGTACTATTTCCTCATATGCCGCCGACCTGACGGCCTATAAACTCCTGGTGCCTAACGATCAAAAACCTCTTGACAAGCCCTCTGCTCAGTGCTATACTAGCGGAGTTGTCGGTGAAACGATAAAAATTCGTTAAAAATAGAGAGCTGACAACAAATGACAGGAACGCTGAATATAAGCACTGTCGTCGTACCTTACCAACTGCATCATTTGGGTAGTTTTGGAATGATTGACGCCACAGGGGCGGTCGTCACCATCGTGGCGACGCGTCCCGGGATCCACAGCGTCTGCCCCCTCCGCCGTCCTGCGGGGAGGGAAGACATGATGAGCACACGGTGGATGCCTTGGCGCTGCGTGCCGACGAAGGACGGGGCATCGCACCGATATGCGTGGGGGAGCCGCGAGCAGGCTGTGATCCCACGATCTCCGAATGGGGCAACCCGACGGCTGCGGCCGTCACCGCACTTTCGCGGAGGGCACCCGGCCAATTGAAACATCTTAGTAGCCGGAGGAAGAGAGAACTACACCCGTAGTAGTGGCGAACGAACCGGGTGACGCCCAAACCGTCGCCGTGCCAAGGGGCCAGCCGTTGCGGCGACGGGGTTGCAGGCCATCCTGGCGCGTCTGGTTGCGCGCAGCAGGCGCTTAGGTTGAACGCGAAGGCGTTTGGAATACGCCGCCAGAGACCGTGATAGCCGGGTAGCGGTAGACCGACCCCCTGCGGATGGGCCTGAGTACGTCCGGGCACGAAGAACCTGGGCGGAAGCTGGGGGGACCACCCTCCAAGGCAAGCTACACGCAGTGACCGATAGCGCACAGTACCGTGAGGGAACGGTGAAAAGCACCCCGGCGAGGGGAGTGAAACAGACCCTGAACCCGTGTGCTTCCACGCCGTCGTCGGCCCAGGCGGAGTTGTTACTCCGCGGGCTTCCGGCGTGCCTTTTGGAGTATGATCCGGCGAGTTACCCTCGGTGGCTGGGTTAAGGCAGCTTGAGCCGGAGCCATAGCGAACGCGAGTCTGAATAGGGCGCATGGTCGCCGGGGGTAGACCCGAAACCGCGTGAGCTACCCATGGGCAGGCTGAAGCGTCCCTAACAGGACGTGGAGGGCCGCACCGGTGTCGGTTGCAAACGGCTCGGATGACCTGTGGGTAGGGGTGAAATGCCAATCGAACGCGGAGATAGCTGGTTCTCCCCGAAATGCATTGAGGTGCAGCCGTGGCAGCACGGCTGGCTGAGGTAGAGCGCTGTTGTTGTGCGGGGGCTTCACCGCTTACCAAGCGACGGCAAACTGCGAATGCGGCCAGCTGACACCACGAGTGAGACGGCGGGTGCTAATATCCGTCGTCAAGAGGGAAACAACCCAGAGCGCCAGCTAAGGCCCCCAAGTGACCGCTGAGTGGGCAAGGTTGTGGCGCCGCGCAGACAGCCAGGAGGTTGGCTTAGAAGCAGCCATCCTTTAAAGAGTGCGTAACAGCTCACTGGTCGAGTAGCGCTGCGCCGACACTGTACCGGGGCAAAGCGGTCCGCCGAAGCTGCGCACCCCGCAAGGGGTGGTAGGGGAGCGTCGATAGGCCGTCGAAGCGGGAGCGGAAGCCCTCGTGGAGGCCTATCGAGTGCGAATGCCGGAATGAGTAACAGAGAAGGGGGGTGCGAACCCCCCCCACCGAAAGCCTGAGGGTTCCGCCGCACGGGTGATCCGCGGCGGGTTAGTCGGGCCTAAGGCGTAACCGTGAGGTGCAGCCGATGGACAACCGGTAGACACTCCGGTACCGTTGCTGGCCGTTTGACTGATGCCGGATGCTGAGGGGCAGGTTCCGCGGCGAGACGAGCGCCGTCCAAGCCGGTAGGGAGCGAGCGGAGGCAAATCCCCGCCCGCGCAGACCGAGAGGTGAGGGGGAGGCGTCCCTTCCGAGGGTACGCCAACGGAATTGCGCCTGTGCAGTCAAGAAAGGCCGGCTAGGGAGGCGCGCAACGCCCGTACCGCACACCGACACAGGTAGGCTGGTCGAGGAGACTAAGGTGGACGAGTGATCCCTAGTTAAGGAACTCGGCAAATTGACCCCGTACCTTTGGAAGAAGGGGTGCTGCGTACGTGTGAAGCTGCACGCCAGTGGAGCACGGGGCAGCCGCAGGGTCCAGGCCCGGGCGACTGGATAACAGAACCACAGCTCCCTGCTTAAGCCGTAAGGCGACGTATAGGGGGTGATGCCTGCCCAGTGCTGGAAGGTTAAGGGGAGGCGTGCAAGCGCCGAACCGAAGCCCCAGTAAACGGCGGCTGTAACTATAACAGTCCTAAGGTAGCGAAATTCCTTGTCGGGTAAGTTCCGACCCGCACGAAAGGCATCACGATCTGGGCACTGTCTCAACTAGGGGCTCGGTGAAATTGCAGGGGCCGTGAAGATGCGGCCAACTCGAAGCAGGACAAAAAGACCCCGTGGAGCTTTACTACAACTTGCCATCGGACGAGAGCGTAGCATGCGTAGGATAGGTGGGAGGCTGCGAACGCACCCTCGCGGGGGTGCGGGAGCCGCTGGTGAAATACCACTCTTGGTGCGCTTTGGTCCTCACCCGCGCGAAGCGGGGACGGTGGCTGGCGGGTAGTTTGACTGGGGCGGTCGCCTCCTAAAAGGTAACGGAGGCGCGCAACGGTGCCCTCAGGTGGAATGGCAACCCACCAGTGCGTGCAACGGCACAAGGGCGCTTGACTGCAAGGCCGACAAGCCGCGCAGGGCCGAAAGGCGGCCGTAGTGATCCTACTGTACTGAGTGGAAGGGCAGTAGCTTAACGGACAAAAGCTACCCCGGGGATAACAGGCTCAAACTCCCCAAGAGTTCATATCGACGGGAGAGCGTGGCACCTCGATGTCGGCTCGTCGCATCCTGGGGCTGGAGTAGGTCCCAAGGGTTGGGCTGTTCGCCCATTAAAGCGGCACGCGAGCTGGGTTCAGAACGTCGTGAGACAGTTCGGTCTCTATCCGCTTCGAGCGCGTAGAGCATTGCAGGGGGCTGGCCCTAGTACGAGAGGACCGGGCTGGACGGACCGCTGGTGGAGGAGTTGTGGGGCGGCCCGCAGGCTCCGTAGCTATGTTCGGAAGGGCGAACCGCTGAAAGCATCTAAGTGGGAATCCCGCCCTAAGATGAGTGCTCTCGCTGGTTAAGCCAGGTAAGACTCCCAGGAGACGACTGGGACAGGCGGCCCAAGCTGGACGCGTGGCGACACGTGGAGGCGATGGGTAGCGCAGAGTCGAGGGCTTCCCTCTCAGCAGGAGGAGGGAGGGGCGGACGATAGTGGTGGCGGCAGAGAAGCAACCCAAGCTCCCAAATGATGCAGTTGGCAGGATAGGACGCCGGGGAACCGGAGACGTGCTAATCTGTGCCAAGGGTGTGTGCGAAGCGCAGCGGCCCCACGCCGACCCATCCCGAACCGGGACGTGAAACGCTGCAGCGCCGAAGGTACTGGCGGGCGACCCGCTGGGAGAGTAGGTCCATGCACCCGACACCCCTATAGCGCGGCGTGGAGCAGTGGCAGCTCGTCGGGCTCATAACCCGAAGGTCGGTGGTTCGAATCCACCCGCCGCTACTACGTAACAAGACCCGTGTGAGTATTACTGCTCATACGGGTCTTTTCTTTCTCTCAGATTTTGTTTGAAAGCCGACTGAACGGTAATAGGAAGACCAGCCGCTTGATGTTGCTTGATGTTGATAGACGGCTACACTCTAGAGTGTAGCCGCTTTTCATGCCCCTTTTAGACATGCTCTGCAGCCTTATCTAAATCTCGATACGTTTCCAGCGGCCCGATCCAAAGCGCCAAAGCGCTAGCAATGCCTGGCAAGTGAAATCTATGCACATAGCCAGCCAGATCCCGGCCAGACCCATCTCAAGCCAGCCAACTAGAACGAATGTCAAAGGCAGACGAATGACCCACGCCGTAATCAGGCGGCTAAACAGCGGCCAGCGTGTATCACCGGCGCCTCGTAAGCTGCCCAGCAAAATAAAGCTCACTGCCAGCGCTGGCTGCACCAGACCCGCCGCACGCAATGGCCCTGCCGCTGCTTCCACAACCATCGGATCATTGGTAAAGGCTGACAGAATGGGCTCGGGAAAGATCACCATCATGAGACCGGCCAACGACATCATCAACCCCCCCTGCCAGAGCGCCTCGTAAGCGAAATCTTCGGCCTGACGCGGTGAACGTGCGCCTAGCGCCTGCCCAACCAGGGTGCTAGCCGCTGCCGCATATCCCATCCCAGGGAGGAAAGAGATCGACTCAATGGTGATCGTCACATTGTGCGCAGCATAAGTAACAGCGCCAAGACCGGTTACAAAGCGGGTAAAGACCAGGAGTGCAAGCTGGAAGACCATCTGCTCTCCAGCGGCTGGCAGGCCAATGTCTAAGATGCGGCGCAAGATTGGACCATCGGGCCGGAGTTTCGCTGTCAAGCGTAAGCCAGAGTGGCCCCGCAGTAACAACCCTATCACCACGAATCCGCCAGCGCCACGGGCAATCGCTGTACCGATTGCTGCACCATCGACGCCAAGCGCCGGCAAACCGAGGTTGCCGTTGATCAGCAGCCAGGAGACAATAATATTCACCCCATTAACACCAAGCATAATGAACAGTGGTGTGCGGGTGTCGCCAACACCGCGCAAGCAGGCCATACCCACAAAAAGCAATGCTACCGGCAAAAAAGAAGGTGCGACGATGCGCATAAAGCGCTCACTAAGCGGTAGAGTTTCAACCGGTGCGCCCAACAAAGTCAGGAAGGGCCGTGTCAACGGGATGGCCAAGACAACCGCAATCAGTCCGATTGCGAGGGCAATGATCATCGACTGGCCCAGAATATTCTGAACCCTCGCTTGGTCGCCGGACCCAGTTGCCCGTGCAATCAGAGCGGTAGAGCCGATCGCCACCGCCATGAACATGATTGTGATCAGCCAAATCGTATGATTGGCTAGGCCTGCGCTAGCAAGAGCGACAGCACTGGTATAACCAAGCTGCGCCGAAGCGCGCGCACTCAAATTGCCGACCAGAAAGACATCGGTTAATCCAACAGCAGTATTGAGAAGCTGCTCGCCAACAGCGGGCCAGGCCAGATTAAAGACCTGACGGCGAGTCGAACCAGGCCTGGCCCGGCTGATAGTCTGGATAGCTGCCATAATCTCCCCATCGAACTAGCGCAAAACAATTGCCGGAAGCGTTTCGGTTCCGAAATAGCGGGGAGGTGCGAGGGTATCAATAACCATCAGCACCTCCCCTAATCTGTGGCAGCAGCGCACCCACGTTTCCAACAAACTGTTAAGCGCTGACATAGCCGATTTGCGGCAACCATAGTCGTTAAGATTTAGTATATCCTAAAATGCATATCGCTTCCTCCGTCCTTCGACTGAATTATCCGTAGCCTATTTCGCGGAGTGCAGCCCGTGCTTCGGCCATCTCGTCCCAGTGCAAGGTGTGATCTGCATAGATGATATTTCCTTCGTGCCCCTTCCCTAACAAAAGAACCAGATCGCCTGGGCGCGCAGCAGCAAGAGCGGTACGGATCGCGGCAGCGCGGTCGGGAATAGGCAAATAATCGCGTTTGATTGACTTGCCAGCCTGCTCCACGCCAGCAGCTATCTCGGTGATAATCACCATACGATCCTCGCCGCGTGGATCTTCGTCAGTCAACACGAGAAAATCGCAGTAGCGCGCGGCAATCGCCCCTTGGAGCGGGCGTTTTGTCCGGTCACGTTCGCCCGCGCTGCCGAATACAGCGATCAGGCGCCCCTGCGTGAGCGGGCGCAGCATGCCTAATACCTGCTCAAATGAGGCAGGGCTATGGGCATAGTCTACGATCACGCTGAAAGGCTGCCCGGCATCGATCCGCTCCATGCGACCGCGAATACCGTCGATCTGTTCAAGGGCGGCGATGGCGCGCTCCAGCGGAACATCCTGTGTAAGAGCCACGCTCAGCGCCGCCAGAGCATTGAGCACATTGAAGCCCCCTGGCATATGTAACCTAAGCGGACTCTCGCCCCACGGCGTTGTCACCTGTAGCGCTGTACCATTTGGCGTAGCGGTGATATCTTGCGCGCGCACATCAGCCGGTGCGGCAATCGCATAGGTCAGGCGTCGCGCCTGCTTGGGCGCGGCATCCAAGAAGAAGCGATGGTTGGGATCATCGGCGTTGACAATTGCAACCTTGGCACGACGAGGGGTGACTAATGAAGGCTGAACAGTCGCTTCTTCTCTATTGAGTCCTTCGCCCAGCATCTCGAATAGACGCGATTTATCGCGACGATACTGTTCAAATGTGCCATGGAAGTCCAGATGTTCGTGACTGAGATTGAGAAATACAGCAACATCAAAGTCACAATGGCCCAGGCGATTCCAGCTCGCCGACAGGGCATGCGAGGTGGCTTCGAGCACCGCATAGTCGCAGCCGGCTTCAAGCATCTCGTGCAGCAGCGCCTGAACCTCCAATGCTTCCGGCGTGCTCTGGCGGGTCTTGTTTGGCCAGCGCCGCGCAGCGACCTTGAAATCAACCGTGCTAATCATCCCTGTGCAGTAACCGCCGCCCTCCAACACCCGACTGACCAAGTCGGTTGTGGTGCTCTTGCCTTTGGTTCCCGTGACACCCACTACCCCCAAGCGTCGACCTGGATATTCATACCGTGCTGCGGCGAGCGCAGCCAGAGCGACTCGGCTGTCGGAAACAACAACGAACGGTGAACGGTCAGCAGCCAGTGGAGGCGCTTGTTGATCGTTCGCCCAATAGCGCTCGTCTACAACGACCGCTGCCGCTCCTCGCTCGATGGCCTGAGGAATATAGGCATGGCCATCGGTATGGAAACCCTTAATGGCAACGAAAAGATCGCCAGGCTGAACCTGTCGCGAATCATAGGCCAAGTTTTGTATCGAAACATCATCTGGGCCATAGATCCGGGCCGTAGGAAGAGTAAGCAGTAAATTGCGCAATTGCATTGTTCGTTCACCATAGCATACATGATGCGGAGTGTGACTATACATCGAGGGCTGGTCGTCTTGGTCTTCTAGCCTGAGCAGCATGCGGCGACTATCCCTTCAATCTCCTTTGCAGAACGACTCCGTGGAAATTGCAACGTTTAGATCCCCGCTCCCGCGAAAAAGGTCACAGTTCTTCGTTTTTTTCATAGGAGGTTTTTACACGCTCCTATTGCGCTAAGTATAGCATGCTTGCTACCACTCAAAGACTGGAGAAAAGATCACGTGTCATTTAGGTATTTCCCTGTCCTGTAATCTCTCGTATAATACACACATTACAAACAAGGTGCTTTGAGAGGGGAGAGCGAGGGATACAGTGATTGATGAGAGTGTGCAACGTATTCGACGCGGATGCATTGGCGCAGCCGCCTTGTTGATTTCGATTATCTTTGTTCTGATTATGAGCAGTGGCAACTTGGCCTGGAGTTTGCTATTGATTTTCCCAATAGCGCTTATTATTGGGTCGCGGTTGGTCAAGTGATGATAGACAGTTGAGATAATCGCGTGGTATACTCGTTTTCTAGAGAACGTACATGGTAGAGGATGTATACATGGATGTGCGCTACAGCGCGCTGACCGACCCTGGCCTGAAACGGAATATCAACCAGGATAATTACGGCTACGAAGCTTTTCCCGCGGAACCGTACACGGGCCGGCTGATGGTGGTCTGCGACGGCATGGGAGGGCATCTTTCCGGCGAAGTTGCGAGCCGAATTGGTGTTGATACGATCTTGGAACACTATTACAGTTCTCCATATAAAGATCGGAAAGAAGCGCTAATCCAAGCATTTGCAGTTTCAAACCGGCGGATCTACGAACAAGGCCGTGGCAGTATGGGCACCACAGGGGTTGCCGCCCTGCTCATCGATAATCAGCTCTATATTGCAAACGTTGGCGACAGTCGAGCCTATCTGGTAAGGAATAATCAGATTCGACTGCTCTCGCGCGACCATTCGTTGGTCTGGGAGCAAGTCGATGCGGGCCTCATCACGCCAGACGAGGCCCGCCATTCGGGTTATCGCAATATGATCACGCGCGCCCTTGGCCACCAACTCGATGTGGAAGTAGATTTGTTTCACGAGCAAATCGGACTAGGCGATGTGGTTTTCCTTTCGTCTGACGGAATGCATGGCGTGATCGAGGATGCTGAAATTGCCAAGATCTTCAGCCAACTCCCGCTTGATCGGGCTGTTCGACGCTTGATCGATCTGGCGAACGAGCGAGGCGGTCCCGATAATATCACGGTCGTGGCAGCGCAACTGACAATCAGCAATGGGGTAGAAACACCGACCAACGATGTGGAGACGCCGATTATTGACGCGACACTTCCACCGCCGCCAGTAATAGAACCGATAAAACCAATAGAAGAGCCTGTCGAAGCGACCGGGGCATCTGTCATGCAGGTAGCAGCCAGCCAACCTCTTGAACGACCACTCTCGCGGGTTGGGCTAAGCTTAGCATTATTTGCCCTTGTGGTGCTTCTGGCGCTTGCCGTATTGGCCCTCAGACCTGACTGGGTTGGTTTGGCGCCAACCATCACTCCTGCTGCTCCAACCGAGATCGACACGTCAAATCCTGGGGCGCCATTATTTTTGACAACTCCATCGCCAACAGGAGCTACGAGACCGACAGATAACGCGAATATGACATCGGTCGTCCCCACAGCGTCGCCTTGAAGGCTGCACAATGGCGCCTCTTGTTCATCTTGGTTGATTTGAGCAGCGTCGTGGGTATTTGCCATATTCACATACGCCCACGCTGATCTAAAACGGCTTGTCAGGCACTCCGAAGGGTTGTCAGTTCGATGCGCTCCCGATTTTGAGAATGGGATGCGTCGCAGCGCCACTAAACATATCTTCAAAACACCATGCCGCGCTGACCAATAAGCCCTACAGTCGACTTAAACAATTGTTTGACACTGTAGGCGCGCTTTGTTATAATCTACGCGGTGAGGGTGGCCCTGCCACTCTCTTTTCGTGTTCTATGAAGTTGTAAGATATTGGCAAGCGGGCGTTGGTTATATTGCCACGTTGCCAGAACCTAACTACATAATCGAGGAGATAGAGCGTGTACGCAATAGTTCGTGATCGCGGGATGCAGTATCGTGTTGAGCAAGGACAAACCATCACTGTTGACCTGATGGAAGTTGAGCCGGGAAGCGAAATCGAACTCGGCGAGGTTTTGCTCGTTGGCGGGGCCGATTCGGTACAGGTTGGCACGCCGTTGGTTGAAGGGGCAAAAGTACGCGCCGAGGTGTTGCGCAGCGTCAAAGGCAAGAAAATCGTTGTATTTAAGTATCAAAATAAGAAGCGCCGTCGGGTTCGTACCGGCCATCGGCAAAAGTACACACAGGTCAAAATCAACGAAATCGTAGCGTAGACCGCGAAAGGTAATCAAGAAACAACGACAATGTTTTTTGCTTGTCGTTTGATATTCTGGGAGGGAACTATGGCACACAAAAAAGGTGTAGGAAGTTCACGTAATGGCCGCGACAGCAAACCCAAAATGCGCGGCGTTAAACGTTTTGGCGGTGAGTATGTCAAGCCTGGCACAATCATTGTGCGGCAATGCGGTACAAAAATTAAGCCAGGCAAGAATGTCGGCCTTGGCCGCGATTATACCATCTATGCCATGATCGAAGGGCAAGTATTCTTCCAACCCTACTCGCGCACCCAGAAGATGGTCAGTGTGCTGCCAATTGCGGCAACCAGCGCCAACGCCGCTGCAGCCGACTAAGGAGTATCAACGTGAAACGGGGTATTCATCCTAAAGTTCATGATAATGGCATTGTCTGCAGTACCTGCGGCACTAACTGGAAGATTAGCTCAACCCGAGAGAATCTCCGCGTGGATATTTGCGCCAACTGCCATCCATTCTATACAGGGGAGCAGCGTATTGTCGATACTGCAGGCCAGGTTGATCGCTTCATGAAGCGACTGGCCGCCACGCAAGAGCGCCAATCCAGCATTGCTCGCCGCAAAGAAGCCAAACAAGAAGCGCCCCCGAAGAAAAGCCTGCTCAAGGAACTTTATGGCGAGGAAGCCTAAAGTGCAGTTACGAGTTACGAGTTACGAATGAGCGCTATTCGCCATTCATAGCTCGTAACTCATTTGTTTGCGGTACATTGCTGCTAATCGTTCTCCGTGCGCGGCAACCTCTGCCCGCAGTTCTTCAGGGGCGAGGACTTCAACATCGGCGCCCCAACTCAAAACCCACGAGCGTATTTCGCGAATCCCACCCACGATCATCCTCAACTCACAACCGCCATCACTGAGTTCAAGCAAACGCTGGCTGTGGTGCCAGACGCTCTCGCGTACCCGAGGCGCAACATCGGCGCTGAAACGCAATTGCACCTCGACTGCGGCATCATCAATGACTCCCCAAGCGCTTTTCAGGTGGATATAGGGGTCGAAATCTTCAGGAATGGAGTAAGGCTCATCGAGCAACTCCGCCTTCTCGATACGCTCGATTTTGAAAGTGCGGAGCGCATCGCGCAGTTGGTCGAACCCAATGACATAAGCCGCCGGTTCGCTGCGAGAAACTTCTAGAAAATAGAGCGCAACCACTCGCTCAGTCACCTCACGGCTGGCGGCGCGGTAGCGTAATCGTACCAAGCGCCGATCGGCCCAGGCACGGGTTAGCACCTCGAGAGTTTGCACATAGGAACGGCGCAGTGGACGGGAACGAATCAGATCGGCCAGGCGAGCCAAGTGACTCGAGACGGTCTGATCGGGTAATCCAGCAGAGAGTTTGTCAAGAGCCGAGACGATGTGAGGATTATGTTCGTCGCTGTGATACGAAAGCAGCCGGGCTGCGAAGAAAATAGCTATCGCCTCGTTCAAGTTGAGCCGCACCGTTGAAAGATACGCGGCCCGATCAATCCCAAACCGACCCTTGTCTTCCCAGACCGGCACGCCCATCTCGTGAAGCGACATGAGGTCGCGATAGATCGTACGGCGGTCGACCCCGCAATACGCGGCCAACTCCACCACACGTAACCCTTGAGGCGTGTTGTAGAGGCGCTGTTCGATCCGGTTCAACCGCGCGACTTTGCTTTTAATGCGATCGTCGCTGGATACGACAGACATCAAGTCGCCTCAAATGACAAACGAGACGGTTATCATTCCTACAAACAACAACGAAGCCCAAATGGCAATCCAAACCAGGTCGCTACGCACATAGGCATAGTCCCGGCTATAATCCGGCGGTTCAACTGTTGTGCGTCGTCCGGTCGAGCGGCTAGGCCGACTAGGCTGCCCTTCTGATGGACGTACAGCGGTAAGACTCTCTGATGACATGCGTTCAGCAGCACGACGTTGTTGCGTGCGCGCCGGCTGACGACGGCGTTGGCTGCGAGATTGGTGCGGCATATGATCAAGCTTCCTATTGTCTTAAACATGCTTGTGGAGCATTATACCATGGTGTAAAGCGTTAGGAGCAGAATGCACTATAGAGAGTTGATCCACACGACAGGAACCAAGGGGGCGAACAGAGCAAAATGTATCTCATCCGCTCCACAACAGACAGCATAGGGCAGTGATAATATCACTGCCCTATGCCGCTGATGGTTGGGATGCACGCTGTACGTGCAACGTTGACGCACCCCTTTCTATTTTAGCAGACGCTCTGTGCAGAGCCGTCATTGGCTAAGGTAGGCCTTGGGCCACAAACCAGAACATCGATAGAATAACAATCAAAGATGCTGCTGTTTTGTGACCCGCGCTTGCATACAGTGTGGTCCTATCTCGTAGCTAGCGGTACAAAGACCTTTATACCCTGCGAAGGATTCGGGTTGGTACAAGCCCCAAGATCCTGCCAGATGTTCGATGGTGATGCGCCTGGTTCCTGACCCTGGTTCTGGCTCTGTGCGCGCCACTGACGTGACCGGTGCGTCACCATATCGCCAACCAAGTACTGCCTGGAACCGTCCCAAATGGGAGCGCTACAGACAACCGGGCGGGGTGTTGTGGTGGGAGTTGGCGTAACAGCATCCGCACCCACACAGGTGGCGGTGCCGGAGTCGGTGAAGGTCTTGCCTGCGACAGGGACGAATTCCCAATCATAGCTTGTCGGATGCAGCGTCATCTTCAACACACCCCAGGTCTTGTTGTTGCGGACCTCGCTGTTGGGCTTGGTGCTGCCCATGCCGTACAGACCTCGCCCGCCAGTGCCCACCACAAATGTGCGAATGCCTTTTGTGGAATCGGCGCGCCCACGCGGGTCTTGCGGCGCGAAGCGCTCGTAGTGGTGGTCGTGCCCGCTCAGGACGACATCGGCCCCGTACTCGTACAGCGCGTCCCACAGCGGACGCATCTTCGTATCGTTGCCGTGCCTACCCGAACTGAACAGCGGACGGTGCCAATAGGCCAGGGTGCAGACGTTTTGGTTCGCGGCCAGGTCGGCGCGCAGCCATTGCTCTTGCTCTGAACCCTTGCTGACATTGATTTCGCTGTTGAGCACCACGATATGCCAGGCGCCCAGATTGTACGAGTAGTAGCCTTTGCCACGTTGGCCGGCCCGGTTGCCAAAGTAATCGTAGTAGGGACCGCCCTGGTTGGTGCGATAGTCGTGATTACCTATGGAGGGGTAGGTCCGCGCCTTGTGGCGGCCCCAGGTCGGGTTGTAACAATTCCTGAAGTCAGAGACCGTTCCATTATTATAGGCGTTGTCGCCCAGGGTAAAGACCGTGCCGTCGATCTGGTCGAGCAGCTTGGCGGTCGCCTCGTCCCCCCGCGAATTGCAGTCGGCAATGTCGCCCGCGCCAACGAAGACCGGATCATTTGCCGGGGGTAGCGTTGGGGTGGGCACAACACCGGTTGGAGCAATAGTCGGCGTTGGGCCAGGCTGCGTGTTACTTGTGCCGCCCGTGGCCACTAGTGCGTAGTCGGCATCGAGCGCCGGCGTTTCGACGTGCGCATCTTTCACAATCTCATCGCCCAATACTTCGATCTTCCAGTTTCCTTGCTCAGGTTTCTGGATGAACACGTTCTCGACCGTATCGATTTTGTTCGCGGAACCGCCTGACTGCGACCAATTACCGACTTTCAAGCCATAGTTGCCCCAGTAGACGACACCGCTTGGGCTAGTTACCTTCAGAGTCAAGTCGTTGATGCGTTGGACCTTTGCGCCGGGGTTTCCTCTCGGATCAGCATAGACCATCGTCACCTTTAACGGCTGGTTCCCATCCGCGTTGAGTTGGTACGTATGCACCTGCAATGGCGCCAGAACTGCACTCTCATCGATCAGAACGGGCAATCTCCAGTTGCTGGCCTTGGCCGCGTCATAGGCATTCTTGACGTCGGGGAAACCCCAGCCCTGATGAACCCGAGTCAGATTATGTTTAGAACCCTTGAACGTGTACTGATAGGCGCTGTTGATCAACAAAGCTTTCGCCGTTGTTGCGTGGGGGCGGCTCGCGAATACATCGCGCCCCTTGCCTGGGCCGCCGTCGAAGACGCCGTCAGACCACATCTGGAACAGCAACCCAAAGTGACCGGCAACAATGGGAGTCGAGCCACTTGTACCGCCAAAGTTGGTGTACCCATTACCGGTATCCGCAATGGTCCGAATATTGCCGTAGAAGTGAGACAGATCAGGTTTGATTCGACCATCGTTAGCAGGGCCAATGCTGGCCCGTCGCCAACGATCATCGGAACGACTCAGCGTGTCACTACCCTCGATTCCGCCGACCGACACGATATTCTTCGCCCAGGCTTGGGGCCGTGAGTCACGGTTGCCTGCGTTGCTCTGCGATTGGGTAATCAGGATATCGTGATCAAAGATGATCTCGTCCATCTCCGCTGAGATGGTAGTGTATCGAGTAGTTCGGGAATTTCCCCAACTGTTGGTCTGGAAGACCGCACGATATTTTCCTGCCGGATCGACCAATTCGCGAGTATGGGCGTACCGTTGCTTGAAGTTGGGTTTACCACTTCCGCCCCAGAGGCTAAATCGAGATGCGACGATGGGCCGTGCTGCATCGGGCAGTAAGCCGCGCGCCTTGGGATCACCCGCGCCATTGCCAAAGAGAATACCAGCAACCTGGCTGCCATGATGCGTATTACCTGGGTTATTATTCCGGCTGTGAAGGATCAGCGGGTTGGCTTTAAAGTCCCTGTGTTTAATATTAAAGCCTCTATCCAACGCTTCACCTGCCACGCCTTGACCGGTGTAGCCCGCTACTCGTTCAAGGTAATTTGCACCGCTAATCTGGCGCACAATGTCCATGTCGTCGCCTGTCTCGGTTACAAGATCGATGAACATGATTTCGTCCATCTGGGCGACCTGGCGCAACTGATCGAGGCTTAAAGTCGCCTCCATCCGGCTACTCTCGGAGCGCATATCGACACTGCCGCCCAGCTCTGTGATACGCTGCGCAACCGCATCTTGCATTGTCGCCCCTTTCTCAAAGAGCATAATCGAGTAAGCCACGGGCTCCGCCGCTGCTAGAGCAGCTTCGCCGGACGCAGCTTGGACAATAGCCTCCGACAAGGGGAGATCGAGCTTGTAGGCTGGCTCGTAGGGACCAATCCAGCGAACGTAGGACAGTTGTGCGACCTGCTGGCGCGTGGCATCATCCATATGCACGATGTAAGCTTGATCGGGCACTGGGATGTACAGCTTGCCGCCTAACTGGGTAATTTCTTGCTGATACGATTCGAACGCCTGCGTGATGAACTGGACAATATACACATTTGAGTCCGGGGCTTGAAGCTCAACCGGCGCCGCTGTATCCTGCGCCGAGGCCTCTAGCGGATCAAAGGTGCGTGCGTGCAACTTGATCTCGGTCTGTTGCTCGATTGAGCGGCTGAAGGTTGCACCGTTGTCAAAACTGACGCGATAAGTGTCTCCTTGGATCTCTACCTGCATTGGTGAGTTATCCATCCGGATGACTTGGGGATTTGCGCCGTTTTGCGCCTGAGTAGATTGGATCAGGAGCGGCGCAAGCATTGTCGTAAGGAGTCCCATCAATACTAAACCAGTTATGATGCGACGTTGAGAGTGCTGTAATTTCATTATTGTTCCCTCTCGTAAACGAAAACAAAATAGAATGAGTAGTGCGCTGATATTCTCGACTTGGAGAGATGAATCGCGCTATGCCATACTTTGTCCTCCTTTTGCATCGAACTGTTCAAACAAGGAAACTGAAGATCACAAGCTATAGAAAGGTTTTGGCTACAGGCTAGAGAGTTACAAGCCCTAAGCAGCATCACACTTGCAGTTAGTCGCAACAGCGTGGTTGCAATCAAACTCAGTGAAGAAGGATTTGGCGAGGTATTTCCCCGCCAAACCCAGTCTTCTCAAACAATCTTTTTATTACAATCTATAATAATAAAATGTTTCTCTCAATATATATAGAGAAAAAAGTAAGCCCAAAAATACAACATCATCCAATTATCAGTATACACGACCAATAAAGACTATAACCAAAGCAAATTTACTTAAATATCCTTTCATCTTACGCTCCTTTTAATAAATCCGCCAAACAAAAACTTGAATTTTATCTTAAATACTACACCATTCCGTTTAAATACAAACAAAACAGTATCAAATCTTACAAAAAAGATGCCACAAAACTTTATCTTTAATATATCTTTCCTATCCCAGAATAATACCCCGAACTAAACCACCGCCAAAATACACAAAAACCACAGAATGTAATACTTCGGCGCTATGCTATGGCTGCTGGTTCGTACAAGATCCCGTTGCAAGACAAGACACACAGATCGCTTTT
>JAKSDJ010000637.1 GCA_022360155.1 Chloroflexales bacterium | reverse complement strand
TCTTGCCCTACAGATCAGTATAAAGGTGAGTTGTGGAGCAGTTCTGAAGATGAGCTAGAGGTATTCTGATGGCGCTCCGGCGCGACAAATCTGTTCCAGTTTATCCTTCCTTTTCGCTAAGACGATTTGTTTACCAACAATACACATTCCTTGCGGAGCCTGGTACTTGTTCATCTATACAGTAATACGGTCTTTTGTATCGCCGGATATGTTTCTGAAGCAGTGACAGGGAAATTTTATGGTAAGCCACCGCGTGGCTCAAGCCAGCGGCTTTGCGCTGGCGCTACTCGCCTGCAGGCCAGCATCCGCGCAGTACGGCTTGCTTACGAAAGCCCTGCACGGTTCGCCGTGCAGCGATTGGAGAACAGATGCAAAGTGCATACGACGCTGCACATGTTGCCGAACAGGCGTTTTCCTGCGCGAACCGCCGCTGCTCAGTTCTTCACGTGCATACAAACGGTTTTCGCCCGCAAGCGGGCGCCTTCATACATACGTTCATTGTACCAAAAAACGGCGTTTGTGGCAATAGGAAGCCAGACACGGCGGCTATCTATTTGGGAGCGGACGCCGTTCACGCCGCCGCCGCTCCATTCCGCCGCACCCCTGAAGGGGGCGGTTTCCTTAAGCTTTTTCTATGATACGACCGAAATTACACAAGGAATGACCGAAATATTGGCGTATGGCACAGCAGTGATCGTCGAACCAAAATTGGAGGTTGCCGACAGGGATGAGTGGCACACCGCCTGAGTGTGAGGAGCATGCCCGTTGGCGCTGCCTAAGCTACGCATGCAGTGCGACCGCCAGTTTGGAGGATTCACATGTTTGTAGAACAAGCCAGATATCCTGTCCGGCAAGGAAATCGCGTTCGAGCATACGTAGACGGAGTCTCAGCATTTAGCAGGATCGCTCAAACTATAGATGCCGCCCAGCAGAGTGTGTACATAACTGTTGCTTGGATTCATGATTTTGTGTGGCCTGATGGCCGCAGCTTTTTTGATGTGCTAGACGATGCATGCGCAAGAGGCGTTGATGTCCGCGTGTTGTTTTGGCGACCAGATCCATCACTCCCCATCGACCATGCAACATGTTTTTCTGGCACGGACGAGCAGCGCGCGTTTCTGCGCACACGCGACTCGAAGATTGGTATACGGTGGGATGACGCCGGCGACGCAATCGTTCATCATCAGAAATCTTGGGTGATTGACCCTGGTACGGCGCATGCCAGTGCGTTTGTAGGCGGCATAGACATCAACCTGGCGTATGTGGTTGAACCAGGATATGCCAATGGAGGAGCGCACGACGTGTTTGTCGAAATCAATGGACCTGCTACTTTGGATGTGCTTGATAACTTCATTGATCGATGGCGTCAGGCGGACCAGGACTACTGGGGTAAGACCGGCGACGAACCCGTACAAGCTTGTATTGCACCGCCTGAATGCGGCGAAGCCCAGGTTCAGGTCCAAAGGACGATGAAGCGGACCCATGAGCGGACGATTCTCGAACAGTATCTCCTGGCGATTGATGCTGCGGAACAGTACATATACATCGAAAACTGGTATTTTGAAGAAAGAAGTGTAGTCGATAGTGAGTCAAGCGTTGGACTTCTATGAGGTAAACAAGCACTTCCTCGCGTTTTTGCCTGCTGGCGCGAGTCGCGTCCTGGATGCCGGGGCGGGGATGGGTCAGAATGCCGCAGCACTGGCGCGGCTGGGGCATTCGGTAGTTGCGGTCGAACCCATGTCGGCTTTCTTGAACGCGGCGCGCTCGATATACAGAGATCTTGATGTGACCTGGGTCGACGATAGTTTGCCGTTGTTGGAGAGACTGGGAGATATGCCTCAGTTGAACTCCTCTTGCAGCAATGCGCGATTGATTGCACCTGCAGCAACCACCCCGCTTGCAGCCGCAACGATGGCTTGTTGCATAGCTGTCATTGCATCACCAGCGACATAGAGGCCGGGCACACTCGTTTCGCCCAATGGGTCTACCTTAACAAGATCAGGAAGTGGTCCCTGTCCAACAAACGCACAGCCAAGCTGCGCCGGCAAAGTTGATCGTTGTCGTTGGACTGGCCTGAGAAAGAGCGCGTGCCGTGGCAGCGGCTCACCCGTAGCGAAGATAATGCGGTGGAGTACACCATTCGTACATTCCAATCGCACGATCTTTTCCTCACGTATCCCTATATCATGTCGAATTAACTGCTGTTGTTCGTCAACTGTTAGTTCAACAGCGCCATCTGTACATAGAACTAAATCGCGACTCCAGCCGCGTAAAAGTTGCGCGAGTTCCATGCCAATAGCAGCATTCCCATACAAGGTCAACGGTTGGTCGCGTACTTCCCAGCCGTGACAGTACGGGCAATGCAAAACAGTTTTGCCCCAACATTCGGCAAACCCTTCAATGGCTGGTAATTCATCACGCACACCAGTTGCAAGCAGTAGTCGCCGGGTATGGACCATCGTGCCATCGTCTAAGACCACCGCAAACCCACGCTCAGTCTGTTGCGCATCCACCGCTTCGCCAAACCGAAAAACAACGCTGTCGTACGGTTGTAGCTGTTCTCGTCCAACGCGGCGAAGATCAGCGGGTACAATGCCGTCGCGCGACAAAAAAGCTATGGACTCCCTGAGAGGGCGCGTTTCGTGGTTGCTCATTGTCGACAACAAGAACGTGCCGTCGTGCTCGGCCTAAGAGAAGCGCGGCACTCAATCCCGCATTACTCCCGCCGATCACATCGAACATGTCGTCCTCCTATATGATACAATGTATCAATAATGATGCACTATACAACACCTACCTTGCTGCGTCAAATCCTCCGTATCGAGATTTGTTACAATCACGGAGGTGCGGCGCAACAAGAGCAGGCAACTCGACCGCCGCCGGCGCGCTGGATAGAATAGCTTCCATCTCGCGCGCCGGCGGCGGTGGCTACCACGCCAAGCCGTTCGGCGACACATTCTCAAGGTCGTACGCTCCGCAACAGTCCGTAGTATTCACAGATTTCCGACGAAGGTCGTATTGTAGATACCGTCACATGTTGCTAGAATGCCAGAAAAGCCGCTCTTGGCTTGAAGCAACTGCTATCTGTGTTTCATGCACGTTCCTGCTTCCGCCACACAGATGTGATCTTGAGAAAGGCAGGCAATCGATGGACGAAGCAACAATCACACACTACATTACTGACACGTTTGCGGTCAAGGTGCAATTGTTACTTGCTGAGGCATACGAACTAGCCGTTAAAAGAGATGCTAAACGTCAAGTTCACAGATCGATATAAAGCAACATAGCTGCGATGCCCTTCCAGCGCACCCGTCAAACATGCCCATGCAGCCAACCCTCCTATGGTGCGCCAGATCCGGGCAATTCTACAGGTTTCCTGCAGCGCGCCTCCAACGGCGGCTGATACGCGGGACGTTATGCGGTAGGTTCGATCATTGACCGAGTAGGGAGTAAAATGCCATGAATAAAGCACACATCATTGCCCTGTATGACCAAGATCAAAGGAAAGATCTCGTGTATCCCAACATGCGCCGAGAAGTCACCCCAACCGTGGTGCGCCATATCGATACATCCGACATAGGGGAAGGGACCATTACGTACAGTCAGTTACACGAAGCCAATGCCGACGATGTTATTCGCGAGCAAGTGAGCTACTTCGAAAGCATTGGGCAGGATTTTGAATGGAAAGTGTATGATTATGATACGCCGCCTGACCTGAAAGAGAGATTGGAATCACATGGCTTTAGCGTCGCAGAAGCTGAAGCGCTGGTGGTCCTTGACGTAGCAGAGGCTCCAGAAATATTGTATCAGCCCGTCCGCCATCATGTGCAGCGGATCATCATTCCAGAACAATTAGCGGATGTCCAAACTGTTGAACAACAGGTTTGGGGCGAAGACTCTTCGTGGGTGGTCGATTTCCTAGGAGACGCGCTCAACAATTATCCTGAACAGATGAGCGTGTATGTGGCGTACGTCGATGCACAACCGGCAAGCGCGGCCTGGACCTATTTCCCGGAAAACAGCCAGTTTGCCAGCTTGTGGGGCGGAGCGACAATCAGCAGCTTTCGCAAGCAAGGGCTGTATACATCTCTCTTGGCGGTGCGGGTCCAGGAAGCTAAAGCGCGTCAGGTGAATTATCTTACCGTGGATGCGATGCCCATGAGTCGCCCCATTTTGGAGAGGTTTGGCTTTGAAATGATCGCCTTTTCGTATCCGTGTACATGGAAATGCGAGTCTCAATGACAAACTAAAGGCGACACCTGTATAACCCTCGCTCACGGAGGAGCGCATGCGCTCCTCTGAACTTCGTATCCGCCCATTCGTAGCTTGTGATGCTGAGAAATAAACGTCGCGCGGCTCAACACGTCCATCCAGCCGCCGCCTGCGGCGCGCGAGATCGGGGCGATTGAAACCGCCTTCAGCGCCCTCACGACCATCAATACCCTCTCGCGCTATCAGCCGTATTAGCATGCGCTTACTCGCCTACAATGTGTGTTTTCTAACTGGACTACTCCTGGCACAACTCAACATAAGGGATATCCCGAATTAGAGCATATGATATAATTTCTGCATAGCACAAAGAGACTCAATCCACGATGCGGTTAAAAAAGCGCTGGTCAAAGATGGCTGGGAAATCACAGACGATCCGTACGTGCTTACGTATGGTGAACGCTTCTTATTCGTTGATTTAGGGGCAGAAGAAAACCAGGAAGTCGTTGGCAATTTTATCGGCGCTACCTGTGCCAATCTGCGGATCGCAGTGGAGATCAAGGAATTACGGGGGCAATCGGTCATTGTCGAGCTTGAACAAGCTATTGGTCAGTATGTGCTGTATCGCCTATTGCTCAATCGAATTGATCCGGAGCGCAGTATTTATTTGGCGATTCCTGACAAGGCATATCATGAGCTATTCACAGAGCCGATTGGAGAATTGGTCATTCGTGATCTGCCTCTTCAGTTGTTGGTTGTTGATATGAAACAAACTGAGGTGATAAAGTGGATACCCGAACGTCCTATCGAGAAATCGTAAAAGATGTGATCAGCAAGTATGCTCGTTTACGGCCTTCGCACGGCGCCATTCGTCTAGACACAGTGTTTGATGAACAACAGGATCATTATGCCCTTATGCAGTCAGGTTGGGATCGCGGCGTGCGTGTACGGGGCAATCTCATTTATGTGACTTTGCGTGATAATAAAGTTCATATCGAATATGATGGGATTGAGCATGGGATAAGCGATGAGTTAATAAGACGAGGTGTTCCTAAAGAAAAAATCGTCTTGGCTTTTTTATCCCCATCAAGTGAATCCGAACTTGTTCCTGCCTAGATTACTTCGCAATCACTTGTTATTCATACGAGTAGTTCTTCTTTTATAGAATGCACCTGCCCAACACACCCATCCAGCAATCCACCTGCGGCGCGCAAGATCTGGGCGATTTCGGTGTGCGCTTGTGTGGCGCGCCGCCCAACGGCTGAGATCAGCCGTGCGACGGCGCGCTTCAGCGTGACTGGGTGGGTTCATTTGGCCGAAGCCGGCACCTATGCCGACGCGATGGCGCCCGGCGACGGCTCTTCGCTACGCTGGCGCTGCGGGCGCCATTCCTGCTGTGGCCGCCCTTCCGTGTGCGGCGATTGGAGCGGTTGGCGCGCTGTTATTCGCAATTGCCCTGATCAACCATGATCAGCCGTCCGCACAACTCATCCTCACTCCTGAGATGATCGTGATGATTGGGGGCGCCACCATTGCGACTGCTGCGTTGAGCGTCATGCTGGTGACGTGGCGCACTGTGCATGTGCGGCCAATGGAGGTACTGCGGGAAGGATGAGGTCGCCGCTATCACGGGCGGAGCCGCGCCAGCCAGGCGTCTGGCTCCATAGCAACCTCCTGTGGCGGTATGTGCGATGGAAATCATTACTGAGTTGATGGCTGCGCTGGAAGCGGTCAGCGCGCATCGGATTAGAGAATCAGCAAGGCTGAACGATTGCGCACGCCTAGTGTGGTATAATGCCGCAGCCTAGAAAATAAAACCAGAGAATGGAATCCTAACACAACGAAGCAGCGCTCTCTCCATAACAGACAGTAGTGAGGATTTTGAGTTGGAGAGCCGATCCAGGTTGTCAAACGCTCTATCCCATACTTCTATATGCATTATAGATATAGATGCCCAGCGCCGTGATAACAATGTGCTTACGTAGCTTCTTCTATGAGGATTGCCTTACCCCTCAACCATAAAGAATGGACTGACGAGTCGTCGGTACCCCCTTGGTGCTCGCATGAGTTGTGCGCAAAGCTATTCTACTGGCGCCGGTTTTTCATTTTGGAATGGGGACGATGTCATCCAAAACAACTGCTGCAATTTTGCAGCAAATCATCGCAGCAATACCTTATAATGGCTGCAGGTTCCATTGGAGGAGTGGTGGTAGGGCCTTCCATAGCAAGGGCTAAACAAATTCGGTTTACGCCCATTTTCAGCCAGGAGTAACGCCTATGCCCCGCCCCGATGTCAGCGCGGAACGCCGCACCCAAATCCTCCAGGCCGCGGTGCAGGTCTTCAGCAAACGCGGCTTCGCCAACGCCCGCATGGACGACATTGTGCAAGAGTCCGGCCTTAGCAAAGGCGCCCTCTACTGGTATTTCAAGAGCAAGGATGAGATCATCACCGCACTGATGGAGCAGTTCTATGGCGACTATCTCGACGCGGCGATCCTTGACCAGCCAGGAACGGTCACCGAACGTCTGAAGGTAATGCTCGAACAGATCATGGGCGGCGCCTCCCAATCCATGCTGCTCCTGCCGATCACGCTGGAATTCTATGCCAATGTCCCGCGCCGCGCAGATATGGGCGCCTTTTTTCAGCGCATGTTTGCGGCCTACCGTGATCTGCTGGAGCAACTATTGCAACAGGGCGTCGCGCGCGGCGAGTTCCCCCAGACCACCGATCCACAGCAAGTCGCCCAGGCCCTGATCGGATTGTTCGAGGGCACGGCCATTATCGGGCTGCTGCAAGGCCAAACCGCCGATCAAATCGCACAACAACTCGCTGCCGGTACCCGTCTATTGCTAGCCGGTCTAAAAAACCTCGATGAATGACGTTACATGTTCGATCTGCGTTGATTGGTGTTGATCAGTGCCATCAGTGTGCCATTGCAGGTTGGCAGATT
>JAKSDJ010000545.1 GCA_022360155.1 Chloroflexales bacterium | reverse complement strand
CGAGGCATTGTGTCATGCTATAATTTCAGAGTTCATACCGTATTGACGACAGGACAAAACTGCTATGTCGATTACCATTGACGTTGGGCCGGATATGGAACAACAACTACGGCAAGCTGCCGCACAAGCGGGGCTCGCCCCAGAAACATATATTATCGAGCTGCTCCGCGAACGTTTAAGTCAGTCGCACCGGCACGCAAACAATGAACGCAGCATTTCACCATCAGAGACCGAACTGCTGCTCCAAATCAATCAAAGCTTGTCAGGTATAACGTGGGCGCGGTATCACGAACTTGTCGCTAAACGTAAAGTTGAAACGCTAATGGAAGACGAACAGCAAGAACTCATTGATCTTACGGATCAAATCGAAACAGCGAATGCGCAACGCATCAGTTATCTCGTTGAATTAGCTCAACTTCGTCGAACGCCGCTTGATGCGCTCATGCACGAGCTTGGTCTGAAGTCCACAGATCATGACTAGGTCATGTTTGACCGATCAGCAACGGAATTCTGTTATCCGCCGTGCATGTAGTTGTTGTGAATATTGCTGGTCACAAGAGAAGTATTCGCCCGATCCTTTTTCGGTTGAACACGTTATCCAGGTGTCAAAGGGTGGCACAAACGACGAGGATAACCTGGCCTATGCGTGTCAGGGATGTAATGGGCGCAAGTACACCAGCACAACAGCGATTGATCCGATCACAGGCGACATTGCTTCATTGTATCATCCACGTCGCCATCAATGGTCGGATCATCTACTCGCTTGGCAAACGGGTTACCCAGCAAGATCTCCAATAGGCCATCGTCTAAATGAGTATTCTGAACTATTACTCGCCATTGCCTCTCAACACGTGCTTCTTGGCTTCTATTTGGTAGATCGGCGGCGTCCACGTTCGTTGTCGAGCTTTGGATAAGGTTCCGTACACCTTATTCATTGGATTTAGTACAAGATGACGATGGCGCAATTGCAATCCTGTTAATCCTGTCAACAGGGAATGGTTTTATTCCCCTGCCATTCTATGCTACAATCTTGCCCCGATGACAACAATGGCGACGAGCCTTCTGCCAATCTGTATTGCTGCTGCGCTTCTCTATCACCTGGGTTACGCCTGGGCCAGGATGCTGTTGCCGCCGGACTTGACCGCCGACCGCTGGCTCTGGATGCCGCTGATCGGTTTTGCCCTGTTTACCGTTGTCGTCGCCCCGCTGACGAACCTGACCGCCCTAACCCCGGTGCAAATCGCTGTTGGTATGGCAATCGTCGCTATACCGCTCAACGGGTTAGCCTGGTGGCGTACCCGCCGCCAACCGCTCCCGCCAGGGAGGCGCAGTCATGGTCTGTTTATCCTTACTCTGGCGCTGCTCGTCTGTTTAGGCGCGCTCACACCTGTGCTGCGCTACGGCCCTGCCCCAATTGGCGAAAATTGGGATGTCAGCGAGTTCTATCTTCCGCTGGGGCGCGCTTTGCAAAGCTATAGTCAGCGCGATTTCTTCCTGCTGCCGGACAATCCGGTGGTGCGGATCTTGACAACGCCGCCGGTCAACGCGCGCATCCATGCTTTCTCCTATCTCCACGCCACAGTAAGCGCCTGGAGTGGAGTCGAGTCGCTGCATTCGTTTCCTGCGCTGATGGCAATGTTTCTCGCCCTGTCGGTTCCGGCGATGGCGTTACTCAGCCGCAGCCTGGGTTTGAGGCAAAGTGCGATCTGGCTCGCCGCCGCACTCGCCGGAATGAACTGGCTGCTGCTCTGGACAACGTACAATGGCTTTGCGATGCACGCCACGGCCTTTGCGCTGCTACCTGCCGCGCTTGCGGCCACCCTAGCCGTCCTGCGATTGGAGCGCCTCCACGACACGTCAGGCGCCAGAGTGACATTGCTAGGCAAAGCAGGCGCGGTGCATCACGCCGGATTGTCCTTTTCTCTTGCCATCGGGCAGCGGCTTCCGCACATATCGGGCTCGGCGCTACTGCGTGAAATCCTCACGGCGGGGCTGCTGGTTGGCGGACTGGCGTTGGCTTATCAACCGGCGCTAACGGCCTATGTGTGCTGGGTAGCGGCGTTGGTCGGGTT
>JAKSDJ010000330.1 GCA_022360155.1 Chloroflexales bacterium | reverse complement strand
CTACGGGCCAGTGTAAATGTCAGCTTGTTGTATATTAGCACCAGACCGTAGTCGCGCTGCCACACTAGTACTCCAACGAGACTTCTTGTTTCATGGATTTCGATGCGGTACCTACGGGCCAGTGTAAATGTCAGCTTGTTGTATATTAGCGCCAGACCGTAGTCGCGCTGCCACACTAGTACTCCAACGAGACTTCTTGTTTCATGGATTCGATTTTGATAATGTATGTTTTGTGTGTGAACAAAGCATACACAAGAAGCGCCACAACAGATATTATTCTAATCAATGACCTTGTAGAAAAAAGGTGAATAGCAAGGGTTGCCGCGAATAGGCAAAACCGCACTCTTACTGGAACTGGCAGACAAACTCCTTAGCCGAGCGGAGCAAAATAGCGATCATCCCATCCCCGTAATCTTCAACCTGTCGTCGTGGTCCGCGCAGCGCCGCCCTCTCGTGGAATGGCTTGTTGATGAACTGCACACCGCATATGATGTGCCGCTTGCAATCGGGAAAACTTGGTTTGAAAACGGCAAATTGCTCCTCTTTCTAGACGAACTCGACAAAGTAGCGCTGGAACATCGCGCCAAATGTGTGCAAGAGATTAATGCGTATCGGAGCGCCCATGGCTTCGTGCCACTGGTCGTTTGTTCCCGCGCCGCAAACTACGCTGCCCTTCCCGTCAAACTACGTTTGCACGGAGCGATTGAGGTTAAACCGCACAGCAAAATAGCATCCCGGAAACTCTATCTCTCTGCTTTAATCACCAGTATAGCTGCGGCTTTCGTTATCGGGTTTCTCACAGGCGGAAGAGTTCAAGCAACGCCTCGTCTCCGTAGTGCCGCCTTTAGGCGGTTGTACGGCAGTACAATCACCTGAAGGCGGCACTACGATTGCCTTTCCCCTGTGCCGGATTTGGTCGTCAAAATTCATTAGGAAACGCCCCAACGGTACAGCCATATTGGTTATCCTGAAGCCATGTCTTGGCACATTGACAAATTGACGCACTACCCGCTCCATTCTCCATTTTCCATTCTTCATTATCGGCGGTTTCACCTTTCAACCGGTTGACACGACCGACAGGTCTTTACCGCTGTGCCGTCCTTATTCTATCGATGTATTTGAGCAGCGCAACAATGATCAGCGCCAGGAAACCCAAAGCGAACCCCAACGCCAATGATGCCAACGTCCATTCCGCCGCTTTCGAGCCAATGTCCGTCCTCACAAAACGAATGAAGGATGGCCAGTTGATGGTCTCGTAGTGCAAATCCCTGAGCAACTCATTGGTATTCAGGAACAACAGATCGAAGACATATGAGGCGTAGTACAACTGCACGGCCATGATCAGAAACACGTTGGCGGCGAGGTAGGCGAACAGCACCCGCCGCGTTCTGACGCTCTCGTACACGACAATGACTGCCGGCAACACGATCCAGGTGATATACACATATACAGGATTGTATGGCAGAGCTATGAGGGCATACACTACGGCGCGAAGGGAATAGAACCACTCGGATACGCCGAAGAGCGCACCGAGCAACGCAATGATGCCTATGTGTTTGAGCATATATGTTCGCATCGAATCCCGTTGATCCAGCGCTCAGGCTGGGCGTGACTTCTATACAAGCTGCGCGACCGCGGCACGACTCTACCACCCCCAATGTAACAATCACGCCATAGTTGTGTAACAGTTTGATGAGAAAATGTTGGCATCCTTCGGCGGCGCCAGTCCTGAGCGCCGCCGAAGGGCTCAGGATCGGGGTTCACAGGTTAGCGCGTTTGAAGGTTGGATCGGCGGTGATCGGCGTCCATCGGCGTTATCAGCGTATCATTGCAGGCCTGACGCCTGTGCTGTTTTATGGGCGTTGCCGCTCTCGATGAAAGATTCTACGGAATCTCGCACTTGACAAACTGCTTGTTCGGATTTAAGGAGAAATCGATGAACAATACAGCCGGCCCGCAAGTAATAGCAGTGCTCGGATGTACCGGCACAGTAGGCGCCGAAGTTATGCGCCAAGTGGCAACCCGCGATTGCACGATCCGGGGCATTCTTCGGCAAGCGCCGCAGAGCTATCCCGTTCCGCCCCGGGATCGACCAGCGTGTGTCAGTTTTGCGCTGGTCGATCACTCGTCCGAAGATCAACTCAGCCAGGCTTTCGTTGGGGTCGATGCCATGTTTCTGTTGATCGGCACGCACCCTGCACAGGTGCAAACCGAATCGCGAATGATCGCCGCCGCACAACGCGCCGGTGTACGCCGCATCATCAAGCTATCCGCGCCGCTTGTCACGGCGCCGGCGTCGGTCGAGGCTGCCAATTGGCATCGCGCCGTCGAGGCGCAGCTTGCCGCGAGCGGGCTTGAGTTTTGCTGCCTGAGGCCTTATGCATTCATGCAGAACTGGTTGCGCAACACCTATACGATCAAGCGCTTCGGCACAATCATTGGCTCTGCCGGCGCCGCCCCGCGCAACTATGTCGATTGCCGCGATGTCGCGGCGATCGCGACGCGCCTCTTACTCAGCGATCAGATGCCTCATACAGATGCGATCACCATCACTGGCCCTGAAGTCATAAGCAATCAGGAGATGACTGAGCGTATCTCGTGCGTCACCGGCGCCACGGTCCGCTGCATCAATCTCTCTCGATCCGAGCACTATCGGATGCTGATCACGCAAGCCCAACTTCCCGAGTGGTTAGCGCAACACATCGTCGAACTGGAAGAACTGGCGATTCGCATTCCCGAACAAGCGACAAACTCCGTCGCAGCGTTGCTTGATCGCGCTCCTCGCACGATGAATGCGTTTCTCCACGAACATCGCTCGGCGTTTATGCAAAAAAATAACCCAATACCCATCTAACGGACACCCTCCGCAAATGTTACCCCTTCCTGGCTATCCCAGGCACGGCGTGCATTCACGTAGGGGCGACCGGCTGGTCACCCGTCCTCCATCTGCGCCGCGGTCGGATCGGGCTGAACCGTCACCCGCACGGTCGCCACATTGGAGCTGCGGCCATAGCTGTCGCGGATGGTGTAGCTGACCGTTGCAGCGCCCACGAACCCATCCGCGGGGGTGTAGCGAACGGTCCCGTCGGGCTGGAGCGCAAAGCCGCCTTCCGCTGTGATCACGCTGGTCTGCTGGCCGGCCATCGATGGGGCAAGGTCCACTTGCGCAGCCACCACCTTGGCTCGGTTGTAGGCGATATCGTTGGCTGCGGGGGTTAGAGTAACCGGCGTGTTGTACTCGGTCACCGCGCTGTCGTGGTCCGCGACAGGCGGGAAGGCATAGCCCTCGCGAGCGTGCAACGCGGCAAAATTGCTCATCATGGTGCAGACGGGGCTAGGGCAGTAGACGGTGAAACCGTCGTAGTCGGGGTAGAGACTGCCATCATCCTGCACATCCGAGAGAATCCAGTAGAGGGCGCCGTCGCCGCCAGCCTGGTGGAAGGCGTCGGTCCACTGCTGGAAGACCAGGTTGCGTCTATTCGTGTCCAACAGACCAAACTCGCCAAGCATCACCGCCTTCTCGTTGGCTTTGGCATCGGCTACATGCCGGTGGATCCACGCGACGCCCCAGGCCGGGTCTTGGCTCCAATGGTCTGGATAGAGATGCAACGACATCACGTCGATATATTTCAGGCGAGTGAAGGCCAGCGTGTCTACGCCCTGACTGCAATTCTCTGTCCAGTCAGCGGCGCCGGGCGTGCAGTAGAAGCCCTCGTCGCCCACCGAGATCAGGTGGTTCGGATCGATGCTATGCACATAGCGCGACAGCTCGTCCATCAGGGCGACGATCCCCGCCAGATAGCCAATTCGTAGCCTCATTGCCTTATCCTTACACGAAAAGAGCTGATAGCCGATAGAGCGCCGTTGGATGGCCATGTTCATCCCGACCGCGTGCGCAGAACGCATGGCAAATTGATAAGACAGAAGAGTAGATGAGCTGTGTGTAAGACCGAGGCGCTGACAAAGGCCGTCTTACACTAAATTCAACATGCATACCACGCATGTCATGCTGAGTCCCTTCGGCTCCGCTCAGGACTGGCTTGCGGAGGGCTTAGAGCCGGTCCTGAGCAACGTGCAGGAGCGATCGGATGCGGAATAGCTCGGCCCGAATGAATATTACACCACAGAGTTGGCCTTGAGCCAATCGATTACCGCATCCACACGGCCAAACGCTAAGCCAGTGACCGTGTCGGCACAGCCATAGTAGATTGCCAAACGACCGGTTGCGCCATCGACCAGGGCGGCGCACGGAAAGACCACATTCGGTACATCGCCCACGCATTCGTACAGCGTCTGGGGCGCCAGCAGGTAGGGCGCTCCGCGGTAGCGCACCTTCCACGGCTCGTCGTGGTCGAGCAGCGCTGCGCCAAAGCTGTAGACGAAGCCGTTGCAGCTCGTGAGCACGCCATGGTAGAAGAGCAGCCAGCCTTCGCTGGTCTCGATGGGGATGGGACCGGCCCCAATCTTTGTGCTCTGCCACGACCACGCCTTCACGCCCATCACGTGGCGGTGGCGGCCCCAATGCATCATGTCGGGACTCTCGCTATAGAAGATGTCGCCAAAGGGCGTGTGCCCGTTATCGCTCGGGCGGCTGAGCATGGCATACTTGCCGTTGATCCGCCGGGGGAAAAGCACGCCATTCCGGTTGAAGGGCAGGAAAGCGTTCTCGAGTTGATGGAACTGCTGGAAATCGCTAGTGTACGCCATGCCAATGGTGGGGCCATGGTAGCCGTTGCACCATGTCACATAGTAGCGATCCTCGATCCAGCAGACGCGGGGGTCATAGCGGTGGACGACCCCAGTCACCTCGGGGTCATCGTTGCGCATCTGGATGGGCGCAGGGTCGATCTGCCAACTGATGGCGTCCGCGCTGAAGCCGCGATGGATGTTCATGTGCCGCGTCTGGTCATCGCAGCGGAAGACCCCGGCGTAGGCCCCCTGAAAGGGCGTCACGGCGCTGTTGAAGATGCTATTTGAGGTCGGGATGGCGTCACGGGGGATGATCGGGTTGGCGCTGTAGCGCCAGAGCACATCGGAATTACCCGCGGGGCGTTCCTCCCAGGGAATGCTCGGCAGGGGCGCTGTCGCAAGGGTGGCCGTCGTATAAGTTTGGTCGGTGATTATCGCGTCCATTGAGCCTCCCAGGTTGGTCACGAGAACCGCAGCTAAAAACTTTAGAGATGTTTAAATTCCGAACTAACTTATGCCTGATTATAGGCAAAGCTTTTGCAGAAGTCAAGAGGCAATAATGGAAATTTTAATTAAAAATTTTACAACTTGATTCATCGCACCGACTCGCGCTCGACCAGAGTCGGACGGAGCAAGACTGTTACCGGGCTACTCTCGGGGGATTCAACGCGGTTGAGCAGGAGTTGCACAGCAAGACGGCCCATCGTTGCCTTATCGACGCGCATCGTGGTCAGGGCCGGCGTCACATGGGCCGCCGTCTCGATATCATCAAAGCCGATCACCGACAGTTCTTCGGGCAGGCGCCGACCCAAAGCGCGCGCGGCGGTGAGGGCGCTGATGGCGGCCATATCGTTGGCACAGAAGAGCGCCGTCACCTGCGGGAAGCGCTGGAGCAGCTTGGTGGTTGCGACGGAGACCTCATCGTTGTTGTCTAGGTGAGCGTCGGCGAAATAGCGCTCCGCGATCGCGTGATCGTGCAGGGCCTGCTCGTAGCCGCGGCGGCGATCAGCGATACTCGGGTAGGCGTCGGGCAAGGCGCCGACCAGCCCAATATGACGGTGTCCGGCGGCGATCAGATGGCTTACAGCGTGATAAGCGCCGCGGAAATTATCGGAGACAACCGTATCGTAGTTCGCATCTGTGCTATAGGCGTCGATGAGCACCACCGGCTTACCTGGTTTCTCGAGTAACTGGTTGATGGTCTGATCTACAAAGGCCCCCGCCATAATGATCGCGTCAGTCTGGTTATCCATCAGCAAACGCGGCAGCTCCTGCGGGTGATTATCGATATCGACCGGCATAAAGGCTACCAGGAGATTGATCTGGCGCTTACGACAGGTAGCCTCAATGCTGGCCAGGATGGGGCCGTAAAAGGGATTCGCATAGGGGGCGCTATCCCCGCACAGCTTCATGAGGAGGCCAATCTGCTGGAGCTCTGGGCTACTGTTCAGCGTCAGGAGGGAGTGTTTCCGATAGCCAAGCTCGCGGGCTGTATTGAACACCCGCCGCCGCGTCTCTTCGTTGATCCCCGGCTTATGGCGCAAAACCAAGGAGACCGTCGCAAGGGAAACCCCGGCCCCGCGTGCAATATCTTCCATCGTTACTCGCTGGGTCATACTACGACACCTTATTACTAAAATCACTATTAAAATTCATCCAGTTTGAGTATAGAGCCTGCGCCGATGATCGTCAAGGCGTCCAATCGCGAGCCGATCGATCAGACGACTTGGTCGATCAATGTGGCTTTCTGGCGATCTCGTGTCTCGCTCGCCCGCCGAACGCTCCTTCGATTCTCACCGGCTTCCCACACAAGAGCCCCAGCGAATTTGCTGGGGCTCTTGTGTGACGCTGCTTGCGACCTCAGAAATAAGACATCCTGAGACCTCTTACGCACCACTGCGGATTGCGTCCTGATGGAACCAAACGACCATATCCTTGACGACAACGTCGCCCGAACGAACTTCAAAGCGCAGCCGGTTCGAGCCGCCTAATCTGCTTTCGGGAAACACGATCGACTGCGTTTGCCACGTCCGCTCATTGACGCCAAATGAGCGTTCTATCTGCCCGATCGATTGATCATTGATCAGAACCGTGGCGCCTTCCGAATTACTGCGGACATTCAAAACGCAGATAACGTCGTCCAATGTGGCTTGCGCATAGCGAACCCAGTGACGCAACACTGCTTTAGCCGAACAGCTTGTCCAACTTCCTCGCTAGCGCTACATTCATCGGCTTGAATTTGAGCCTGCCGCTCATCGCCGCTCCTTGTGGGTTGAGCGTCTCGGTGATAAGCCCCACGAAATCGTTGTCCGAGATGTGGACGGTTGTTTTCGGCCTCACGCCTGCGGTGTTCGTTGAGACCCAGTTCGAATCCCTGGTGAGATCAAGAATCCATAGCCCGCTGTTGGGGCCGGTTATGTTGAAGAGAATCACTGTGTTGAATTCCTGTTGCAACTCCGGCTGGGCGGTTAACCGCATGGTCGTTGAGATGCGCAGATCGGACCCCCGCTGCGGGGTAGTACAAGCTCGCTTCATTTGGGTGCATGGCAGGTCGCTCACAGGTAATGGTGGATGAGCAATGGGGATAGGACATCAGCAGGCTGCGGGCAGACAACAGTAGAGCAATCGTAAGGCTATCATATCAAATCTGGTTTGATCGTGTGCATCATGTCACCCTGAGCGCACGCGAAGGGTCTCGGCAGCAGCAAGCCGAGATGCTTCGCTGCGCTCAGCATGACATGCATACTATCCATAAAGATTTGATATCAGAGGATCAACTTCGTCGCCAGTCCAAGCGCTCAGTCCTAACGCATCCCAATGAGGAACCCTATGGCGCAAACTTGGGTGTGGATAAACCCGCGTAGCACACACTGCTGCGAGTATCCAGGCGATTTACATCTTTGGTTCCTTATCAATCGTGAATGCACAAGACACAGCCCCTTGGCCAATACAAGAACACTGATTCACTGTAAAGAGTTTTCCGCCACTTACCCAGGTGATTGACTCCTCAATGATCCCACGAGCAAAGTAAGCCGTCGCGGTTGGTTCGGGCCGCTCAATACAGTTCGAGCAACGCGTCATGTGGTAAATGAATTGCTGTTGCTTCTCCTCAACATGACTGGACTGATCGCTGAAGCGGTCAAACGTTTGCGCAACAGCGTTCAGCACGATCTTAAGTTTCATGGTTACTGGCATGAGTTTGAGCGCCAGGTCAGCCAAGCCTAACAATGGACCGAACTCCTTGAGACCTAGAGAAAAACCTACACGCCCAGCACGTAACTCCAGGCCACGAGCTCCACGTGAACCATACATTGTCTCCAATGCTAGCGAAGTAGCTGTGTAGTCTTCAAAGGGCCACTCGCGGCGGAGATCGTTCGGCGGGTAGTTGTCAATGTATTGCTCCAAATTAGCCAACCGCAGCAGGGCTTTCACGCCATTTACACCCATGACCTCCTCAAACGACAGATAGCAAAGGCGACCGATCTTGTTAGGGTAACACAGACCCCGAAAGTCTTCCACTGATGTCATGAGAACACTCGCTTCTTGTCGTATACGGGGCGCCAACTATCTATCTAGACTATTACTACAACGAGACTTCATACTGCACCGCATCGGAACGGGATCTGTCGATGTCAACCTAAGCCCTTCGGCTGCGCTCAGGACCAGCTCCGCGAAGGGTCTTGCAACCTTTGGCAACGAGATTCTTCACGTCGTTCAGCATGACATGGCTCGTTGTAGTACTATGCATTGTTCTTTTCATCCGTCGTCTGCTGTTGCAACAGACTCCATGGATCCCACGAATCGCTAAACGCTTCCCCATGCTTGAGCATCGTATATCGCTGTTTCGCGATCGTTTGTATTTGTTCCCACAACTCTGGCTCAAAGAGGAGCCACATGCCCTTTGACACAGCAGACATCCGCACCCACAGCCCAAAAGCTTCTTGCGAACTTGATGGACATACAGTCACCTTGGTCTGCCCCTCCACCTCGATCATACGCACCTGTGGTTGCGCTTGGGCGAGTTCCACTAACGTCCTAACGCTATAATCTTGCTGTCGAACAGCCTCATCGAGGACATAGCCCCAGCCGATCTTTTCTTCGTGCGGGTTGATGCTATCGCTGACGAAGACTGACCGAGCAACATACAGCGGCGCCTCAGCCTGCACAGCTAATACGAATGCATCACTGGGCCGTGCATCAACCCGGAACGTTTGCTCGCCGTGCTGCAGCTCAATCTCGGCCCCAAAGACCTCCTCTGCTATCTTGTGCAATACTATGCGCTGTATCTGTGTCTGCAACAATCCTAGCAAACGCAACAACAAGTCGTGGGTTAGCGGACGAGTATACTGTTCTCCCCGCATTGCACGCTGAATCGCATCAGCCTCATAGGGGCCAATCCAGATTGGCAGGATACGGTCGCTCCCCGAGGTGCGCAAGATTGCCAAACGATGGCCCCATGACTCAACATAGATCGAGTCAACTCGTACTTCTATCAGGTCGGGGATGCTCACATGGCGCTCCTTTCGCAGTCTACGATCAGGTTTGAGAACATCGTGCGTCAGTGGCTCTAATACTTGGCGCAGTTGACGGCGTCCTTTGAAGAGCCGCCCCTTCACCGTACTGATCGGCACGCCCAGCAACTCAGCGAGTTCAACATAACTATAACCATCAAGATAGAAGCCAATCACAGCTTCGCGATTAACCAGGGAAAGATCCCGCAGTGCTGCAACGATTGTATCGTGGACTTCACGCGTAGCAACGACTTCTTCTGGTGAAGGCACGCTCCCAAGCTGAAAAATAGCCAGCGGCGACTCATCAGCAAGCGCGTCGAGCGATGCTGTATGCCGCCGCCGCAACGCGCTGTGCGCGAGATTAGCAGCAATTGCGTGCAGCCAAGCGCCGAAGCGTTCGGGGGCATGCAGACGATCAAGGTTCAAGAACGCCTGAAGCGCCGCTTCCTGAGCAATATCCTGTGCTTCTGGAGATGGATTGAGCAATCGCCGGCAGAGCTGGAGGACACTCGTGTAGTAGCGCTGCACAAGCAGACTAAACACCTCGCGTTCACCGGCGAGCACGCGGAGCACCAGGGTTGCATCGTCTTGATTGTTGTCGTGTTGTTTCATCTACATGATCTGTCGTAGGAGCAGGTCAAAAAGTTACCTCGGAAATAGCCGATATATGTACGAGGCAGATTGAAACAAATGCCATTATAGCCAATGTAGGCGGCACAATCAGCATCGAGGGCAGGCGAAAATCCATCGGCGGGTGCAAACGGCGGCGTTGGGCCAGGAGACAACTATCTTCGACGAGGGATGCTGCGAAGACGCGGGTTCAGGACAAGCAATGTATCTTTCCCGTTCGGGCTTGCGCTAGAGGCGTGAAAGGCAGCCACGCTGGATCTCCACTGGGGGGGAGCGGCTCGCATCCGCGCCGATAATCTTCAAGCGCTCATGCTCGCAGGCCAAGCTTGCGCAAGTGCATGTCGAGCCAGTCCGCATCATCGGGGCTGAGATCGGGCGGCGGCGGATCGGGGCGATAGTCGATCTGGCGCTCATAGCGGGCGTTGCGGTAGACCTGGTGCAGCACCCGATTGAGATCCAATGGCACATCAGGGTCGGGGTAGGTCAACGGTACAGGAACCACCGGGATCGCGTCGCGAAGCGCAATCGGCCACACATCGACCATCGGACGGCGGTAGGAACGACTCAGGAAGACGAAGTAGGACACTGGCGGCAGCGGTCGTGCCAGGCGCGGGCGCACCCCGCCACGTAAGAGATCGATTTCAAGCAGATGCACACCGCTTTGAAAGATTTCTTGCCGTTTCATTTCATAGGCGTCGGCCCCATCGGCGCTAGATCGCTTATTCGCGGGCGAGAGCAGCCCAATCGAGGTAATCAGCGTCTCGTGGGTAACGCTGCGGATCTCGATGCGGGCATAGCGCGTAGGAATATTCATCGTCGCAGGCAGGGTCATTGGTGCGTTAGCGATGGCAACCGCCGTCCCGCCTTCCTCTGGAGAATCGTCATGAAGGATGCCGATGTAAGGGATAAATGCCCGCCGGGTCGGTGTAATCTCAATGCTTTCGAGCGTGATATAGGGCGTGATCACCGCAACATAGTTTGGGTTGAGTTGCGCCTGGATGATATCGCGGATACCCGTAATCAGTCCAGTGTGGAGATCCGGCCAGCGACTGGGTTGTTCGAGATATGGGTCCATTCCGGGAAAGGGCGGTTCCATATGCGCCTCCTTACTCAGGTGTTCACCCGCATGATAGCACAATCGTAATATGATGAGAAGGAAACCAATGCAAACGGGTGTCTTTGGCGAGCGTTCGTTGGCTCACTGATCGGCTTTGGCCAGTGATGGATGCACCGTGCCACACGGGCTAGTCCGATCACAAGCACTAACACCAACTCGCAGCAAGAGAAGACCCTAAAGGTTTTAAAAATCTTTAGGGTCTCAAGCCGTTTGAATATTGATACATTGATACGTTCGCACGTGGCGCATAGGGTCACACCTTCTCGATGTCTGGTGTCTCGCAAACCTGAGGGGCGCCGCCCCGCACGCGCCCCGCAAGGAAACCCTGACGGTTCCCCCTCGTGAGCCGAGCCTGTCGAGGCTGACCCCGCTGCAGTCCCACCTTGGTCCCCTCTCAAGTGTAGACTTTTTTGACAGAGCGCATTCTGATACGGAAAACATCTCTGGCGTACAAGTCTTCATTTGCCGTGTCCTGATGCAGCATTCGTCCGCCGGAAAGTAAAAAACCTAAACCTGAGAGCCCTTGGTCCCCCGCACGCGGGGGAAGTGACGTGGTCGGCAGTACGCACGGTTGCGGCTGTTGCCGCTGTTGCGCGGGTTGGATGGCGGCACACACGCACGGGCCGTGGCAGCGCCTGGCCGCTTGTGTGGCGTTCGCGCGCTGTATTCTAGCTTGATGGGCGGCAGCGCGCTAATGGAGGGGCGCCCGGCGGCCGCCCCTCCATCGCTGACACCTAATGCCTAATGCCTGAAAGCTTACCGCACAACGGCGGGAACGAAGACCTGTTGCAGCCCTTCCATCTGCACGAAGCCGCTGTCGGTTCCGTCTCGGGCTACGACCCGCAAGCTGGTAGTGGCAAGTTGGGCCGCCTTGGCCTTCATCTGGAAGCGCAGCGTCAGATCGATCGTGGCGCTGCCGGGGCCGTTGCTGCTCGCACTGCTCTCACCGGTGAGCAGCCGGGCCAGCCCGGTCTCTTGTCCGCTGTCTGTGCCGATCGGTACGGGCGGCAGGAATTGATTGGCATCGGGATCGAACAGGGCCAGGGTCGCCGCGCTCAGCGGCTGCTGCGGGTCGTCTGGCGCGTTGAACCGCACCAGCATCGTCTGTTCGCCGCCTGGCGTCGTGAGCGCGAAATCGATCGTTTGGATCTTGGCCCAGCCGCCGATATGATTACAGGTAATAGTGACGCTCTGTGTACTGTCGGCTACGGGCGATAGCACCCCTGGATCGACGATACCCCAAGCTGCACTGACCGGCGCCCGATGCGCTTCGAATACGACGCCCTGCTGCTTATCGCGGTCGCCCTCTTGCCAGGCGACGAAGGGCGTGCTGCCGTCGCTGCCCAGCGATGGCGCATCCGCTGGGCGGTACGGCGAAACGTTCAGGCCGCGGAGCCGCGTGGTCACATCCCAGCGCCCGGTGTTTGGGTTGGCTAGATGGCGCATCACCAGCAGGCGGAACGGCCCCACATGCTGCACGAAGCTGACGAAGGGCACGTTGCCAACGAAAATGATGTCCGGCGCTTCGGCATCCTGGTTCGGCAGCAGGTTCAGCGACCCGCCCACCGGCACGAACTTTGTGCCATCGAAGCGACTGACGTAGATCTGGTCATACTTGCCGTTGTTCTCCTGGAAGACGATCCAGGGTTTGGGTTTGGTCGGGTCTTCGCCGGGCAGTGTACCCGACGCGATCTTCGGATCTTCGGCGGCGCGGTTCGGGTTGCGGTTGAGCGCACAGTTGACTTCATCGCCGTTGCAGCCCGGCTCCACCTGCCAGCGGAAGCCGCCCAGCACGTCTGCTGCGGCGTCGCGGATGGCCCGCGCTGCGAAGACGCGCTCGGGTCGCCCGGACCCTTCCTCGTACCAGACCACCCAGGGCACGGTGTTGTTCGGGCCGGAGAAGATCATGTCCGGCTCCACCCCGTCACGGTCGATGTCGACATTCAGACTCGGCTCGTTGGGGGCGCTGGTCGGCGCGCCGGTCGGCAGCCAGCGGAAGCCGCCAATAATGTCGGCGCCGTCGGCGCGTCGCGCCCGGCTGACGAAGATTTGGCGCTTGCCATTGGCGGCGCTGTCCTCTTCCCAGGAAACCCAGGGCGCCGCTGCAGGTGCGCCCGCTTGGGCCGAACCGCCGGCCAGAACGGGGTTTTCGGCATCCTGATCGGGGTTGATGTTGAGGCTCGGCACGCCGCTGCCCCGATCCTGCCCGGCGATCTGCCAGAACTCGCCCTGATCGCTCACGAAGCGGCTGGAGAGGATGTTGGTTTTGCCGCCGAAGGCCTTCACCGGCTCGTACCACGCCGCCCAGGGGACGGTGCGCTGCCCGTTGACCAGCGGCCCGGCGAAGTCGAGTGAGGGATGTTCGGCCTCCGCGGTGCGGTCGAAGTTGAGGCTACCGCCGTTTTGGGCCGCGCCCCGCAAGCGCCACCGGTTCTGCGCGGCGTCGAAGGTTTTGACGAAAATGTCCTGCGCACCCTTGGATGCACTGCTCTGCTGCTCGAAGCCAACCCACTGCACGAGCCGGTCCGGATCGCCCGCCAGACTGCCCAGCGCCAGCGAAGGAACACCCGCATCGTAGCGCCGGTCGCTGACCGAGCCGTTGTCGCGTTGGAAGCCGCCGCGTGGATAGGGCCAGGCCGCCATGGCGCTGTTCAGCGGGCTGATCAGGACGCCCAACAACACCAACATAATACCAGCCTTTCTGACCACATGAGCGTGTCGTTGCATATTAAACCCCTTTCATTCTCGATAACTTGATGCACAAGAGCGGGTAGCTGTGCAGAACATCCGTCAGCCACCGGGCGACAGTTGTTATGTCCATGTCGACCCTACCCATAGATTCGTAATGACCGGGGCGAAATTATCTTCGACGTGTTAGGTGATGTGATAATCTTGGCGACAACGCGCGTTCCCAGCTGATTGGAACGGGCAATAAAGCGGAGTGCGATCTGTCGAGTCACTGTACCGAAGGCGCTACGAATGGCTACCAGCGCATGAAGAGGAGG
>JAKSDJ010000571.1 GCA_022360155.1 Chloroflexales bacterium | reverse complement strand
CGCTGCAAAGCGCCACGTTTCCCTTTCTCTTCAGTGACGTAAGTCCCGATAACCAGGCGATTCTGACCTTTACCGACATTGATGGAACGGTGTTTCGTGATCTGCGCAGCGGTGCAATTACAAAGCCTGACCCGAGCTTCTCCGATTACTCTCCGTTAAGCGATTTCCGTTGGCGCGATGCTCAGACCCTGGTCTTTGTCGGTAGCGATCCCAATGGTGCAACGGCGCTCGTTACGGTCGACCGCATTACAGGCGCAGTGGCGGCGACTGCTTATACACCCCCTGGTTTTGTCCTGAGCCTCTCGCCGACGGGTCGCCGCATGCTGGTTGGCGTACAACCCGGCCAGAGTCGAAGCCAAACTCCCAGCGATCTGCGCCGCAACCCCTTCGATATCGAAATGCAGCGCGGCATATTCGAGCGCCCCGGCCCGGCCACATTCGAAACGGACGCTGCGCGGACGATCCGGCTCAATAGTGTCGAACTCAGCTTGCACGTCGTTGATTTGGCAAGCAACAAGGTTACGCCGCTGCTTGATCTGCCGGTTGGCAGCGCCCTCATCGATACAAGCTGGTCGGGAAACGATGCGGTCTTATCCCTTGTGCGTTGGCAGTTTCCTGACTTTCGGCGCGGCGGGGTGGTTAGTTTAGAGAGCGCCACGGTTCAGGACGGATTGGGTCGCCTGCCCCCCGCCGAAAACCCCTTCTTGGCAAACAACGTGCTGGAGCTTTTCCGCTTCACACCGAACAGCGTTCGCTCCAAGACGCTGCCCGCCGTTCGTGGCAACGGTGACCTCATCAATCGTATTACCCTTAGCCAAGACGGGCGAACCCTCCTGGCCAAAGTTCGGACTCCGGCACAGCCTGCCGGGCGCAACTACCCAACCTACAGTACAGTCAACGGCGCATACTATGTCGCGTTTTCCAGTACGGGCGCGGAACTACGCATCATTGACAACACAGAAGTCTCGGCTGGCTCTTCCGGGGCCGGCGTGTCCGTGTCGCGCAGCGAGGCGGTTATATCCGCCGCGTCGGGGTTGAGTTGGGGACTCTTTGTGGTTGACCTCGCGACTGGAGAGTTGCAACGACTGCCAACGCCGGAGGGGGCGATCTATCAGGTGCAACCCACCCCCAGCTCGCGTGAGTTTGTCTATAGCCTCGGCTCGATCCAGCAGCCCTACGAGCTCTATCGGATCGGAATGAACGATGACGCACCGACTGCACTGACGACGGTTAATGCACATGTTGCCGCCGTCAATAATGTGCGGGTCGACCGCTTGCAGTTTGAACTACGCAATGGGGCGCAACGCGAGGGCTACCTGATTCAGCCGGCGGATGCCGCCTTCCCCCCGCGCAACATCCCATTGATTGTTTGGCAGCAAGGCGGCCCGACCGGGTCGATGACAAACGATTGGGGCGGTTTTGTTGAGCAGCCGTTCAATCTGCTGCCCAACTTTGGGTTCGCAGTGCTGGTAACGCCGCTCCCAGGTCGCGAAGGCTTCGGCCCCGATTTTCTCGATGCGCTGGCGGACAACGCTAACTTTGGCCAGATTGACATTGACGAGCAGGCCGAGATTGTCGAGCAACTGATCGACCGAGGCTACACGTCACGCGATCGCGTTGGCATCACCGGTTGCTCGTACGGCGGCTACTTTGCCAGCCAGAGCATCGCCAGCTATCCCGATCTCTACGCTGCTGCGAATCCGCAGTGTGCCTTGCTCGATTTGTTCGACGAATGGGAGACGGGCTACAAAGCATACGTCGGCTATCTTCTGGGCCGGACGGCGGGGGAAGATCCGGCCGAGTACACACGCGATTCGCCGGTGCTGAACGCTGATCAGGTGCGCACGCCATTGCTGATCTTCGCCGGTACATTGGATTTCCTCCCTTACACCATCTCGGGGCAGTTCCACGACACGGTTGAGGCGGCCGGCACGCCGGTTGATTTCCTCGTCTTCGAGGATGAAGGGCATGGCTTGTTCTTTCCGAGCAGCCAGTATGTCGCTGGGGAAGCGCAACTGCTCTGGTTCCGCCAATATCTGAACTCATAACCTGCTCGACGCCTACAAGCACCTACGGGCGGCAATACCTTCTGCCGCCCGTAGCAACCTGCAATAGCAGGCCAACGGCGCCGATTGACGCCAATCGTCACAGATCGAACCTGCCAACCTGTCAACGTACGAACCTGCCAACCTCTGTCCTGAGCGTAGCCGAAGGATGCCAACCTGCCAACAGCTAAGGCTGTACATCCGGTGGAAGTATCGGAATAGGCTGATTCGCGGGCGGCTGATCAGGCCCTGGCGCCGGCTGCACTGGCAGAAGCGTCGTATCGGCGGGTGCGGGCTGCGGCGTCGCGTCGGCGGGGGCAGATTCAGGATCAGGCGCACGAATACCAAGCACCACCGTGGTTCCAGGTATGATCCATTCCCCGGAGCGTGGCAATGTACTCACCACGGTATAGGGCAGGAACTGATCATAAACGTCGGGAATACGATTGCGGCCCTGATAATCGACATAGATCTGGTTGACACCCAGGCGATTCAACAATTCCTTCGCCTGATTTTCGCCCAGCCGGAATAGATCGGGCATCAACACCGCGCCGGGAATGGGCGGCTGCGGCTCGGGCGGCTTCAACAGCGCCAAGAGATCTGGCGTGCAATCGGGGATATCCTCGGACCGGAGCGCACTTGCCTCCCCGCCGGCCCAGCGGTACTCCACCCGCTCGCCAGGAGTAGGAGGCGGGGTATTCCAGATATAGACGGTCTCAAGCGCCTCTGGGTCAAACTCCTGCCCATCCTGTGGCAGGCAGTAATTGGGGGAAGAGGCTGCCTGCGTGTCGCTAAGCGGCGCCGTTGCAAAGACCGGAATCCGGCTTGTTTCGGCTGTATCAGGCAGCCGTATCACAGTGAGTTCTTCGTATGCATCACAGAACTGATTCGTTTGGCTCACGGATTGAGTAGAGCTTATATCTTGCGTCGATGTTAGCGTCGTAGTGCGAGAGGTCATCGACCGTGTAAACAGCTCGGTATCGTAGCCGCCGAATGGTCCTGGCAACAAGCAAATTGATCGGCGCGCGATGCTTTGGTCCTTAGGCAGCTCGAAGTTGATGGGTAACAGCCGGTCGGGGAAGGGCGCGGTGAAGAGATCACGATAGCGCGGATTGGTATCCATCCACTTGAACAGTTCTTCCATAACGTTGCGCCAAATGATGCCGCCGCCGCTTAGGCTTTCGACCTTTGCGGTTGGTTCGTTGTTGTTGTTGCCGGTCCATACGCCAACGGTCAGATATGGCGTGTAACCAGCCGCCCAGGCATCGCGCCAGTCATTGGTCGTACCCGTCTTCACCGCAGCAGGGCGGGAGAGTTTGAGTTGGCTATTCAGGCCCCAAATGGCGGCACGCGCCTGGTCATCGCTCAGTATATCGCTGATAAGGCTATTCAGCGCGGGTTCGATCACTTGCTGACCGGCTGAAGGCGTATAGGCTTCGAGTATCTGACCGTTGCCATCGGTAATGCGGAGAATGGAGATAGGCGGATAGTAGCGCCCGTCGCTTGCCAGCGTATTATACGCTGTTGTCAATTCAAGCGGGGTAACTTCGCCGCCGCCCAGGGTCAGCGATAAGCCGTAGAAGCCCTCGCCACGCTTGAGCCCTTCTTTGATGCCAACCCGGTCGAGCAGCTTCAGTGTATAGTCAATGCCGGCGTATTTCAGCGCTTTGACGGCGGGCATATTCAGCGAGTTGGCCAGCGCGGTGCGAATGCGCACCGGACCATTCCAACGCCCGTTATAGTTCTGTGGCGCATACCACTCACCCATTGCGAGCGGAAACTGGGTAGGCACATCCCACAACACCGTCGCCGGGGTCATGCCGCGCTCCATCGCTGCCAGGTAGGTGAAGGGTTTGAGCGCCGAGCCCGGCTGACGTTCGCGGGTCGTCACATTGACTTGGCCATCCAGGACATTGCCGGTCTCGCCAGGCGTTCGAGAAGGCTTGACCGCGTTATAGTCGATGCTGCCCACCATGGCTAGGATTTGACCAGTATTGGGCTGCATAACCACCACCGCCGCGTTATGGATGTTCCGCACCTCGAGTTCGGCGATATGGTCGGCAGCCTTCTGCTGGATCATACGCTGCATATCCAGATCGAGCGTGGTATAGATGTTCAGCCCCCCGTCGCTGACCAGTTGTTGCCCATATTTCCTTTCGAGCAGATCGCGCACATAGAAAACAAAGTGCGGCGCATTGAGCGGCACTTCTTGCGGCGCAAAGCGGATTCTGCTTGTCAGCGCGGCTCGCGCTTGGGCTTCGGTTGCGTAGCCCTCATCGACCATCTGGCGGAGCACTGCGATCTGGCGGTAGCGCGGCGGCGAAATGTTATTAGGCAAACTCGCGTCAGAGCTGAGCCAAGCGTCGCCGGCAGGAAGCGAAACGCCGGGCAGGTAGCTGCCCTGCTCGTCGCGTTCCAAGAAGTTGATCGGGTTATAGGTACTGGGGCTTTGGGGCAACCCAGCCAACAAAGAGGCCTGGGCAAGATTGAGATCTTTTGCCGCTGTTTTAAAGAAAGTCCGGCTGGCGGCCTCGATCCCATAGGCCAGATTGCCATAGAAGATTTCGTTAAGGTACAGTTCAAGGATCGCCTCCTTACTATACCGCTGACTCAGCTCTTGGGCCAGGATTATTTCTTTCAGCTTGCGCTCATAGCGATTCTCATACAGGCGCTCCTCATCGGTAAAGATGATACCCTTGATCACCTGCTGCGAAATAGTCGAAGCCCCGCCGGTCTCCTCGCCGGCTCTAATACTGCTGTAGATCGTCCGTATAATGCCTTCGACATCAACCCCTGGATTGGTAAAGAAGGTCTTGTCCTCGATCGCGATTGTTGCGTTGATCAGGAGCGGCGAGACGTCGTTGAGGCTGATTTTCGTGCGCCGCCCTGCGTCGAAGAATTCGTAGAGCAGCGTGCCATGACGGTCATAAATCCGTGATGTCTGAAAGACCTGACGGTTGTTCATGGCTTCGAGCCGCGGTTTGAGCGATGCTGCAATCTGGGCGTAAGCGCTATAGACACCTGTGCCAAGTACCGCAGTGCAGATCAGCGCGCTCAAGGCCAGGAAGGTAAAACCCATTGTGACGATGCGCGGCAATTTGGCCGATGACCCGCCGGTACGATTACGACGCATCATCCCTGGCGACATCGGGCGACGCGGGACGGTATTTCCCGCATACGTTCTTCGTGTATGTCGGTTGCGTAACATAGATCCTGTCGCGTTTCACATCCTGATAATCCGCCGCAGTATACCATACCCTTCGCTCTGCGCACATGACAGGTAGATGATATATAGATTGTCATTTTGCTGTAATTCTGCGACTGTAAGATGGGCACGAGAAAGCATATGATTAAAATAGCAAATCATGCATCTTTACGGCGGCGCTCCACACGCTGTATTGAAATGTTGCGGTTGCGCCTCCCTAATACTTTAGCACACAACCAATTCAGGAGGCTAGCAACCTTGAAACTGTTCTATTCTGGATATTTCTGGAATGCGCTGTTGGCGCTCTGGCTGGCAATAGAGATTAGCGCCTTGGCTCGGCAGGAATGGCAGCGCTGGCTCCTGCGCAAACGCGCTTTTGATCCGGTCTGGCTGGCGCAAGCCAATGAACTATTGTTAAGCGACCCGCCTGATATCGAGCAGTTGGCGCGGTTGTTGCGCGAACGCCTGACCCCCATCTCGATTCTGATTATTACCCATGACGAAACACAAAACCAAGCCATCGTTGAGCTAGCGATTGGCGCATCGGGAAGACATTTGCAGGGATTTGAGGAGATGGCTATGCCCTGGTCGTCTTTCATTACGGCGATCGAGAATGGCGCTTGCTCCGACCCGCTGCGTGAGGCAAGCCAGCATCCTTTCAACCACAAGCCGGGCAACTATCTGTTACTACCCTTGAAAGCAGCATCACTTTGGGTTATTGTCAAGGTTGCCAATGAACAAACGCTGCAGGCTCGTCAGACATTGCAACCCCTAGCGCTCAGTTTATCCGCCTAAAGTATTAGCTCTGCGTTTAGCCCAATACGTTTGGAGCGCCATCATAACAAGTTGATGACGCTGCACGATAGCATTATGGCTGGATATCTGTGTATTCAGTGTTTCTCGGTCGAGTTTGATGGCCCCAATTATGTATTTTTTGTCACAAATATCACAAAGAGCGCAAAGATTCAAACGGGCTCACCTACGCTTTCTATCTGTGTGCTTCGTATGATTGATAAATAGGCTAAAACCCCCCTTAATCTCTCGCCTCCCAGTCAGGCTGTGCATCTTTATTTTATCGATAATTTGGGAAATACAACTATAATGTCAGGTGTATTCCTTGAGCGATATGCTATAATATGCCTCGTACACCTTGTACGTCAGGACTGCTAGACTTATTGTCTAGTATATACATATGCGGCTTGACAGAAGCTGTCAAGCTTAACTTAATTTGTCCAAATCCTCGTTGACGCCACTGAGCAGCGAATATGATCGCTGGAAACGATACATCGACAACAGGTCGCTCGTGGCGAATATGAGTTCACACCTCACAACACCCAACCTTAGGAGAACCAATCGATGTTGCGCAGTGCCCAAGTTGTCACAATATTCCTTATCATTCTCGGCGTTATGATCGGTTGCGGTGCGCCGGCAGCGCCATCGCCCACGCCTATCCCAACAGTCGATCCTGCAACCAAGAATGCTATTGTTATTGCTGATGTCTCTGACGAACCATCGAAAAAGATCGATCGTTTTCAGCCGCTGGCCGATTATCTCGCTGCGCGCCTGGGCGAGTTCGAGATTGGCCAAGGCAAAGTGCAAATTGCGACGGATCTGGAAACCATGGCGCGCATGCTGCAATCCGGTGAAGTGGATCTGTATTTCGACAGCCCATATCCAGCGCTGATCGTGATCAGCGCCTCGGGCGCGGAGCCGATTCTACGCCGCTGGAAAGGCGGCGATGCCGAATACTATACGGTCATCTTTGCTCGCTCTGATAGCGGTCTGGAATCGCTGGCCGATTTGAACGGTCGAATGATTGGGTTTGAGGAAAATTACTCGACCTCAGGCTATTTTCTCCCGCTGGCCCGTTTGCTCCAAGAAGGGATGAACCCTATGGAAAAAGACGAAGCCACCGCCGTGGTGGCGGCTGACGAGGTTGGCTATACCTTTACAACAGATGATGACAACACCATCCAGTGGGTTATTAGCGGAAAGGTGGCCGCTGGCGCAGTTGATCACCAGATCTTCTCTGCGATCCCAGAGGAAGGGCGTGCTGGATTGAAGATCCTGGCTGAAACGGAACGAGTCCCGCGGCAGATCGTTCTTGCCCGTCCAGGTATGAACACCGCCTTACTGCGTACCATTACAACCCTCCTGATCGAGATGGATGAAACCGAGGAAGGCCGTGTCGTCCTCGAGGCCTTTGAACAGACCACTCAGTTTGATGAGTTCCCGATAGAAGCGCCATTGAGTCGCATTCGTACCTTGTACGACCTTGTACATGATAATGATGCACCCGTACGCGGGGATAGCCGATAAACTGTTTTCATGGCGGCGGTATGCGCGCCGCGCATGGAGTCTACTACGAAAAGAACCGATAACCGAGAGCCGCTGTATTAAGTTAAAGTTTGAGCGGTGCGAATGTTAGAACGTTGTCAAAGATGTTATCCTTCATTTGGAAAAATCTGTCCGTCAAGCTCACATTGATCATAACCTTCGTAATTGTTATTACAGTCGTGAGCACCACATTACTCTCACTCAAGCGTGAAGAAGAGGCATTTCGTATCGAGCTGGAACAACAGGCAAAGGTGCTCCTCGAAACTCTAACGGCTGCAGCCGCCGACCCGCTCTATACCTTGGACGCCGACTTTCTCTCTGATATGATGGAAGGATTGGGGTCAAACCAGCTCGTGGTCGCAGGACGTGTCTATGATCAAAACGGTCGTATTGTCGCCGATGCCGTGGATCAATCGGTGACGTTTCGCTTCGAGCCGGACCCCTTCGGTCAACGGATTATTGCAAGCGATTCAATTGTGTTCGAGTGGCAACTCGACCAGTTGCTTGCGGGAAAGGTCGTGCTGGCTGGCCACGAGCGACTAGGTGCAGTGAGTGTCTGCCTATCGACAACCCAGCTTCAAGCAAAAATGGCGGCGGTGAGCTTTCAAGGTTTGGGGGTGGCGCTAGTAGCAATAGCGATCGGCTCGTTAGTGGCATTAGCGCTGTTGCAACGTTGGATGGTCAGGCCCATTAAAGTGTTATCGCGTGCGGCGAATCGGGTGGCAGCCGGAAACCTTGATCAAACGCTCCAGGTCAGCAGCCGCGACGAGATTGGTAACTTGCAAGCGGTGTTCAACCAGATGATTCATGACTTGCGTGAACAACGCACCGCCTTTGAACAACGCACCGCAGCGGAGAAAGCACGAGCCGCCGCCGAACAAGCCAATCGGGCCAAAAGCGCCTTCTTGGCGGCAATGAGCCATGAATTGCGTACACCGTTGACTGCGATCCTCGGCTATAGCGAATTGCTGCAAATCGAGACCCGCGATTTGGACCTAACCACAATCGGACAAGATGTCGAGAGAATTGAGCAGGCTGGACGCCATCTCTTACACCTTGTGGATGATGTGCTCGATTTCACCAAAATTGAAGCTGGGAAGATGGAGCTTGTCACAGAGACATTCGATGTTTCTATGCTGGTCAACGATGTGGCGATGATTTCCCAACCGCTGATCAAAAAGAATGACAATCTCTTGGAAGTACATTGCGATGCTGAACTGGGGACAATGCACAGCGACCCGACCAAGATTCGCCAAGTTTTACTCAATGTACTCAGTAACGCGGCGAAGTTTACAGAGCATGGCGTCATCTCGCTGCATGTCTCACGGGATAAGGAGGCGAATGGCGACTGGATCCTTTTTCAGGTTGACGATACCGGCGTTGGGATGTCTCCAGAGCAAGTGCAAGGTCTCTTCCAGGAATTCGGTCAGCCGAGCACTGCAATGACCGCTAAATATGGCGGCATTGGCTTGGGCTTAGCAATCAGTCGTCGGCTTTGTTGGCTTATGGGCGGCGATATGACTGTGGTCAGCGCGTTGGACTACGGCTCCAGCTTCACCATACGTCTCCCGGCACTCGTCGATGAAAGCCAGTGCAATATAGATACGCTCGTCTCAAACCCGACGCTCAACGGAATCGTTCTGGTGATCAGCAGTGACGCAAGCGTTCGTGATACCATTGCCTGTTCCCTGAGCAGAACTGAACTGACGCCGATGCCGGCAGCAAGCAAATATGAGGGGGTGCGACTGGCCAAAGATTTGCATCCCAATGCCATTATTCTCGATCTCTGTTTGCCAGAGGGTGATAGCTGGCAAACGCTTATCACCCTCAAAGCAGATCCGAATCTTGTTGATATACCGCTTATCACGGTGGCAATTGCCCAACAACGAAAGGTGGGCTTTACCCTTAGCGGGCTGGATTACCTAACCGAACCAATCGACCAAGCACGACTCACCGAACTCCTCCAAAAAATTTCCTCAGTGAGAGTTATGGGCGCCGCGCAAAACCCGCAAACGAAGCGCAGCTTGATTGTTTCCGGCGATCCAACGCGCCGTGCCGCTCTGTTACATACATGTGAGCAAGCGCAATGGCGCGTCGATGTCGTCGAGACTGGACAAGCCGCCCTGGAAAGGTTAACTAATTTTAATCCAGAACTGATTCTGCTCGATCTTATTTTGCCAGAGTCGGACGGTATATGGTTTGTCAACACACTACGCAGCATTGAAACAAAACAAACAATACCCGTTGTGATTGTGTTATCCAGTGAACTTACCGCTACCGAACAGCAGCGCTTGACAAACTCTGTAGAGCAGATCCTGCAGAATGGAGCGCGCGATCTGCCTGATCTCCTAAGCGAGATTTGTGATGTCAGAGAGTTTTCCCGTTTTTGACTGCTGAGCATCAGCACAAGGAGAATCCGTATGGCTGCGATCTTGCTTGTCGAAGATGAGCCTTCAAATCGTGACATTATTGTTTATTGGCTAACGCGAGAGGGTCACCAGGTCAGTGTTGCTATCGATGGCGTTCAAGCAGTAACGATGGCCCGCAAACTACACCCTGACCTGATTGTAATGGATCTGGGGCTCCCCATACTGAACGGTTGGCAAGCTATTCAGCGCCTCAAAACACTGCCTGATACGCACAGCATTCCCATCATTGCGCTGACCGCCTATGTCATGTCTGAAGAAAGAGAGCTCGCGATGGCAGCCGGGTGTGACGAGTATGAAACTAAGCCTGTAGACTTCAGCAGCCTGCTGGAGAAGCTAAACATGCTCCTGGCCCGGACGCAAGTTAATAAAAGCGATTCCCAAGACGCTTAATACCCTTGTCTGCCTCGACATGGCGCAGTACGGTGAAGCGCCTCGCCGCCTCCCTTCTGCCTCGCCTCATCCCCGCCTTGTCTCATTACTCGGCGCAGACTCCGGTAAGCGAACCAGCGTGGTAATCAGTCGTTCGAGCGTAACTGCCGGGTTGGTGCAGAGACCAGAATGAACCGGCGAGGTCTGAATAATCGTACTGCGGGGCGAGACGAGCCAATGAAATCGCTCTGCAAGAGATAATTGGCCAATCGGGCCAGACTCTGCACCGCCAGCACAGATCAGTGGGATAGTCGCAAGGTTGCGCCGAATACCATCGTAGTCACAATTCGGATCGAGAGCGCATAACCGTGTTTCATTCAATTCGACCTGTGCGGCAAGAAAGCGGCGGGTGCGGCAGAAGAGAATGACGCCAGCGTTGAGGAACTCGCCGCGCTCGACCCGTGGAACCACGCGGACAATGGCATAGTCAAACGAGTTGCGCACGAGCACGGAGCATCTCCTCGACAAATATCGGCGCTGCTTCCAAACGATGGCGCAGGTATGCGACGTATGCTGCACGCTGTTCGGCAGGATTGGCAAAGGCGGGGTCGTCTGCGAGCCAGGCATCGGGAATGAGTGCAACAACCGCATCGATCAAATCCGGGGTTATCTGCTTGCGCAGATCAGCATCGACTTCGGGCACAGCGCTGGCCAGATGGAGCAGAACATGGTCCTTGATGGGTGCGAACGGGCTACGGCTCCGCGTTAGATAATCGCCCCAGGCATAATGAACATAGAGCGCCGCCCCGTGGTCGATCAACCAGAGGCGCTTGTGCCACACCAACATGTTGGGATTGCGTGCAGTGCGATCCACATTTGTGGTAAAGGCGTCAAACCACACAATTGACGAGGCAAGCGCCGAGTCGGGCGGCGGTGCGATCAGCGGATCGAACCCCAACGAGCCAGGGAGGTAGTCGAGCCCCAGATTCAGCCCAGCACTGCCATCGATGAGCGCCTGGATCTCGCTATCCGGCTCGTTGCGACCCAGGTTCGGGTCCAACTCGACAAAAACGATCTCGGGTACAGGCAACCCGATTGCCCGCCCCAACTCGCCAACAACCAGTTCGGCGATCAACGCTTTACGACCCTGCCCTGCACCACGAAACTTGAGCACATAGAGGCCATCGTCATCGGCTTCGACAATTGCCGGGAGTGAACCGCCTTCGCGCAGTGGCGTGACATAGCGTGTTGCGGTCACAGTTCGCAATGCGGGCTGTGTTTGTGCAGAAGTAGACTTTGTCATACCATGTGAGGATAGCCGTACGCAGCGCTCTTGTCAAGGTATTCAGCAACTGCCATTCACAATGTCAGCCAAATCGTTATCACGCTCGGCTAGGGCATAGACCCGCTCGGCCTGGAGACACACGCTTACCGTATCGCCGGCCTGTCTCAATGGCGTCTCCGCCTCAAGACTCAACTCGATCCCGCTGGCATGACGCAACCGCACCCGATAGAAGCGCCCGCGAAACTGTTGCTCAATGAGTACGCCTTGAACCACAGTTGTACCCGGCGCTGCTTCCGCAGCATGCGATAGCGCCGCATCAGGGTAGATCACCAATGTCACTCGCGATTGCGGGGCAAGCGCCAAATGCGTCTGGCACGCTAGCGTTCCGAGCAGCGTCTCGACCGAACCATCGGCACGGACGACACCCATGATAATGTTGGGCAGCCCCAGAAAGCGCGCCGCCCAGATGCTGGCAGGGCGGCGATACACTACTTCGGGCGGACCTTCCTGCACCACCGCCCCGGCGTTGAGCAAAATCACACGGTCGGCAAGTGCAAATGCCTCTTGCTGGTCGTGCGTCACATACAGACTTGTCACGCCGACCTGGCGCAGGATCGCGCCCAACTCGTCTTGCAGCCGTTCACGCAGCGCCCGGTCGAGCGCAGCCAGTGGCTCGTCGAGCATGAGTAGGTGTGGGCGTGGGGCCAGCGCCCGGGCCAGGGCGACCCGCTGGCGCTCGCCGCCCGACAATTCGTAGACGCGGCGGTGCTCGTAACCTCTCAATCCTACCAACTCCAACATCTTAACAACGCGGTCCGTGATAGCGTTTTTGGGCAGGCGTTGCATACGTAGACCAAAGGCGACATTGTCAGCAACATTGCGATGGGGAAACAGCGCATAATCCTGAAACATCATCCCAAAGCCGCGCAGATGCACCGGAACAACGTCGATCGCCTTCCCAGCAAAATAGATCACCCCCGCGTCGGCTTGTTCGAGACCGGCGATAATCCGCAGCATCGTGGTCTTACCGCAGCCCGACGGACCCAACAATGCGACAATCTCGCCGGCTGCAGCGCACAAGCTCACGCCGCGCAAGACTGGGATGCCAGCAAAGGTTTTGACAACTTCGGCGACTTCGAGCATCAGAACCCTTGCAATGTCCGATAGGCGGCGATCGCCGCCTTTTGGCTAGTCCACTTCAGCGGCGGTAATTCGACGAGGGGTACGGCGCGCACATTCATCCCTTCGGCGCTGCCAGTTAGCGTACCGCCCACAGCGCGCGCTACATAGCCAAAGACGATATAAAACAGCTTGGGATCGCCATACGAAGGACCGTGGGTAAAACTCAGAAAGCGCGGGTCGGCTAGTTCGAGGCCAGTTTCTTCATACCCTTCACGCAATGCCGCATCGGCCGGGTCTTCACCGTATTCGACATGCCCAATCGGCAAGTGCCAAATCCCTCGGTCGGGCTCGATATCGCGCTGAACAAGCACGATCTTGCCCTGGTACTCAATGACAACCGTGGCGGCAATATTGGGCAGTGGAAAATGAACCCAGCGACAAGCCGGGCAGCGCTGGCGCTCCAATTCATAGACGAGCGTCCGCTCCAGCAGCGTTGCGCAACGCGGGCAGTACTTGAACTGATAGCGTTCAGGATAGTGATCAATAGGCGGGATATTCATCATTGCTCGTAGGTGTTTTTCGCTCTGCGAACACGGAATCAGAATGCCGGACAAATTGGGCCAATGCATGACTTGACCGCAGTGGATCTCCGCGATAGAATTTTGGTAATCTTTTACCATCTACATGCTGAGACATCGCAGGGATCTAGCAATACATGCTTTAGGTTGTCGAGCTAAGCTAGCGCCGTTTTCTTGTCCTGACGTCAATCACAACGCGGCGGGCGCGCTTTAGCATAGATAAACGCAGTTCGGTTGGCCGCTCCGTTCAGCGGGGCGCAACACTCAGTGGAGTATTACGCTACCAGATGAGACCTATATTGTCAATCAACGCGCCCTGAACATAGAGCTACGTTAAAAGACGCATCATTTGGACACCTGCGCACTAGGCAGAGTGTTGACACGACTCTAACCTGAGCATTACGGCGCTGAACCACCTAACCTTCGTCTTGCCACAAGATTTCGATAGACTGAACGAAGCAAAGGGTTTTGCATAACAAAACTCTTCATATACGGAGTTTTCTGACAATGGCGCATATTCTTGTTGTCGAAGACAACCAAGATATTCTCAGTATCATCAGTCGAATCTTAAGAATAGCAGGATATACTGTGCTTAAGGCGAATGATGGCATTGAGGCGATTGAGATGGCACGGCGACACTATCCCGATCTTATTCTGATGGATCTGGTACTACCCGCATTGGACGGTTGGCTCACAACCCGCCAATTGAAATCTGACCAGCGCACCGCCCACATTCCTGTTGTGGCAGTGACGGCCTGCGCTTCGGTCGAAGATGAGCAACACGCGCGCGAGGCGGGGTGCGATGCATTTATTATGAAACCATTCGATGCAAACACGCTGCTGCTGCATATTGACAATTTACTCAACGTGCGTCCGGGCAGAGGCGGGATCGAACAATCAGTCTGATTGCTCTGCTGTTTCGCCAGTTTGGCAGCACTGCGTCGATACTCGGCTGACAAACGGTCGCCGCCAGAACCCAGCGCCTTTCGGCAATGCGACGCGAAAGGCGCTGGGTTCTCGTCCGATATGATAATGACCAGCCGTTCTCGTTGCTCCTGTGTTATAATGAAACATATCTAGCCCTTCAATACCAGCGTACAATGTATCATAATCAGCAAGCAATAGTGAGCGTCGCCCTTCGCAATCACCACTATTCCAGGTGGAGAGAACATTTCGCTGCGACGATTGGAAGATCATGCGTCTGGTTTACACTGCTGACCTCCATGGTTATCTTGCCGGGTATCAGCGCTTATGCGAACTGGCAGTACAGTATACAGCTCAGGCAGCGATTGTTGGCGGCGATCTTTTACCGCATGGCATTTCGATAAACGCCGCGATTCAAACTCAGTGCGACTTTATCGAACAAGCCCTCAAGCCCTTACTAGAGCAATTTCGGGCTGTACACCCTGAAATTGCGGTTTATCTGTTGCCAGGCAACGACGACTGGGCAGCAGCGATAGAGACGCTGGCAACGCTAGAGGAAGCGGGACTCATACACCTGCTGCACGAACGGGTCTTTGCCCTAACCGAGAATCTGTGGCTGGCCGGGTATGCCTGTGTACCGATCACACCCTTTAGTATTAAAGATTATGAACGCCACGACGAAGGCGATACGCCAGCATACAGCTTTGCAATGGCGTATACCAGCGCTGGAGGGCGGCCGGTCAAAACGTCTCTGGATGCCATTCTGCGTTTGCCCTCGATCGGCGAAGGACTAGCTGCCCTGGCGCAGCAGAGCGATCCAGCGCGTACCATTTATGTCTGCCACACGCCGCCTTATTCTACCAGTCTGGACGCAATGCTCAACAAACACGTCGGAAGTCGGGCGTTACGTACATTCATCGCGCAACGCCAACCGCTGCTGACCCTGCACGGGCACATTCACGAAGCGCCACACATCAGCGGGCGCTTCGCTGAACGGCTAGGGACTACCTGGTGTGTCAATCCTGGCCACGAGCGCACCCGTTTCAGCGCAGTCACTATCGATACCGACAACATTGCGGACACGCTGTGTCATACGTTGTATGGCTATCTTACTGACTGACGAGGTATGGGTCGTTACTCGCCCTCCATCGCTGGGCGCCTATGATTCTATTACTCGTCTGCTCATTACTCAGAAAGGTTTATTGTCAATGCTTAAATCGATCTCCGACGTTCGTGACATGCTTTGCACACAACAATATATAGCGACTGACGACATTTCCACCGCCATGTTCCTGGCCAACCGGCTGGGCAAACCACTCCTGACCGAAGGTCCTGCCGGAGTCGGTAAGACTGAACTCGCCAAAGCCTGGGCTAACTCGACCCAATGCGAACTGATCCGCCTCCAATGTTATGAGGGCCTAGACGAAACCAAAGCGCTTTACGAGTGGGAGTACGCCAAACAGTTGCTCTACACCCAGCTCCTGCGCGACAAGCTGAGTGAAGTGCTGGGTGACGCCAAGTCGCTGCGCGAGGCGGCGGACCGGCTGGCGAACGAAGAAGATGTGTTCTTCTCCGAGCGCTTCCTGTTGCCGCGACCGCTCCTCCGTGCGATTACGAGTGATAAGCCAGTAGTGCTGCTCATCGACGAAATCGACCGCGCCGACGCCGAATTTGAAGCCTTCTTGCTCGAAGTGCTGAGCGACTTTCAGGTGAGCGTTCCGGAGTTGGGCACGCTACGCGCCAAGCACGTTCCGACTGTTCTCCTGACCAGCAACAACACCCGTGAGCTGAGTGAGGCGCTGAAACGGCGCTGTCTCTATATCTATATCGACTACCCCGACCTGGAGGCCGAGTTGCGGATCGTGCAGCTCAAAGTGCCTGGACTGGGGCCGAAGCTGGCGCGCCAGGCGGTCGAACTTGTGCAGCGTCTACGCGACCTCGACCTGAAGAAGCACCCTAGCGTCAGTGAGACCTTGGATTGGGCGCGGGCGCTGGTCGAGCTCAATGCCAAATCGCTTGACCGCGCGACGCTCGACAATACCTTGAGCGTATTACTCAAATACGAAAGCGACCTGCAACGAGCCCGGCGCGCGGTGCAAGGCGGAGGAAGCGGCGGCAGCGGAGGATCCAGCCGTGGCTTTGAGCGCGGCGGCAGCAGCGAACGCAGCGGCGAGTG
>JAKSDJ010000396.1 GCA_022360155.1 Chloroflexales bacterium | reverse complement strand
GCATGTTTGGTGAACTCAGAGATATGTCAATGCCTTAGCTCATCTCCGCCTCTGGATGGAGAAAAGGATCAATCCTTCTACCGATGTCGCCGTGGCGCCCCTTATGCTATATTTGGGTCAGACATAAGAAGCATTGATGGCACGCTATGACGATAGCGGTGGTTGCAATGGCTGCTTCAATGGCAGATACGACCTCCTCACACCGCCCTCTTCAACCTCATACTTCCCCCCGGCTGCCGATAAGGCAGCCGTTTCTGCTTTATGCGGCTTATTCGTTTACGACATAGTCGCGGGCGTCCTCGACCAGTATTTCATAGCCGGTTTTTGTAGCGCGGAAGCGAAAGTGATAGGCGCCAAGCGGAACTTCGCGCTGGCGCAGTTCTGCGTCGACGCGATGATGGATCTCATTCCAGAGACCACCCTCGCCCTCATAATAGCGTCGAAGTAGACTCGCTAGTTCTGGATCAGCCTCCCAGCGGATCATACAAACCCCCTCTTCTTCTCAGTGTTTTCGGTCTAGCACAGTCGTCGATGCGCAGACTCATAATTCCGTCATGCGTTGCAGGGCTACGTCAACGTCCTGCAATGGAACGCAGATGACGCAAATAAACGCGGATTCGCCGCAGATATCTGTTCGTATATGATCAGTTTGCGCTTACTTCGGAATCGTATTTGCGGCTGATGTTCCACGTTGACGTAATTCTGCATGCGCTGAAGGATAGATGAGAAGAAGCACAATTGTCAAGCAGCGTCTCAGATCTGGTATACTCACAGACGAAGCAAGCTGCTGAATACTGGGTAATATGATTTGAGCCGCAGATCCAGGCCCCGATGGTACATATTGTTGATAGCAATATCGCTATTTGCTCTGAGTTACGCGCCGAGTCTGCCGCCGTTGCCAGCGCAGGCTGCTGCGCCTGTCCGCGAGCTGACAGTGGGTCTCTCTGGACAGGGCCGACCGATTATCGCGAATCAGTTCGGTGATGGCCCGCATAAACTCGTTGTCGTGAGTAATACGCACGGCGGCCCGGAGCAGAACACGTACTGGCTCGCGCTCCAGTTGATTGAGCACTTCCGCGCTAACCCGAAACAAGTTCCGCCAAGCATCCGCCTCTATATCATTCCTACACTCAACCCCGATGGTCTAGCGCTCAACACCCGCTTCGACGCCTCTGGTGTGGACCTGAACCGCAACATGAACACCAATCTGGATGCTTGCCCTGAAAATGATTGGAGCATAACGGTCAATGGGGCGCGTGGCATTGTTTCCGATACCGGCGGTTCATTCCCCGAGTCGCAAATCGAGAGTCAGTTGATCCGCGATTTCCTGCTCGACGCTTCTGGGGCGATCTTCTTGCACAGCAACGCTGGCCTGGTTTTTCCTGCTCTCTGTGATCACGCGCCTTCGATTCAGATGGCGCAAGTCTATGCGGAAGCAGCAGGGTACCTCTATAACCGCTTCTGGCCTAACTATCTGATTACGGGAGGGATGCACGATTGGGCGGCTAGCCTGGGGATTGCTGCTATTACGCCCGAACTGCTCACTGCCGGTGATAGCGAGTTTGCCCAGAACCTGGCGGGGATACAGGCTGTGTTGGCCCAGCCTGAGGCGCTCTTGCCGCTTCCTGAAGATCAAGTCGTCGGTGATATAGTTGTACCGGCGCTGATCTGGCGCTATTGGCGCGCCCACGGCGGCGAGGCGGTCTTTGGTCTGCCGCTCCAGCCAGCGCAGCCCACCACGACTGGCCTGGCACAAACCTTTACCCGCGCTCGCTTGGAACTACAACCGGATCTGGCCGATACGTCGTTCCTAATCCAACCTGCAATGCTTGGCGTCGCGAATGTGCAGGCTCGGAGCTATGGCGGCGACGATACGGTGTTCATGCCGGCTGATTCTTCAACCGCGCCGCTTTTCTTTGCTTCAACCGGTCATTCGCTGCGCGAGGCGTTTTTGAACTACTGGCAACGTCATGGTGGCCTCAAGGTCTTTGGTTACCCGCTCTCGGAGGAGTTCACGGCGACAACAGCCGATGGCCAACGTCGTATTGTGCAATACTTCGAGCGAGCGGTCTTCGCCTACTACCTGGATGATGGCAGCGTGCGCCCTGAACCGTTGGGCTGGCAATCGCTGCTGCGCGAGGGTGTTGACGCTCACTGGTTAGCCCCGCAAGTACGGTAAAAATATACAACGTAAAGCGTTACAATGTGCGCTTTACGTTGTATGCGCGCGCTCGATATATGCCCCGCTGCGCGTGTCGATTTTCAACACATCGCCCTCATTGATAAAGCCAGGCACATTGATCACTGCGCCAGTCTCAAGCGTAGCCGGTTTGGTCACTGATGTGGCGGTATCACCGCGCACCGCCATCGTCGTCTCGGTAACGGCTAGGTTGACGAAGATCGGCAATTCGACGCCAATTAATTGTTCCGTATCCCCATCAAAGACTAGGTCGGCTGTCTCATTCTCTTTCAAGAAGCGAGTATTATCGCCGACCATGTCGGTAGAGACTGGCATTTGATCGTAGGTCTCGTTGTCCATAAAGATCAAATCGTCGCCGTCGCGGTAGAGGTATTGCATCGTGCGACGTTCAATTCGCACAATATCTATGTCCGAACCGGCGCGGACCCGATCTTCAATGACCTTGCCGCTGATCCAACTTTTGAGCTTCATCCGCACGAAGGCGCGCCAGTTCCCTGGCGCAACGTGCTGGAACTCGACGACCTGGTAGAGTTCGCCGTTGTAGCGAATGACCATGCCGTTGCGTAGATCAGAAGTTGTTCCGGAAGCCATATACATTCTCTCCTTAGGGTGCTAAAACCTTGTCATACAAATTGGTTTCTGGTCTGTGTGAAATAATGTGTTGATTACAAAGAGCATATCGGGATTGGAAAGGGTAGCCTGTCCATAGCGGTAGAGCGCTGCGAAATCGATTGCACCCATAATGAGCGACGAAAAGTCCGCAACGTCAAGCTGAATCACCGCATCGGCGGCGGCTCCGGGGAGCAGGCGAGCTTTGCCATCGGTAAACGTAACGGTTATGTCGCCCTCGTTTGCAGGCAAAAAGCTATCGCGTATCGAGATGGTCAATGTACAATTCTGGTTGTTAAAGTTATGCTCGGCCAGCGCCCGGAAGATCCCGGCAGTGTCAATAACCCGATACATCAATCCAACACCGGCTGCGTTGGTTTCGTGATACACAGAAGGCAAAATGTTGCGGGTGCCATTGCGCGGGTCCAATGGTATATGATGGAAGAACTCGTCTTGGGTGTCAATCACTATTTCGTTGATCTGATCAGCCTGACTGTGTAGGAATGTCAGTAATTCGCTGAGGGCGTCGCTGGTCTCATACCCAAATTCGCTGACCTCGATGTCGTTGTCGAGAAATGTTTTGCCCTGTTTGAAGTTAAAGATCATATATGCAGTAATGCGCCCGTCCTGTTTGACCCCAATAACCCGATACCCCGGCGCATTGAATACACGATTAGCCCAGATTTCCGAGCGCTCCATCAGGCCGTGAGTGCGCTCCAGCAAGCGGTGATAACACTCCAGCAGCGCTGTCTGATCTTCCTGGTTCAGCATCCGAACGTGTGACTTCGAACTACCGCGCGGCAGGCTGGCCGGCTTAAGCCGATAGCGGTTCATCTTGGTTCCGTATCCAAATCCCATGTTGCGATAGAAATCTGGGCGGAACGGGTAGAGCGTGGTCATCACCGCGCCGCGTTCCCGATAGTGCTGGAGAAAATAATCGACGAGCTCCTTGGCGACGTGTTCTTTCTTGTGGAGTAAATCGACCGCGATGAGACCGACGCCGCCGACTAGGTTTTTGATCGACAACAGTTTCATCGTAAAGTCGAGGAAACGCATCCCGCCGAGCAGCCGGCCAGCCCGAAAGAGCCCATAGATACTGGTCTTGGGATCGTCGGCAAGGCTACGCTTCAGGTTCTGCGCCAACTCTTCCACCGAGGATATCTCGATTGACGGATAGGCGTCAAGGACGATTCGCGCGAATGGAAGCAACTCGTCATCGGTTAAACGTCTGATTTCGCTCATAACGTTACTCTTTGCATCGGCAGTGTTTCCCGTCAAAGGCGCCCAACGACTGAGGGCTTGCTCTCTTTCTCCGTTTGGAAGCCCGGAACTGTGCCAGTGTAACATGAACGGAGTTTGCCTGCAAAATGTGCCGTGTGTGGCGCCATCTGCGAGATTCGTATGCGTAGGCGGCGTTTCGTGTCAGAGAACGTGGTTGTAGATAAACTCGGCGACGCCGCTGCCATTCGATGTGCGAGTGACCAAGTCGGCTTCAGCCTTGAGAACATCGAGGGCGTTGGCGACAGCGACGCGTAGCCCGACGGCGCGGAACAGCGCGAGATCGTTCTCGGCGTCGCCGACCCCGGCGACTGCTTCAGCAGCGATGCCCAGACGGGTCAACGCCCATTGCAGACCACTGGCTTTATCTGTCCCTGATGCTAGGATCATCAAGTCGTTCTTGTTGAGAATAACGCTCAGATCCAGCCCCGACTCGCGAATTGCCGCCCGCACCGGCTGCTCGTAGGGACGATGGGAGGCAATCATCACCCGGCCCATTGCATACGGAACCTCGCGTTGATCGAGCGCGGTGAGGAACATCGGTGATGGCGCCGGGGCTATTTCGTGAATAGCGCGCTGCGCAGGCATGTGTACAATGGCGCCATTTTCAGCAACAACCAGATCGAATACTCCCAACTGCGGGCAGATCGTGAAGAGTTCGTCGATGAACCGCCCCGTTACCAAGCCGAGTTGGAAGCCGCGCTCTTTGGCAGCCAACAGCGACTGTTCAGCGTTGGGCGACAATTGTCCGCCTTGGGCTAGCGTTCCATCATAATCAAAGGCTAGCATACGCAGTGCCAAGATAATGTCCTTCCTTTGCAACAGAGCCGCCTCAGGTTGGCAGGTCAGCGCGTTCGCCGAACAGCCTCATTCGCGGCCCCGATTCCTGATCCAGCGCCACATCACCCGGATACGGCGATCCAATGCCAGCAAAATCACGCCGGCGACGAGCAACGGAACGGCTAGCCAGAGATCGACCATTGTCCCGTGATGAAACCCTGGCAGATTCGCGACAAGCCAGATGCAGATCGATCCGGCATATCCCTGCCAACCAGCTTTGATGCCAAATAGCAAGGCCAGGGTTAGGAGCGCTAGCGGGATTCCGGCTGGCTGGCTTGGCAAGCGCCCGGTGAGGAGTGGGAGGCCAAGCAGCGCTACTCCGCTTAATGCTAGAAACATCGCGATAGCACGGCGTTTGCCGCTTGGGTGCTCAAAAGAAAGAACTGTGGGTTGCAGCGGGGGGGGCGGTTGGGGCAAGAGCTCGTCTAGATTGGCGGGATAGGGATACCTGGCAGCGTCACAATCGTAGCAGGCCAAGCTGAGGCCCTCGCGTTCGGCATATGCGATGAATGTGTTGAGCGTTGCGGAGAGCGCCAGACTAGTTGCTCCAGAGTCGGCCTGAGCTTTATTGGCCAACATGTCCTGTAACTTCGATCGTATTTGTTGGGGCGGGAGATCGCCGTCGCCCAATGACGTAAGCGTTTGCGCAATTTCTGGTGGTAGGGGGTAGCGGCCAGCCGTCATTGTTGCACAAATCAAATCATAAACCCGAGCGCCGCGCCGCGGGTCGACCAGTAACGCATCGCGAAGCGACATCGGTCCTAGGGCGCGCTGCACCCAGGAATAGACAAGTGTTGCCAACTCTTCGGCATCGGCGACGCTTAGACTCGAACCAAAGCGACCGGCGTGCAGTTCATCGAGTAATTGCTGCGGCGTCCAATCACGTAAGAATTCAGTTGCGCGGCGCTTGTCATAGGCGACGAGCATAATCATAGGCATAGCATATAGAGCGAGCTTCACCGACAGTGGTTTTAGCTTTATTGTTTGCGTAAAATAAATGTTGCCAGAGCGGCTTTACTTCTTCGCCCCCTAATCTAACGGCAGTATGAGCCTACGTCTTATCTAAAATGAAAAACGTAATGGTGTTATGGCGAAACAGCCATGCCTCCATTACGTATTACAGTGCAGTGCGCCAGGCATCGAGCAATTCGGCGAGTCCATCGTATATAAGATCGGGTTGGTGTGAGCTCTGTGCGACTTCGTCGCGGGTTGATACGCCAGTCAGCACCAGCGCGCTGGGCAGCCCGGCATTCCGCGCCCCAGCAATGTCGGTGTCCAGCCGATCCCCCACGACCAGTGTCGTCTCTGGGGTGCTGTTCAGCAACTCGATGGCAACTTGAAACATGGTCGGTTGCGGCTTGCCGATGACCAGCGGTTCGACATCGGTTGCGGCCTGCAACGCGGCGGTAATGGCCCCTGCTCCAGGGGTTAGCCCTTCTTCGGTTGGAAAGGTCCGGTCGGGATTGGTAGCAATGAATCGCGCCCCGGCACGAATCGCGAGGCAGCCGCGCTTCAATGTCTCATAGTTTATCTCGAAGTCGGCGCCTTGCACGACCAACTGCGGTGATTGCTTGTCAGGGACGAAATAACCGTCGCCAAAGAGTGCATCGCGAAGGCCGCGCATCCCAATCGCAAACACGGTCGTACCCCGCGGATAGTTCGCTCGCAGGTAATAGTTCGTTACCAATGCCGAAGTCAATACTCGTTGTGCGGGAATAGCGATCTCCATCGCCGTTAGTTTTTGCTCATACTGCTGCGGCGTCATCGTCGCATTGTTCGTGATGCAGCCGTAGGCGATAGCGTGCTGATCGAGAAATGCCAGCAACTCGGTTACGCCCAGTAGCGCTGTCTTGCCTCGATACAGCACGCCATCCATGTCGAAGAGAACAGCTCGAATACTTGAGAGCATAGTCATAGTTTGTGAAAGATAAAGCGTCGTAATCGTGTTTAAGCTTGTGTATGACGCCGTGCGGTGAACGCCCGGCGCTTTTCACATCCGTTCCGGGGCTTTGATGCCGAGCAAGGCTAGCCCGTTTCGTAATCCTTGCGCCGTTGCTGCGACTAACACCAGTCGCGCCGTGCGCAGGTCTGGAGTTTTGGCCTTGAGAACTGGACAGTTCTCGAAAAAGACCCCAAACTCTCGAGCGGTCGCATAGCACCAGTCAGCAATGACAAAAGGCGCATAACGATCGGTCGCCTCACGCACTGCTTCCGGCAATCGTGCCAGGTGCTTGATCAACTGCTGCTCGGATGGATGCGTTAGTGACTGGAGCTGCGCGACAAGAGCTTGGTCAAAGCGCTGCCAGATCTCCGGACTCCAGTCTTCAACGTCGACTTGGGCTTTGCGAAGAATCGAACAGCAGCGTGCGTGCGAATATTGTAGATAGGTCGCACTGTTCCCCTCCGTCGCCAGCATCCGCTCCCAATCCAACGTGATGTTGCGTCGAGTATCCTGGTAGAGATCGTTATAGACGACCGCGCCGATGCCGACCGCCTCGGCGACCTGATCCTTTTCAGCCTCGGGAAGATCGGGATTCTTCTGTTCGATGACGTCGCGGGCACGCTGTACTGCATCATCGAGTAGTTGCTTCAGATAGAGCATATTGCCCTTGCGAGTCGAAAATGGGTTGCCATGAGAATCGAAAATCGTTCCAAACGGCACATGGATCAATTCAACATCACGGGCGTAGCCCATCGACCGAACGAGTGCAAAGAGCTGGCGGAAGTGCAGTTCCTGCGGGGCGCCTACAGCATAGATGATCCGTTCCGGGTTGAATTCCTTCAGGCGAAATAGGATCGTTGCGACATCGCGAGTCATATACAAGGTTCCGCCGTCATTGCGTTGCAGGACAAACTTGGGCAGCTTATCCATCTTATCGACCACCACGGAGCCATCCTCGTCTCGATAGGCTACGGCGGAGTCGAGCGCTTCCTGGATTACGCCAGGCAACATGTGCTCGTAGAAGCTCTCGCCGTAGGCGTGATCGAAGGCTACGCCGAGCCGATCGTAGTTGGGTTGGTTAGCGTGCAAGGTCAGGTCAACACACCACCGCCAGAGTTCTCGTGCCTGCGCGTCACCCTGCTCTAGCCGCAGTGACCAGGCGCGCGCCTCGTCGTTGAGTTCGGGATGTTCGGCGATGGCATTGTTGTAGCGCGCATACATTGCTTCGAGTTGTTCCAACGCGACTTCACCCTCCGCATGGGGCTTTCCCTCACGATGAATCGCGGCAAGCAGCGAGCCAAACTGTCTGCCCCAGTCTCCCAAGTGATTGTCGCCGATAACCCGGTATCCCCGCGCTCGAAAGATATTGACCAAGGTTTGCCCAATGATGGTGCTGCGGATATGGCCAATATGCATACGACGCGCCACATTTGGCGCCGAATAGTCGATGACAATGGTCTTGCCTTGACCCGCCGCATCATGCCCGTATTTATCCGCAGAGCGGGCAATCTCGCCCAGCACTGCTACGCCCAAGCGCTCTGGATTCATGTGGAAATTGAGGAATGGGCCGATCGCTTCGACGGCGCCGACCAGCGAGTCCGGGGCGAAACGCAGCATTGCGACCAACTCTTGGGCTAGCTGTGGCGGAGGAACGTCCAGTTCCTTCGCTGCCCGAAATGCGGGAAAAGCCAAGTCGGCAGGTATGTTTGGTTTGGGTGTCTGAAGCTCGATGAGTGGTTCGGGCACTTTCCCGGTCGCTCGAATTGCTTCCTTGATGTCGGCGACAAAACGGTCGAGCGCGTAGTCCATAACGATCTCCTGGTGAATATGCATGCTTGCCTGAACCGGGCCAGAACACTGATGGAACGGGGCCATGCCAGCGTCAATGCTGTAGATGCACAAAATATTGGCGATCTAAGTCTTGTACATGCTTAGTATATGCCGAGAACAGCATAGACGCAAACATAACAAGAAATGCACATCCAAAAGAGAATCAAACTCGCGGTATGCTTTGTATACCCAGTCAACACCTAATGTTTTCCATATTAGACAAGGTTTTTATATATTTTGCAGTTTGGTGTAGGAAGGAAGCGGAACAAGCTCCTTCCTTATTCCCTGCCTCCAAGCGGATAAGTCGTTAGCAGCATTGTTTTCAGTGGGAATGTATGAGACAGACGACAACCATCCAGAGCAAGGAGACGCTCCTTCAGGCAGCGCCGACCGCCGTATCGTATTATCTGACGTTTAGTACGCGGCGTACTGTTATCGCCTTTAGTCTGCCCCTTCTGATCTACCTGCTGACCCTTGCGCCCACAGTCTACAATCTCGATAGCGCCGAGCTCACAACCGCTGCTGCGACTGAGGGTATTATGCGCGCTACAGGTTATCCCCTCTATATCGTGTTGGGTCACCTCTGGGTGCAACTTCCATTTGGCGATGTCGGTTATCGTTTGAATTTCTTTTCAGCCTTTCACGGTGCATTCACCATAGCACTCACGGAGCGTATTTTGCAGCGCTGGCGGGTCGACCGTGGGCGGCATTCGGGGCGCTTGGGTTGCTGGCCTGCTCGGTCCATACATTGCATTACCATAACGCTGCCTGTCGCTTCGCATCGCCCCAGCGAAAGGTATAGCGATGTGGTTGTGTTTCCTCGCTCAATCTGGCAATTGATCCATGTATACAGTGAGCGCTCATGAATATCGAAGCTCAAGAACACATACTCCCGACAGCCCGAGCGCACTGGCGCATCCAACTGCGCTCTGTCCGCTGGTTATGGGTGTCCTTGCTTGTATTTGGCATAACGAGACTGGGCATTGCTGGCGTTGCCTATCTTGCCGAGCCTCTCGTTGTTGATTCTTCGGTTCCTCCGTATCATATTCGGCCTGATAACATTCTGCTCGATGTGTTCGGCGGCCGTTGGGATACCGGTTTCTATCTGAGTATTGCCGGGGAAGGCTATCAATATCACGATGTGCGTTTTCCTTCGGTGGCTTTCTTTCCGCTCCTGCCGCTCCTAATCCGGGCAGTTACGCCCTTGACGGGCGATCCGCTGCTTGCCGGGTTGCTTGGCGCGAATACAGCGCTGCTTGGCGCGACCATGCTGCTCTATTGGCTGGTTGAACTCGAATGGGGCGTGCCGTCGCTGATCGTGCGGTGTGGTACATGCTGATCTTGTCAACATCGTTCTTCGGTTCGGCGATCTATAGCGAGTCGCTCTTCCTCTTCACCGCAATCGGGGCGCCATACCTCGCGCGCAACGGATTCTGGGAGAGCGCGGCGCTGTTAGGCGTCCTGGCTACGCTCTCCCGCTTTGGCGGGATCATTGTTGCGCCGATGCTGCTCATCGAGTGGTGGATGCAACGCCGCCAGCGCTCCACTGAAGCGCGTCCGCTGTTGGGCGCATTGCTGGCAGGCTGTGCTGTGCCGTTCGGGACAGGCGCCTATATGCTCTACCTCAACTACCGTTTTGGCGACCCGCTCGCCTTTGTCCATGCATCCGCCGCGTGGGCGCGTGAGCCGCAGTCGCCGTTGACATGCTAATTACGCCGGCTGAAGGTTGGGTCAGGACGATTCTGGCAGGTGATCTCCCTCTGGATAATTGGATCGATCTGCTCTGTGTCTTGCTCTTTATCGGGCTGGGGGGTGTGCTGTTCTTCCAGCGGCGCTGGAGTGAGGGCGCGCTAGTTCTCATTGGAGCGCTCGTCCCGCTCAGCTCAGGGTTACTGATGAGTCACACCGATATATGTGGGTGCTGTTCCCTGTGTTTATCCTCCTGGCCCTTTGGGGTACGCATTGATGGGTGGATCGGATGATTACAACGGTTTCATTGTTAGGTTTGGGATTCTGTGTTGTGCTGTTTACCAATTGGTATTGGGTTTGGATAACCGCAAAACTGTAAACTGAAGTTAACCTCAACCCATTGAACCTACAGCCCCTCGTATGCTAGCATTGATAGGAAGAACATCAGCCACAGAGGAATGGTGGGAGAGCCTCGGACGCTATGGATCTTTTTCTTACCCTGCGATCTAGTATTCGCAGGAAAGTGCTGCTATTTACGCTAGGGGTAGCGCTGCCACCGCTTTTGCTGATTGGCTGGCTGGGATTGAGCAGCCTCAACCGGGCGCGTGATATCGCTCTCGAAGAGGGCGCTGACGCCTTGCGTGATCAGGCAGTAGACACCCTGGAGCGTCGTGTTCAAGATAAAGCTCAACTCTACGATAGTGCGCTTATCGCCGTCCAAAACCAGGTCGAAGAAGTTGCTTACTATACACAAATATCACTGGTAAATAGCCCCGCCCTTCCCGCTAGGATGGACCGAGTCTGGATCGCCCCTGATGGCCCCACCGAGAGCAACCTCGCACAGCATGCCGAAACCGTCACTCAAGCCCGCCAACTCATTCCGCTTCTCAATGCGATGGTACGGGGCAACCCCCTGGTGAATATTGGCTATGTCAGTCTGGAAGATGGCGGCGTGATCGCCTTCAACGATGAGCATGTGATCGATAATCTGCTCCAGATTGCCCCCTTCGATCCCCGCTTGCGTCCATGGTATCAGGGTGCAGTGGCGCATAGGTCTACGATTTGGACCGATGCCTATGTGGATGCTAACACCCGGGCATTGACCACAACCTGCGCTGCCCCCATCTATGATAGTAATGACAATATTATCGGTGTGGTCGGATTCGATTTGCTACTCGATACGATCCAGAGCGATTTGATGACCTTGGATATGGGCAAAGACGGCTATGCATTTCTTATCAACAATGCCGGCCAGATTGTTGTGCATCCAAATCTGGAAGCTGGTGATTCGCACTGGAATCAGCCATTTCAAACCGAGAACCTAAGGCATTCGCTCAATGAAGATCTGCGAGAGCTTGCGCAGAACTTGTATGATCGCCAACCAGGCGTTGTTCAGGTCTTCTATGAAGACCACGAAGAGTATATCGCCTATGCACCGATCCAAACCGCTGGCTGGAGTTTGGCTCTGGTCATTCCCTCCGATGATGTGATCCAACCGGCCTTGGAGACTGGTGAACGTATTGCACAGCGCGAGAGCATTCTCTGGAACCAGTTGCTCTTCTTGTTGATTTTTGCCGTTTTGATGCTTAGTGCGATGGCGACACTAGCCTCATCATCGCTTACTGGGCCGATCCGGGCGCTCCAAAAGGAAGCGCAGCAGATCGCCGATGGACGCCTTGATCATCAATTGCCTGCGGCGGGCTCTGATGAAATTGGTCAGCTTATCGGGTCATTCAATGTGATGACCTCAGTGTTGCGGCAGAAAATAGACGAGTTGGAAACCAATGCCCAACAGCTTGCCAAACTCAATATTGTCTCGAATCAACTCAAGGCTATTTTGGATCTATCCAGCCTCCATAACTCCATCGCAGCAGCCGTCTGTCAACAGTTTGGGTTTGACCGTGCGGCGCTCTATATTGTTGATCATAATAATCGCTTGCTTCGGGCGGTTGCAGCTTCGTTCGGGCGAGATGGCGAAGGGCAAGCCCAGCAATTCATTGAGGCTGTCAACAAACGACCCCTTCGCTTGGATGAGTCCACAATCGAGTCTGATATTGTGCGCAGCGGTCAGGCCGTCATCGTCACCGGTCCATGGCAACACTCTCAGCATCTCCAGCCTGAAGGGCATGGCGTTACCGACCAATCATACGTTGCAGTGCCGATCTTTGGCCGCGAGGAGCGTGTGATCGGGTTGTTAGCTGCGGACTATCAGTTTAGCTCCCAACCGGTAACGGCGCAGGATGCAGGGCAGCTCCTCATGTTCGCAAATATGGTTGGCTTGACGATTGAAAACGTGCGGCTTTACGAGGATCTGGAACGCACGGTCGCCCAACGCACCGAGGAGTTGCGCGCCGCGCTGGAACAAGCGCGGCTGGCCGATCGACGGAAGGGTGACTTTCTGGCCTCCATCTCGCACGAGTTGCGTACTCCGCTCAACGCCATTATTGGGTTTTCCTCTGTATTGCTCGAAGGAATTGACGGCCCGCTTGCCCCGAATCAGCGTGAAGATGCGCAGAGCATCTATCGCAATGGGCGCTTCCTTTTGCACCTCATCAATGAGTTGCTCGATCTGGCGAAGATCGAGGCTGGGCATCTGAACCTTGAACAGGCGACCCTTGATGTACATACCCTGGTTGGCGATGCGATTGACACAACGCAAGCCTTACTCCGTGGGAGCAAGCTGTTGCTGCAAACAGACTTGCCATCGGACTTGCCTCAGGTCTATGCTGACTCCAACCGGGTACGCCAGATTTTACTCAATTTACTCTCGAACGCTGTTAAATTTACCGAGCAGGGGTGGATCAAGATTAGTGCGCACAGTCTTGATGAAGTTGACAAAAAAGGTATAATCAATTCTTACATCGCAATAAGTGTTCAAGATACAGGGATCGGTATCCCGATCGAACTCCAAGGCAAGATCTTTGAGGAATTTCGCCAATTCCATGGACAGCGTAGCCGGGTACACGGGACCGGTCTAGGCCTTTCGATTACCCGTCGCCTGATCGAAGCGCAAAGCGGGCGCATCTGGGTCAAGAGCATACCTGGCTCGGGGAGCACCTTTACATTCACCCTCCCAGTCTATTGCCGAGGCGCGAATGGGGCAACCCCGAACAGTAAGCTCCCAGTGAGCGATCAGCTATTGATGAACGACAACTAACATGCCTGAGCCATACATTATACTCTACATCGAAGACAATCGCGACAACCAGCGCTTGGTACAGCGAGTATTAGGCGCACAAGGCCATACGGTTCTTATTGCCGAGGATGGCCCAACGGGTTTGGCACTAGCTCGTGAATCATCACCTTCATTGATCCTTGTCGATCTGCGCATCCCCGGTCTGGATGGCTATGAGACGACCACGCGCTTGCGCAGTTTGCCGTATCTCCAGCAAACGCCGATTGTGGCAATTACTGCTGATGATCAGCCCGGTGCGCGTGAACAAGCCTTGATTGCAGGCTGCGACGGTTATATTGCCAAGCCGATTGATACACGCCGATTGCCGCTTCAAATCAGTGAGTTTATTGCCGGCAAACGTGAAACGGTGCCCCAACCTGATGAGACGCCGCTGCTCCGCGCATACATCCGGAAGCTCGTTGAGCGTTTGGAACAACAAGTCCGTGAACTCAGCGCCGCAAACGCTGAGTTGCAAGAGCTTGATCGTCTCAAGAGTCAGTTTCTCTCGACGCTTTCACACGAATTGCGTACGCCGTTGACTTCATTGATTGGCTACATCGAACTGTTTGGTCAGGGTATGCTAGGCCCGCTGAGCGATGTCCAGATGCAAGCCATGATGGTGATGCAACGCAGCGCCGATACGTTGAGTCAGCATCTCAACAACCTCCTCTATCTTCAGGAAATTCGCTCGACGCAGCTTGCGCTCGAACCGCTTGTCCTTCATGAGTGGATCATCCCCTTGCTCAAAGAGATGAGCGGGCGCGCCCAACAAGCTGAGGTACGCCTTCAGGTGAAGTTGGATATAGTCGCTCCGCTAGAAGCTGATGGGCGCGCCCTGGAATTGGTGATGCGCAATCTGCTTGACAATGCGTTAAAATTCAACCAGCCCGGCGGCCATATCTTGTTTGCCGTACGCGATGAGCCAGCGCAGGTGGTGGTTCGGGTCGAAGATACTGGGTGCGGTATTCCCAACGAGGCGCTCGATAAGATATTCTTGCCATTCTATCGGGTTGACTCGTCGTTGGCGCGCCCTTATCCTGGCAATGGGTTGGGCTTGGCGATTGTACGCCATATCATCGAAGCTCACGGCGGCCAGGTTACAGTACGGAGTGTTGTGCAGCGCGGAAGTGTATTCACCATCGTATTGCCGCGCGAACAAGAACGATCGGTCGGAGATCAGGTATAGAAATAGCAACCTTCGAAGAGCTGTTCTGTATCACAGCTGTGAGATTGCCGGTTGCGCTCTTGCATCGATGTTGTATAGAGCAACAAGAAGGGCTTCGCTTTACGGCGAAGCCTTATAATCGTTATGTGTCCTCAATGCCCTTCATCCGTCAACATATACCCAACTCCGCGCACACTAACAATCAGGCATGGATCGGATGGGTCGCTTTCGATTTTGCGCCGGAGCGCCCAAATCCGGGCCTTGATCAGATCGCGCGCCTCTTGAGGTGTACATTCATAGCCAAGCACATCGCGCACCAATTGCTGTGGCGAGATGACCTGCTCATAGTGTTGCGCCAGGTAGAACAGCAAGTTGAATTCGCCGCTTGATAGCTGGAGGTTCTGCCCTTTCTGCGTAACCGTATGGCGCTGTAGGTCAATGCTCAAGTCGCCAACTTGCACGAACTTCTCATTACCAACTGCTTGGGGTGGTAACGAGGCATCTGGTACAACAGCGTTATTTTCGGCAAGATGCATGAGATCATGACCCAGGCGTCGTAGCCATGCCGAACGGTTAAGGCGCTTCTGCCGTTGTTGTAGCGCCTCCGCCACACTCTGCTCGATTTCCCCTGGATTACCGGGTTTGAGGATGTAGTTATGCGCGCCGTGGCGCACCGCAGCAATCGCCGAGTCGATAGTCGCCGAACCGGTGAGGATGATGACCTCGATTTCAGGATCGCGTTCGCGGGCAGCCGCCATCACCGCCACACCGTCAATTTTCCGCAGTTGGAGATCGGTCAATAGCAGATCAAAGCGCTGTTGCTCCAATTCTTCGAGCGCCTCTTCTCCGCTGCCTACGCTGATTACGTCATACCCGGCGTGAGTCAACATAGCATGTAAGACCCGTCGTGCGATGGCTTCGTCTTCAACCAGAAGGATACGCTCTTGACTCATAAAAAGCCTCTCTGGCGCCGTGGGCTCGGCGCTGCCGTATGAAGCTCTGTTTCGAGCTTAACTGGTAACCCGACAGTAAAGCACGCGCCACCGCCAGGTACATTTGCTACGCCAATAAATCCGTGGTGATCTTGGACAATCCTTTTTATTTCATCAATTCAATGAGAACAATATCCTCAATAACTGAGAAAAAAATTGGCAGAAATCTATGGCTGCTTTTTGGCAAATGAAATAAATGCTACAGATATCGATAGAGACGTAACGTGCCCAACAGAGCAAGTCCAAATTATGTTTCCTTTAAAGGATAAAAATATTAATTAATAATGCAAGGTATTTGAAGCCATTTTTTCTGGGACGTAGATGAAT
>JAKSDJ010000585.1 GCA_022360155.1 Chloroflexales bacterium | reverse complement strand
TCTATTTGATCAGGCAAGCACAGGATCAAAAACTGGAATGGAGCGGAGCACAGGTGCGTCGGCATGTGGAGTGCGCAAGCCATGCTTGCGCGCGGCAGCATGGCTGCCGCACTCCATACCCCTTTTCAGACAGCCTCTAACACCACAGGACAGATCTGACACATCGCCGGCATGGGTGTTGCGTGAAAGGTGAGGCCGCTGCTTGCCCCGCCTGTTTCCGCTTCAACAGCGCGTCGATGCTTTCCTAACACTCATTTGCGCCCCTCATATGGTGTGACCCTAGCCAGTCGATCTGGCCGGAGGCGGGCGAGCAGTGCAGGTCATTGAGCACCACGGCAATGTCTGTTAGGCATCTTTTCTCGCGACGGGATAGCCGATCTCTGCAGCGTCCTCGATGACATCCTCGAAGTCATTGGCAGCCTTGAGCGCTGCGACGAACTCCTGGGTTAGCGGCTGGAAGGCATAAAAAGCCTCAATGGCCGCTATTGGAAGATCAACCGCGTAGTAGTCTTCGGCCCAGTGTCGATAGGTGTCTGGGTCGCCATCGAGTATGCGCAGTAATGCGCCCGAGCCGTCAGGGTCAGCGTGGGACGGGAACGTGATCGGCCCTTGCTGCCAACCCGCATCGTCCACTTCGCGCCATAGACAGAACGTGGTATCCTCCATCATGAAGGCTGGTTCATTTAGCGACGACGCAAACAACTGCGGCACGTTATCGAGAACGCCGGGCCACGGAGCACGCTCGGCCATCGGCGGCTCGTGGGCAAAACCCTTGAGGAAAGCGCCTGACGGTGTGAAATGGAGGAACCAGTGGTCGCCGCACCCATCACGCATCGAGGCCATCATCTCACCAGCGTTCCAACGGGCGTTAAAAGAGTAGTATCGATATTCCCATTCTGGCGAGAGGATGGCGTCGAGCATGGCCAGCGATTGCGTTCGCCTGCGGAGCTCTTCAATTGCGGGAAGATCTATCATCAGCCACGCTCCAGGTAATAATGTGAAGGATCTATTGGCTTGCGATCTGTTTCTTAATCGCGATGACGCGAGACAAGCCTTGCGATAGGCAAGAAGCCGATACGCTGGTAGACACGATAGGCGACCGGATTATTCGTCTGCAAAATGACGGTGTCGACCTGATGCGCGAACGCCACCCGCACTATTTCACTGGTAAGCGCGGCTGCAATGCCACGCCGGCGATAGGGAGCGAGGGTCGTCATACCAACAAGTTCGGCAATGCCGTCAATCGGCGGTGTGAACATCCCGGCAGCGACTGGCTGCTTGTTCAACTTTGCCGTGAACGCGCGATTGGTGATCAACTGGGCGCGAAACGCTTCCGCATCAGCTTCTGTTGCGGCTGGCGCTGCGGGATCAAAGCCCCACGCGTTGGTGTCAAGCCCTTCCTGAACGTCTGGCAGCGATGTGTATTGTGAGAGGACGACGAACTCCAGGCCGCTTGGCGCTGGCATTGGACGGAAGGTTTGCGCGGTACACGCGAGAACGGGCGTTGCTGCCGATGCAGGATTATCTGGTGATGCGCTCGCCAGATTGCTGAGTATTGCATCACTTGGAATAAAAGGCAGTAGCTCGGTAGCGGAATATGAGTCAATCGCCCGAAAATAGGCGCGGAGTCGATGGATCAGTTTCATAACATCCTCCTGAATGAAGCGCATAACAAATACTCCTGCACGTCTGTATGTATGATGTGAACGTGCGATAACGTTGGAGCTGGTACGGTACTGTGTTAGCGCTTCCAGGCTGGATGCATGGGTGCTCCTCCGGTGCATAGTGTTGCCCAGGTGATCGACGTGATTATAGCCCACGAGGTGTTGCTAGCGGCAGCCAACGCCGCAGTTGGCAGGTACAACGCGGCCAGGAGTCGGCTACACTAGGCTGTCGCCGAGCACGGCCTCCGGTTCGCACAGATAGTCTTGCACTTTGGTATAGAATCTCCCCAGGTGTATGCCATCCATGAGAGCGTGGTGGGCTTGCACACTGAGCGGCATTTTCAAGCATGCACCCTCTTCGAAGCGCTTCCCCCACACAAAGCGAGGTATCGAATCCGCCGGGCTCAGATGCATGGGGTGCATAACGCTGGTAAACGAAACCCAGGGCAGCGCGCTCAGGAACAACAAGTCATCTTGTCCAGGCTCGTCCGCCAAGATTGGTTGCTCTTGCACCTGCGTTATCCGCTCCGCTGCTCTTGTTGCAAACACGACGAAGTCCTCGCTATAGTCAACCGTACAGAAGCTGAACAGATCATCTCTCACCAGAATCGTTGCCGACGGGTGTACGACCTCGTGCTCTACGACCTCGCCGCGCCGAATCCGATGCCGGAACTCGGGAATAGCGTTTGCTGCGCGGGCCAGGACATACATGGTCGCCACGGTAAACGAAATGCCGCGCTGCTTTACAAAAGGATAAAATGCGGTCAGGTCGACATTGGCGCACAAGCCGAAGTGGGGGTGGTCGAAGGCGCTAAAAAGCTCGAAGTGTTTGCGTCGGGGCCACGTTTCCAGGTTCACACGGTGCATGTGTTACCTCCAGATGAATATATCTCAAATGCGCTGTCAATCACCGCTCGCCTCCGGCTTGTCGGGCGATTCTCGGTGTTTGCTCACGATTCGGTCAAGCTCCGTCAGCGAGCGAATCGCATAGTTGGGGGCAATGTTCGAGGTGTTCGATACGCCGTTGCGATTGAGCCAGACCGAGATGGCGCCGACCCTATTCGCGCCTGCGACGTCTGATGCCAGCGAGTCCCCGACGTGCATGAGTTCGCAGAGCGCACAGCCGGCCTGCTGGCAGGCCGCCAAGAATATCCCCGCAGCAGGCTTCTCTATGCCGACATCCTGCGAGAGCATCACAAAGCTAAAGCGGTCGGGGAGGCCGCACCGTTCCGGATACCCATTCCCGTTGGAGATGAAGCCGAGCGTGTAGTCCGCCCGGAAGTCGTCCAAGCAGGGAAGCACGTCTGGATAGAGTTCGATATCCTCGAAGCGGTGCTTCAGGTACAAGGCGTTGAGATCAGCTGCGAGCGCGTCGTCGGGGCAGCCTGCGTACTCCAGCGTACGCTTGAAAGCGTGAAGTCGGATATCTTCCAATTGAACGCGCTTTCCCTTGAACTCGGCTGCAACCGTGTCGCGAATCGCGATCAGCTTGTCGATAGTTAGGTCAGATGCTGACCGGCCTGGTATGCGACGACGTAATTCCGCCAGGGAAAGGGCAAGCGCATGGCGCATGACCTTCTCGAAGTCCCACAGGGTCATATCGCCATCGAAAGCGATGGCTTTGATCTGTTTGCGCTGATTCATCTGATGCACGTCCCGTATCTTCCTAGCGCCGGTCTTCGCGCTTCGACAATGTTGTTCCTATTCAAGCCGATTTCTCAATCCAATGAAATGCCCGCCATGAGCGCCCTGAGTTGGATTGCGTCCATCAATTATAAAGCACCGGAGCGGTTACTTCCGTTCCGGGCAAAGCAAAGCGAATAATCTGCTCACTGCAGGCTGCCAGCCGAGGTCGAGCACCTGGCGACAATTGCTGGCTTGGGTCGTGGCGCGACATCATGACCGCCCATCGCCGGACATGAATTGCTGCTGGATGCAGGAGGCGGCCATCTCATCCCCTGGTTAGATACCGGGTTCATCACGTGATCGGTGTCTGTGTGGCGATACCTTTGCCAAAGGCGACAAGATCGTCCGCGAATCGCTCTGGTTTCTCCCAGTGGAGCCCGTGCCCCGCACCCTCGTATACGACGAGTCGCGAGCTGGTTATAGCTGACAGCAAGGCCGCCTGATCATTTCGGGGACAGAATGCGTCCTGATCGCCCCAGACGATGAGGGTTGGCACGTTGATCTGGCCCAGCTCTTCGGCAAAATCGTCCTCCAATACGCCCTCGAAAGATGCCCGCCAAACCCGAGCCGGAACCTTCAGACTTTCCTCAATAATGATGTCGAGGAACTCCTTTGCCACCGGCTGGGCGAGCGTGCTCTCCTGGAACTCGCGCACCATGCTCGGGTCGATAGGATCGCTCAGCTGCGAGATAGTTGACTCCCAGAACTCGACGATGAGCGGGTTGCCGCGGTACGTGGCAAACGAGCCTACGATCACAAGCCCCAAGACGCGCTCGGGGTAATCGATCGCGATTCGCAGGGCGTTCGTGCTGCCCATGGAATGGCCGACGACTACGGCTGGGCCGAGGTCGAGGGCGTCCAACAACGCATCCGCATCCGCCGCGAAATCGCGTGTGCGATAGCCCGCTGCGGGGCGATCAGCGTCGCCATGCCCCCGTTGCGTCAGAGCGATGGCATGCATCGACTGCGGCAGGTGCAGTAGCACGCGCTCGAAGGAGCGCCAGGAATCAGCAACACCGTGCAGCAAGAGCATGGGGAGGCC
>JAKSDJ010000097.1 GCA_022360155.1 Chloroflexales bacterium | reverse complement strand
GCGGCGCCGATGTGCTGACATACGGCGAGATGATGACCCGCTACGCCAAAGTGCGCGGCCTGAATCGTTGGCTAGTCCCCGTCCCCGTGCTTACCCCGCGCCTGTCTTCGTACTGGGTGCATCTGGTCACGCCCATTCCTGCCACGATTGCGCGCCCCCTCATCGAAGGGCTGCGCAGCGAGGTAGTTGTGCGCGACCGGCTGGCTCGCGAGCTTTTCCCCAATATCAGGCTCCTGGATTACGCCAACTCGGTACGCGCCGCGCTGGCTAAGCTGGAAGCTGGCGAAGTCGAAACTGCCTGGAGCGGCGCGCTTGCGGCCTCCCAGGGCGATATTCCGCCGGTCATCCTGACGACACACGAAGGGATGGTGATGGAGCATCGCCAACTGCTGGTCGAAGCCAGCCCGTCAGCGGTCTTTCGCTCTTTCACCAGCCTGGGCGGCGAAACAGGGTGGCTGTATATGAACTGGGCCTGGCAGTTACGCGGCATGTTGGATCGGCTGGTGGGCGGCGTCGGGATGCGGCGCGGGCGACGCAACCCGCGGGATCTGCGCGTGGGCGACCCGCTCGACTTCTGGCGGGTTGAAGCGATTGAGCCGAATCAGTTGATGCGCCTGCGGGCCGAGATGAAAGTTCCAGGGCGCGCCTGGCTGCAATTCCAGGCGCGGTTGCAACCCGACGGGCGAACATTGCTTAGCCAGACGGCTTTCTTCGCTCCCAAGGGCCTGTTCGGATGGATGTACTGGTATGTGCTCTACCCGATTCATGGCTTCATCTTTAGCGGGATGATCAGCCGCGTCGCCGAGCGAGCGAAGCTGGACGGGCGCCCTTCTTCCGTGCTGGCGAGCTAAGGATCGACCATATCAAGCCGCTTGGACCCGCCCTCCCAAGCGATTTCGCGGTGTGCAGGGAAGCAACCACGCCGCTCGTGTACATTTGAGTTGCACTCCTGCGTGTAAACTAGAGATGGGAGCAGTCGTGCGGCTCCCGTCTCTGGTTTGTTTTCTGCCCTGCAATAGATTTGCAGAGACGCCGCCGTCGCCCGGTCACTCTTTTCTAGCGCCGTATCAAGTGGAAGGCGCTTGCTTTAGGCATTATTTGCCGTTGATATGAGGGTTAACGAAGGAGCAGGAGATAATGGGAACCTTTCAGATCCACGTGGAGAAGGATTATTTAGGATTTTGTGCTGCACACTTTATCACCTATGACGGGCACCAGTGTGAAATGCTCCACGGTCACAACTATCGGGTGCGCATCGATATCGAGGGCGCCGTCGACGAGAACTTCTATGTCCTTGATTTTACTCGGGTCAAGCACATGATGAAACGGCTCTGCGACGAGCTCGATCACCGGATGCTCTTACCCTTGTATAATAGTCTCCTCGAATTGGAGTATAGCGAGGACAGCATCGCGGTACGCTATAAGCAGCGGCGTTTCGTGTTTCCGCGCGAAGATGTCGTGTTACTTCCCATCGCCAATACAACGGCGGAGATGTTGGCGCAGCACATCTGTCGCCGGGCGCTGGAAGAGCTTGGCAAGAACGATACGAGTCGTTTGACGGCAATCACGGTTGAGGTCGAGGAGTCGATCGGTCAGTCGGCGACGTATCGCGAACAGTTGCCTTTATAGAACGGGTGAATATGTTAACAATTGCCGATCGTACCTTTACCTGGGGCGTGCGTACCTACATCATGGCTATCCTCAATATCACCCCCGACTCATTCAGCGGCGATGGCCTGTTGCACTCAATCGACACAGTTGCAGCGGCATTAGCGGCGGCACAACAAGCCATTGATGCGGGGGCTGATATCCTGGATGTCGGCGGCGAGTCGACCCGCCCCGGCGCACAGCCAGTGAGCGCGGCAGAAGAGCTGCAGCGGGTTGTTCCGGTCGTCGCAGCATTGGCCCAGAGCTTCGATCTGCCCATCTCCATCGATAGTTATCATCCTGAGACGGTGCAGGCGGCGCTCGATGCCGGTGCGCATATGGTCAATGATATTTGGGGCCTGCGGACGCCCGACGGGGCCTGGAATGAAGCGCTGGCCAGGATCATTGCGCAGCATGGCGCGCCACTGGTGATCATGCACAATCGGCGGGCGCAGGCGGCGACTGGGGCGATCGGCGGGTATTTCCCAGATGTCGCCTACAATGACCTAGTGGCGGAGGTGTGCAACGGGCTTCAGGAAAGTGTCGCCTACGCGGTGGATAAGGGCATTCCGCGTGAGCGCTTGATTATCGATCCTGGGCTTGGCTTTGGCAAGACGCCCGAACAGAATATGGTTTTGCTTCGTCACCTAACAGAATTGCGATCTCTGGTCCTGCCGATTTTGCTCGGCGCCTCACGCAAGTCATTCATCGGGCAGACGTTGGGCTTGCCGCCGCAGGAGCGTGATGAAGGCACAGCAGCCGTGACTGCGTTTGCCATTCAGCAGGGTATTGACATTGTGCGGGTGCATAACGTACCATTGAATGCGCGGGTGGCGCGGATGATGGATGCCCTGGTGCGTATGTAACGCATCATTATATCAACATTACATAACTGGATGTGAGTTGCAAGAAGGCCACTCGTCACTGGTATACTTGCCGGCTTATAACGTAGCCGTTCGTTGAATTGGATATAGAGGTGAAGCCAATGGGGGCTGAGTCTGATGGCGCTATGTCTGACCTGAATGCTGCATATCGGGATGTTTTGGCTTGGCTCCGCAGTTTTACGGATACGGAGCGCAAATTGCCCCTCCTCGCCGAGGCGCATTTGCAGAGAATGGCTGCGTTGATCCAGTTGCTCGCCAACCCGCAGAACGCATATCCTTCGGTGGTGATTGCTGGAACCAAGGGCAAGGGCTCGACTGCAGCGATGATCGAGTCGATACTCCTCGCTGCGGACTTGCAAACCGGATTATATACCTCACCCCATCTTCACTCGTTTCGTGAGCGCATTCGATTGAGCCGCCAACCCATCGCGAAAGCGCGTCTGATCGACATAGTTGCAGCGCTCAAACCCGCTATCGCCCAGATGGACCTCAACTATGGGAACCTTTCGACCTTTGAGGTAGAGACGGCGCTGGCGCTAACCTCTTTTGCTCATACACCGGTCGATATTGCGGTGCTCGAGATCGGCTTGGGCGGTCGTTTTGATGCGGTCAATGTGGTAACGCCGTGCGTTTCGGCGGTTACGTCGATCAGCTTCGATCACATGGACATTTTAGGCCATACGCTGCGGTCGATTGCTTCTGAGAAGGCCGGTATCATCAAACCTGGCGTGCCGGTTGTGTCCGCGCCGCAGCATCCCGAAGTAGAAGAAGTGTTGCGCCGGGTTGCTGCGGAACGCCGGACGCCGCTCTTTATTGCTAGGCCGGATGGTCTCCAAACACTCGCAACTGAGGACATCCGACCATACCCTGTTGCTATAACGCCCGACCGGGTGGCGCTGCTAGGGTTATTCCAGCAGGAAAATGCGCGCCTGGCGGTCAGTGTTGCGATGCTGCTGCGCGAACAGGAGATAGCTATCAGTGATGTCGCCATCAAAACTGGATTGGCGACCGTAAGCTGGCCCGCCCGCTTGGAGGTGTTGCAGCAACAGCCGCTCGTTGTCGTTGACGGCGCCCATAATGGCGACTCGATGATAAAGCTGCTGGCTTCACTCCAACAACTCTTCCAATTCAGGCGACTCATTTGTATCATTGGCGCCCTGACTGATAAGGATATTGACGCGATGGCACGGGCAATCGCTCCGGCGTCTGCGCTTGTGATTCTGACCCAATCGCAACATCCGCGATCCGCGCCGCTTCCGCAACTTGAAGCTGCTGTCAAGCCATATTGCTCTGGCCGGTTGCTCCTTGCCAAGACAACTGCGCGGGCGGTCGAGTTAGCGCTCCAGGAAGCGCAGCCGGATGATCTGGTGTGCGCCACTGGTTCTCTATCCGTCGTCGCTGAAGCACGCGCCTACTTTGGCCATGGTCTAGCAGATTGAGTGACGAGTAGGTGTGCGAACTGCGCTTTGTGGTCAGGTATTTTTCCGACTCATCAAGCACACGGTTCATGACTTCGCACCTCGTATATTGACTTCAGGGGCGGACAGCACCCATGTTCGGAACGAGATGCGTCGCTTCCTAATGCGGCGTGTTCCCCCTCTCCTACAACCCCCCGCGTGCGGGGGGATCAAGGGGGGCGGGCGAGGGGGTGAGGGAATACAGCGCATCCCAACACCTCAAACGATTCTTTCGTCCACATGTTCTGTCCGCCTTTGAAGTATATCGACCCCGCCTAACGCTCTAATTGTCGGGCGTTTATCTGATTGCTCTAGAAGGGGCAGCTCTTGGATCGATACGACGTTTATCTTGGTTTGGGCAGTAACCTCGGCGACCGGCGCGCGAATATCACCGCCGCGATTGCTCATTTGAAGCAGCATGTCGCAGTAGAACGCATGTCTTCGATTTATGAGACTGAGCCGGCGTATGTGCTCGATCAGCCCCGTTTCTACAACGCTGTGCTCCAAGGCCAAACCCATCTGGCGCCGCGATCATTGCTGGATTTTGTGAAGCGTATCGAGCAGGATCTTGGTCGGACGGCTACGCTACGTTATGGCCCGCGGCGTATCGACATCGATATTCTCGCCTGTGGAGCAATGCAGGTGAACGACCCCGATTTGACGATTCCCCATCCGCTCATTGCCGAACGAGCCTTTGTCCTCGTGCCATGGGCTGAAATCGCGCCCAATCTGGTGTTGCCGTCACAGCAGTGCAGCATTGCGGAGTTGGCCGCGCAGGTCGATGGCGCTGGCAGCATCGTGCGCGTCCTAACCGAGTATAGCCTAATCAAATTTGACAATCAACAGAGGTCGCCTCCGTAGTGCCGCCTTTAGGCGGTTTTACGGCAACACAACTGCCTGAAGGCGGCACTACGGGCGCCTTTCCTCATTGCCGGTTTTGGTCGTCAAAATTCATTAGGCCGGTAAACCGCCAACGTACTAACCTGTAATGGCACGCTGATAACGTTGCTGAACACCGATTAACGCCGATAGAACCTGCCAACGTTCAAACAAGCCAACGTGTCAACGGGCTGACGGGCTAACGGGCCAACGCACATCCTGCAATGGCGCGCTGATAGCAACGTTCCAACCTTTGTCGACAGCAATGCGGTGCGGTGGTATGATTGTGCTCCGGTTGTTGGAGCCGGATGGTACTGGTAAGTGTCGATGATGTCTCGTTCAGCATTCTAGCACTATGTGGCGCACCGAGGAGATGTGCCGCACCAAGAGTCTCGAGGAGGAGATCATGGAACACCCTAATCCCCAGACGATGGGCCAGCAGTTTGGACGGCGTTCCTGGGCTGAACCCTGGAAAATCAAGATGGTCGAGCCGCTGCGCGTGATCAGCCGCGAAGAGCGCGAGCGCGCCCTGGCCGAGGCCGGATATAATACCTTTCTCTTACGTTCCGACGATGTCTACATCGATCTGCTGACCGACAGCGGCGCCAGCGCCATGAGTGATCGCCAGTGGGCCGGGATGATGCTTGGCGATGAGGCGTATGCCGGGAGCCGCAACTTTTATCACCTCGAAGAGGCTGTTCAAACTTACTACGGCTATCGCTATATCGTCCCGACCCATCAAGGCCGCGGCACCGAGCACCTGATCAGCCAGGCGCTGATCAAGCCTGGGATGTTCGTCCCTGGCAATATGTACTTCACCACTACACGGCTGCACCAGGAACTCGCCGGCGGTACGTTCGTCGACGTGATCATCGACGAAGCCCACGACCCAAGCAGCAGGCATCCTTTCAAGGGAGATGTCGATCTCGACAAGCTCCAGGCGCTGATTGATCGCGTCGGTGTGGACCAGATCGCGTACGTCAGTCTGGCGGGTACGGTGAACATGGCCGGAGGGCAGCCGGTAAGCCTGGCCAATATGCGGGCGCTACGCGAGTTGTGCGACCGCTATGGCATCCGCATTTACCTCGATGCAACGCGCATGGTCGAGAACGCTTACTTCATCCAGGAGCGCGAGCCAGGCTATGCCGACAAGTCGATTGCGGCGATCCTCAGGGAGTGCTGCTCGTACACCGATGGCGCTTGGATGAGCGCCAAGAAGGACAATCTGGTCAACATCGGCGGCTGGCTGGCGGTCAACGACCGGGATCTCTACGATGTTCTGGGCAACCTGGTCGTGATCTATGAGGGACTGCACACCTACGGCGGTATGGCCGGGCGTGATATGGAGGCGCTCGCCATCGGTATTGTCGAGTCGGTGCAGGATGCTCACATCCGTTCGCGCATTGGTCAGGTCTACTACCTGGGCGAGCTCTTGACCGACTGGGAAATCCCGATTGTCCAGCCGGTCGGCGGTCACGCGATCTTTCTCGACGCGCGCCGTTTCTACCAGCACATGCCCCAGGAGCACTTACCGGCCCAGACGCTGGCAGCGGAACTCTATCTCGACTCGGGAATTCGCTCGATGGAGCGCGGCATTGTCAGTGCGGGGCGCGACCCGCAGACGGGCGAGAATCGCCGCCCCGCACTCGAGCTGACCCGTTTAACGATTCCGCGGCGGGTCTATACCCAGGCGCATATGGACGTGGTCGCCGAGTCGGTCAAGGCAATCTATGATGCCCGCGAACGAACGCAGGGCCTTGAGATTGTCTACGAACCAAAATACCTGCGCTTCTTCCAAGCGCGCTTCGAGCGATTGTGACACAATCGATTGTAGTACGATGCGACGAATCCTGTAACGATGACTGTCATTTTACAATAGCTATTTGGGGCGAATCTGTGTCCATTTGCGTCATCTGCGTGCTATTGCAGGATTCCGAAGCGGCCCTGACGAAGATTTAGCGGGAGCGAGGGGACGAGCGACAATGCCTGCACTCTGCCGCCTCGCTCCCTGAGGAGATGAAACCTGTTATGAGTGAAGCGCCCATTCCTACACCCATTGGCGTGCTGTTGATGGAGTATGGCGAACCAGCGACGCTCGACGATGTCGAGCCATTTCTGAGTTTACACTACGGCGGGCGTACGCCGCCGCCGGAAAGCGTCGATTACCTGCGTGAGCGTTGCCGGCGCGTTTGGGGCGGCGAGCGCGGCAATAGTCCTGTGCCGGCCATGCGGTCTGCCCTGGCGGAGGAATTGGCGCGCCGCGCCGGGGAGCGTTATTGTGTTATGGCCGGTGCACGCTACTGGCATCCTTACGTCGATGATGTGCTGCCGCAACTGGCTATGTCCTGTCAAGAAATCCTTGTGCTGCCCCTGTCGCCGCACGCTTCGCACATGGGGCTGCGCGACTATCACCACGCTCTGGATCGCTCGCTGGCGCGATGTGCTACGCCGCCGCACCTGACCCTGATCGAGCAGTGGGCCGATCTGCCCGGCTTGCTCGCCACGGTTGCGGCGAACACCCAGGCGGCGCTGGAGCGCTTTCCGGCAGCGCAGCGCAACGAAGTAAGCGCTGTCTTCTGCGCCCACAGCGTGGCAGAAAGCGCCCGCAAGCCGGAAACCGCGTACCGTGAGCAACTCGAGGCTAGCAGTGCGGCGGTTGCGGCGATGGCGGGGCTTCAATCATGGCGGCTGGCCTTCTACAGCGCCGAGGGGCCAGGTCAGTGGCTTGGCCCGGATGTGGTCGATTGTCTCGATCTGCTCCATGCCGAAGGGGTCAGCGCGGCGCTCTATGTGCCATTTGGGGTGTACGACAATGTGGAACTGCGCTACGAAATGGATGTGCGCGTCGCCGAGCGCGCGGCTGAACTCGGCATTATGTTCCAGTACGCCGCCCAGCCCAACGCCGCGTCAGCCCTGATCGCCGGTTTGGCCGATGTGGTCATTGCCCATGATCCGGTCCAGCGCCAGGAGCGCGTGCGCTGAGCGGGGCGTGGGACAGGAGACGAGGAGGCGGGAGGCGAAGAGACGGAGATTCTATGTACGCTGCGCCTCGATGCCCGCGCTGCCCCGCGCGGGCGACAACATTCTCTCCATCTTGATCGCATCTTAACCGACAATTCTCATACAATCCGCTATAGTGAGGCCCATACGCAGAGCGCCGTTTGGATCGCAGTAGAACCTGGAAGCGACTGCCAGCAGGCGGTGCGTAGCGCGCAAACTTCATGCCACGGAGGAGGGGCAACGCATGAACGAATCAGCGGAATCGCTCAAAAGGCAGATCGCCGAATTGGAGGCGGATCGCGCCGCGGTCAGGTCGGAGTGGGTGCGGGCTGCTCTGGACGAAGAACTCGCTGAGCTACGCACGCGCCTGACCACCGTTATTCATCTCCAGAACGCCACGATTGATCAGGCATCGTTTGGCGATGTCGCCGGTGATGATGTCATCAACGGCACGACCGATGTGTCTGGAACGCGGCGCGGCGCGGCGGTAGGGGTGAACCAAGGCACAATCTAACTCTTCTTCGGCGGCGCGCCGGGGGAGGACGGCGCGCGTCTCCTGCGCGCGTACCTCGACAGCCTGGTCGTGGATTGCCAGTGCTTGCGCCTGTACCGGCTGACCGGCAAGCGCCAGCGCGGCGGCGAGCAGGCGGTCACGCCGCAGTTGCACCTGCAAGAGGTCTATACTAGCCTGACCACCGATGACCCGGCGACGTCGCGGTTGCACACGCGGGCGAGCGTAGCGCGTATCTGTCGCTTCCACGACCATCGCGCGCGCCGGTCGCACGCCGGACGATGTCGCGCCGGAACGGGTGTTGTTGCTGGATCTGGCGCGGCGTACCAACACCGCCGCGCGCATAGCAGCCGCTATGCGCGAGCCGTTGGGCCTCGCCGACATCGTCGATGACACCGAACTTGCGGTGACGCTGACCCGCCCCGAACTGGCCCTTGAAGCGATCCGGGCGGAGCGACGGCTGGTTCTGCTGGGCGAGCCAGGGCGGGCAAGAGCACGGTGTTACGCTACCTCGCTCTGTTGCTGGCGCCGCGCGCGTGGGGTGAAGCCGCGGCCCTGCCCGGCTGGCCCGCCGCCGATCTGTCCGTGCCGGTGCTGGCGCTGCTGGGCAAGGTCGCCGCCGGCTTACAGGCCAGCGTGGAGCCCTATACCGCGCTGAGCCAGGTGATTGGCGACATCCTCGACGATGGTGTGCGTCCGCGCTTACGCGACCACCTGCTGCCGGCCCTGCGCGATGGCGGGGCGCTCCTCCTCTGTGATGGCCTCGACGAGCTGCCGTCCGCCGCACCCGACGGCGGCGCGTCGCCCCGCACACGGGTGCCGCCGGGTTGCGGGAACTTGGCGCCAAGGTCGGGGTGCGGATCGTCATCACCAGCCGGATCTTGCCCTACCAAGCGCCGGGCGACTGGAAGCTGCTCCCCGACGACGGCTGGCGGCAGCGCACCATCCAGCCGCTGGCGTTTGGGCAGGTGCGGGTCTTCGTACGCACCTGGTATCAGGCCCTGGCGCCACATGACCCGGATCTGGCCAGGGCGGCCGCGGCGGAACGTGCCGCCGCACTGCTCGATGAACTGGCGGCGACGGAACGCCTGCGCCCGTTGCTGCGCTCGCCGCTGCTGCTGACCATGCTGGCGATCCTGCACTCCAACACTGGCGATGTGCCACGCGACCGGGCCAAGCTCTACGAGGAATGCGTGCAACTGTTGCTGGAGCGCTGGGAGCCGGAGCGCCAGCCAGGGATGCCCCGCCAGGGTCTGCGCGAACGGTTGGATCTGCCGAGTTTGGACTCCCTGCGCCAGGTGTTGCACGAACTGGCCTACCAGGCCCATGCCCAGCCGCCCGGCGCCGATGGGCGCGGCGTGATTGCCGACGCCGCGCTGGATGGGCGGATGTTGCAGTTGTTCGAGCGCAGCGGTCCGGCAGCTACGGCGTATGCCAAACTCCAGGTCTTTCGCGAGGTGTTGGGGAACGATGAAGCCAGGTTGCTGCAAGACCGCGGCGATGATAGCTTTGCCTTCCCGCACCTGACGTTGCAGGAGTATTTCGCCGCTGGCCACCTGGCCGGCCAAAAAGCGATGGCCAAACTGGCCGATGACCACTGGCAGAGCGATGACCGCGAGCGTTGGCGCGAGGTGGTGGTGGTGTTGATGGGCCGGCTGCACCAGCAGGACAAGGCCGAGGAGAAGGCGCTGCCCTGGCTGAAGCGGCTGTGGGGGACGAAGCAGAGCAAAAACGCGGTCAAGCCCGCCGCGGTGCGGCGGCGCGACGTGGTGCTGGCGGCGCTGAGTTATGCCGAACTGACCGCGCGGGGCGCGTTCGACGCGAATGGCGGACGAGGCCGAGCGCCCGCTGCGGGCGGCGATCACAGCGCTGATCGCGATGCCCGACCCAGCCATCGCCCCGGCGGACCGGATCGCCGCCGCGCGGGTTCTGGGCGAGTTGGGCGACCCGCGCTTCCCAGTCGAAATGGTACAGTGGCAAGCCGAACTGTACCGACGTAACTGCACGTTCGGCGCGCCTGAAGGCTACTTCTGTTATGTACCGGCAGGAACCTACCGCATCGGCGGCTGGGAGGCGGACGCGATGGACGAGACGGATGCGATGGACGCAGATGAACTAGATGAGCTGGATGAGCGAGATGCACAGATCGATCTGCCCAATTTCTGGATTGCGCGTTTCCCGAGCACGGTGACGCAGTACGCGCCCTTTGTCGCGGTGGGCTACGGGCCGGACGCCGAGCGTTGGTGGACGCCAAACAGCTGGCGCTGGAAGCAGGAGCGGGAGCGCACCCAGCCGTGGGGCTGGGACGTTCCGCGGTATCATAGGCCGAACCATCCGGTCATTAGGGTAAGCTGGTACGCGGCGACGGCGTTCTGCGCCTGGCTGAGCGAGCAGGTTGGCGCCGGGTTGCCGCCAGGCTACGTGCTGCGGCTGCCGACCGAGGCCGAGCGGGAAGTAGCCGCGTATGCGGCGGACGGGACGCGGCGTCCCTATCCGTGGGGCGAAGACGAAGCAACCTCGGAGTGGGCGATCTATGATGCGGCGCAGTTGGTGTCCGCCGCGTCAGTGGGCTGTTGCCCAGCGGGGCGGCCGCCTGCGGCGCCCTCGATATGGCCGGGAATGTGTGGGAGTGGACGACGAGTCACTCCAAGACGTACCCGCAGGGGAGTGCGGCGCCAGTTGCGGATTTCACGCAATCGAAAGACTTTACACCAGAGGAGATGGTTGTGCCGCTTCGCGGCGGCAATTATTACGGTAATAGTATATATGTTCGCTACGGGGTGCGGTCCTGGATCTACCCTGGCGGCTTCGACAGCGACGGCTTTGGGTTTCGAGTGGTCGCAGCCCCTAACGCTCGCACATTTGTGGTGGATTCTGTTTCCCCCTCTTCCCCCAGCCCCTTCTCCCACAAGGGGAGAAGGGGAGTCTGGTGAGAGCTAGGCGACAGTCGGAGGCGATCCGAAAACCTATCCCTACTTTGAGAGCGGGGAGTGCGTGCGTTGTATGCCGCCTGTCTCTTTCTGCCAGGGAAGCAGGGGATGCGGTGAATGGCAAACCGCGGTTGGGTGTCGTGGACTTCTTCTCTTTCTACTTTATAGCAGTGGTCAGGACCATTGAGCTATCCTAATCCATCTCGAAATGACTGTGAAGGGCTGGCCGCTGGCTCGACGGCTCAACCGATCTGACTACCGCTATAAGAGCGGACAGCAGAGCTGTTCGCAATGGCAACAGACCGTTATTGGATGCCACAAACGTTCGTGTGCGTCACCCCTCTCCCAAAATGGGAGAGGGGCCGGGGGTGAGGGTCAACCAGCCCATCCCAATGCCTCAAACGACGCCTTCGCCCAAACGTTCTGTCTGCCCCTAAACTTGTGACCCACAAGGGGAGAAGGGGAGTCCGGTGAGAGCTAGGCGACAGTCGGCGACAACCCGCAAACCCGTTCCGGCTTTGAGTTTCGGAATGGGTAGCACCCATGTTCGGAGCGAGGTTTATCGCTTCCTCGGTATGGCTGGTTCCCCCTCTCCCATTTTGGGTTTAGGGGCGGACAGTACCCATTGTCGGCGAGGTTTGCCGCATCCTGGTGCGACTGGTTCCCCCTCGCTCCTTGTGGGAGATGAGGTGATGGGATGATGGGAAACGGTGCTTCCCAACGCCTAGAACCACACCTTCGTTCACATGTTCTGTCCGCCCTTGAACTCCCATTTTGAGAGCGGGGGCTAGGGAGTGAGGGAATACAACTCATCCCAATACCCTTAATCACATTGCAGCTTACCTGTTCTGTGTGCTCTGAAAGAGAAGAGGCGCGGGAGTGAGGGGGCTAGAGGCGCGGGATCAGTGTCAGAGTGGCCGGCCAATGGTAGAGTCGGCTTGGAAAGGTGCGGTCATGGAGCGATGGGACGTGCCGGAAGCGCTCCGGGCAGAGATGGTAGCGCTCGCGCGACAGTTTCGCAAGGAACCGACGCCGAGCGAAGCGCTCTTGTGGCAGCGGCTGCGGCGAAGACAGCTCGACGGCTACAAGTTCCGTCGCCAACAGCCGATCGGTCCTTTTGTCGTTGATTTCTACTGCGCTTCTGCGCGGCTGGTCGTTGAAGTCGATGGGCCGATCCACGAACACCAGCGCGCCACTGATGCGCGGCGGCAGGCCTTGCTTGAATCGCTGGGATTGCGCTTTGTACGAATCACTGCCCGTCAGGTCGAGACGGATCTCGCGGCGGTGCTCGCCGCAATACGCGCTGCACTTGTACCGAATGCTTCGTAGCCAGCCAATGTGTTACTCTCGTTCCCTGTTCTGCGTTAGCGCCGAGCCACACCCGTATTCGGAACGAGATGTGCCGCTTCCTAATGCGGCGTGTTTCCTTGTTCCCATTTTGGGAGTGGAGCGGACAGCACCCATGTTCGGAGCGAGGTTTGCCACTTCCTGGTGCGCCCGATTCCTTCGTTCCCATGTTGGGAGCAGAGGTGAGGGGGAGAGAGGGGGAACGGCGCTTCTCAATGCCCCAAACCATATCTTCGTCTGGATGTTTTGTCCGCCCTTAAACCCATGTTGGAAGCGGGTGTGAGGGCATACCGCGTATCTCAACGCCTCAAACGGTTCTTTCATCCAAACGTTCTGTCCGTCCCTAAACATTTAGAGAGAAGGGGTTAGGTTGTAAGTGCCGAGAACGGGCGTGGTGGCCGCCCCGTGTTTGCCCGCCGATGCCCCAACGCCATCCCTACAACGCTGGCAGCGCAATTGTGACTCTTGTACCGCGACCGAGCTCGCTTGTGATTGTGATCCAGCCTTGTTGCGCTTCGACCAGCGCTTTGGCAATCGAGAGGCCCAAGCCAGTGCTGCTGTTGTCAGCGCCCCGTGCATTATCGACCCGATAGAAACGCTCGAAGAGGTGTGCTACATGCTCCGACGCAATGCCGACGCCGGTGTCTGTCACTATGATTTGGACATGCCGCCCCCGCAGCGCTGTATCGACCTGTATTGTTCCGCCGGGCGGCGTGTGGCGCAACGCATTGTCGAGCACAATCAGCAGCACCAGACGCAGACGGGTAGGGTCGCCCCAGACTGAGCCGATTGTACGTTCTAGGCATAGCTGAATATCACGCGAAGCAACCAGGCGTCCCACCTGGCGTTGAACCTCGGCCAAGAGATCGCTCAGGTCGACAGCCCGGCGCTCCAGTTGCAGCCGACCGGTATCGAGGCGCGAGAGGAGCAACAGATCTTCGACCAGGCGGGTCATATGGTCGCATTCTTGGATGGCATCACCAAGCAGTTGTGG
>JAKSDJ010000060.1 GCA_022360155.1 Chloroflexales bacterium | reverse complement strand
ATCAAATTGCACAACGGTTGGCGCGTTGGCAGGTTTGAAGATTCGATCTGCGCCGATGCGCGTTCATCGGCGCCATCAGCGCGCCATTGCAGGGAGAAGAGAGGGAAAGAGAGAGACAATGGCTAAACCACGTCTATGGCGCGATGTTCTTGTATTTGTGCTGATTGTCATGCTGGCGGCCTGCGGCGCAGTCGGACCAGCCGCTGAACCAACGGCAACGCCCCCAGCGCCCACAGAAGAGACAAACGCTAACGCAACACCGACTGACACACCTGAAGCCTCCCCGGCCGGTGAACCCCGCGTGCTGCGGCTCGCGACCACAACCAGTACGGCTGACTCGGGGCTCCTCGACGCCATTTTGCCGGACTTCGAACAGCAAAACAACGCGCAAGTCGATGTCGTCGCGGTTGGCACAGGGCAGGCTCTGACACTTGGCGAAAACTGCGATGCGGATGTGCTGCTTGTCCACGCCCGCCAGCGCGAAGATGAGTTTGTTGCTAATGGATTTGGCGCTTATCGGCGCGACGTGATGTACAACGACTTCGTGATTGTCGGACCGGCGGATGATCCCGCCGCCATTCAGGGTATGGCGCTCGCCGCCGAGGCGCTGGAAGCGATTGCTACGAACGAATCGACCTTTATGTCAAGAGGAGACGATAGCGGAACGCACACCAAGGAGAAAGCACTCTGGCAAAAAGCTGGTCTCGATCCGGGACCGGCGATGGAGTGGTACAAGTCGCTGGGGCAAGGGATGGGGGCGACGCTGATAACCGCCAACGAACAACTCGTCTACACGCTGACCGATCGCGGCACGTTTCTGGCAATGCGCGGCCGTCTCCCCGACCTGACGGTCTTGGTCGGCGAGCAAAGCATCGAAGATAATCAAGATCCCACGCTGCGCAATCCGTACGGCGTTATACCAATAAGCGCGGACCATTGCCCCAGTGTCCAAGCCGATGTGTCGGAGGAGTTTATCGCGTGGCTCACCAGTTCGGAGACCCAGCAAAAGATTGGCGAGTTCGGCAGGGACACATACGGCCAGCCGCTGTTCTTCCCTGGAACATCACCGGCAACGTAAGAACGTTGGAATATACAAATAGCCCTCAGCTTTCAGCCGTCGGTAATCCGCCAACGTTCAAACCCCTGTCCTGAGCGCAGCGAAGGATGCCAACGTCTTAACAACCTGCGATGAAACGCTGATAACGCGGATGGACGCCGATCAACGCAGATACAACGTGTTAACATTCCAACGTGCGAACGTGTCAACGTAAATTATGGACGATATGCTCAATGGCCTCCAACAGGCCCTTACCATGCTGTTTAGCGGCAATGCCGAGCTTTGGGAGATCATCCTGCTCTCGCTGCAAGTATCGGGCATTGCGCTGCTCTTCAGCACAATCATTGGCATCCCGCTCGGCGCCCTCCTGGGGCTACGGTCTTTTCCAGGCCGACGGCTCACAATCGCGTTGGTTTACACGGGCATGGGTTTTCCACCGGTCGTGATTGGCTTACTCGTCTACTTGCTGCTCTCACGCTCCGGGCCAGCCGGCTTCCTGGGCTGGCTCTTTACGCCCAACGCAATGATCCTCGCCCAGACGATCATCAGCTTTCCGCTGGTGGCAGGTTTTACAATGGCGGCTGTGATGGGGGTCGATCCTGCGCTACGGCTGCAAGTCAACGCGCTAGGGGCGACGACGATGCAGGCAACCCGCACTATCTTGTGGGAAGCCCGCACCGGCGTGATCATCTCGGTTATTGCTGGGTTTGGCAGTATCATCTCAGAAGTAGGCGCGGTGATGCTGGTCGGCGGCAACATCGCGGGTTCGACGCGGGTGTTGACGACGGCGATCGTGCTGGAGACGCGCAAGGGGGCATTCGATCTGGCGCTGGCGTTGGCGTTTGTCCTGCTAACAATCACGTTCCTGATCAATCTGGCGGTGCTGCGCTTGCAGGGCAAGATGAATAGCCGATAGTCCCCGCATACGCGGGGATAGCCGATAACGGTGTCCGCGAAGGCCGTTGCTGCGCCGCATTTTTTGGAGTGCGGCAGTCACGCTGCCACTGCGCAAGCATGGCTTGCGTACTCCACAAGGTTCAACGGGTGACGGAGTGACACGGTGACACCAATCTGAAACATGCTCGTCTGAGCGCATTTTGTTGTATATGTATCTTCTTGAGAACATAACGAAACGATATGCCGAGCGGCTGGTGCTCGATATTCCGGCGCTGGAGATCCGGCGCGGCGAAGTGCTGGCCCTGGTTGGACCGTCGGGGGCGGGGAAAAGCACGCTGCTGCGCCTGCTCAATTTTCTTGAGCCGCCAACGACAGGCTGCATTCGCTATCAAAGCTATACGGCTAATGGCCAGGGGCCGGCGCCGCTGGAACTACGCCGCCAGGTGACAACCGTCTTTCAACGCCCCGTGTTGCTCAACACGACTGTGCTGCGCAATGTCGCATATGGCCTGCAGCTACGCCGCATCACTCAGTCGCGCCAGATCGCGCAAGCGGCGCTGGACCAGGTTGGGCTGGCGCACCTGGCGGACAAGCCCGCGCATACCTTGTCTAGCGGCGAGATGCAGCGGGTCGCGCTTGCCCGCGCGATGGTGATCGAGCCCCAGGTGCTGTTGCTTGATGAGCCGACCGCCAACCTCGACCCCTATAATGTGCAACTGATCGAACAGACCATCCGCGCACTCCACGAGCAGCGTGGCCTCACCATCGTGATCGTGACGCACAACATCTTTCAGGCGCGGCGGCTGGCGCAGCAGGTCGCCCTGCTGATCGATGGCCGCATCGTTGAGATCAGCGATGTCAAGGCCTTCTTCGAAGCGCCGCATGACCCGCGCACGGCCATGTTCGTGCGCGGCGAGATGGTGTGTTGAGGTTGTACCCATCGGAGCTGAGGAAGCGGGGGCGTACCACCGTGTGCGCCAAGGAGACAGTAGGCGTACTCCACCTGCGTTCGACTGAACAGGGCAGACAAGTAATGGGAATCGGAGGAAAACTACGGACAGGGATTGAATGGCCTATCAAAGCCTAGCTATGATACAATTATATCGCCGGGATTTGTAGAGAGTGCAATGATCCTTTCAAGCATAATGGGAGCAAGTTCATTGGCCGCACGACTCTTATATTTGCTATGGCGTACTGGTGGTATATCGTCCCAAAGATCTTCCGCTGCCGTCCAAAGCTGCGTGTGGTTATAATCTTCTTCACTTGCTATCTCCCAGATATCCTCAGGGGCATCGAAAATATCCATAAGATTCAAGCCGCGCTCATTTAGTTTATTTCTATGCCCGCCATAATCACGAATCTCTTTGCCGCAATGACGACAAACGGGAATAGGAATATAGACTTTATTGAAAGTGTCAGGATCTCCCTTGGTGTAATAGAGCAATCCGTAATGGGCAGGCGACAGTTTCTTTCCACGCGGGAAAGCCTTTGGCATGCGACAGGCAATCCAATGACGAAAAGACATACCTTGCGAATTCAGAAATGAGCCGTACTCAATCAGCCACATTGGCAAATTGAATACAAACAAGCTGCCGCCAGGCTTAAGGATCCATATCGTTTCTTGTAGCCATTCTCTCGACCAGGCTAGATACTCTTCATTTTTCAAGCGATCAGAAATATCTTTGCCATAGTCCTTCCCCAAATTAAAAGGAGGATCAGCGAACACAAGATCAACACAACAGAACAAGATTACACGCTTCTCGATGGTGCGGCGATCCTTGACCCAGATGTGCGCGCCTACTTCCCAGATGCTGAAGCGGTCAATACTGCTCTACGCGGTCTGATTAAGCTGATCCCGCACGATCATGCACCAAGAAAAGCCTCGTAATTTCGTTTCTTTCCCATCATAAAGCTATAAACCTAATTATCAGCATCGTCCGCATCCAGGATACCGGATTGGCTGACGCAGATGCTCCAAAGGTCTTGATATGGGTGGCACAAGCGCAACGAGTATTGCTAACACCATCACGCCAGCTCGCCCCACTACGCCGCGCTCTCATTTGTCGTGCCGCATTAGGCGGTAGAGCAGAAACCATTTGCATGCGGCACGATGTGAAGTTGACCAATGAGATAAGCTTGCTATCTCATTCTATGACTCGCACCCACTCATACTCGGGATCGATCAAGGCATCTGTTCCATAGAACTCGTCGCGATTCCACAGCGCAACAGTCGTCGCTGTTGCCGAGGCGAGGACTAGCCAGGGCAGAATAGTGGATCGCGAAAGCGCCGCACGTGTATCTCCCAGCCGAAACGGCGCGATATACATGATCGCAATTGTTGCCGCGAGCCCAATGTTCGTGTCAACTGCGCCATTAGTCGGCGAGCGCACCCCAAAGTAGAGCGCGTTGAATAAGCTGAAGCAGAGCCATACCATGCCTTGCAAGGTTAGAAACGCGGTGCGGTCCAGCGTATCTTTGGGCATGTTGAGCACCCGCAACAGCCCCCAGATACATAACGCATTGTTGGTAGTCCACACAGGGCCGAACACCCACCTGCGAACATGAAGCGAACCAAGAACCGCTATCTCGCTACAGTCAAAGCCTATGCTATGGTACTATACCCATCGGATCGTGCTTGCGTGTGGCGAACCGCGCCTTCTCGCGATTGTGTGCAACATGTGGGTTTTGACGCTTGCTAGAGCAGCAAGATAATATTATGGGCAAGGAGCGCAACCGTGGCATCTGCAATGCCCTACCAGTATGGTCCCGACTCGCAGCGCCAGCCTGGCGTTCCCAGAGGTACGGTAAATCACTTTCGACACGTGAGCGCGGTCTTCCCCGCGACTATTGGGTGTATGTCCCGCAACAGTATGACCCAACCACACCTGCTGCGGTGATGGTCTTTCAGGATGGACACGCCTACCTGAGCGAAGATGGATGGTTTCGTGCCCCCATGGTGTTCGACAACCTCATCCACGCTGGGACTATGCCCGTGACCGTGGGGATTTTCATCAATCCCGGCCATAGCGGAGACGAGCCGCCTGCCACTCCCTGGGCCGCCAACAACCGGTCTTTCGAGTACGACACCCTTTCGAATCAGTACGCCCGCTTCCTGCTTAATGAGATCCTGCCCGCAGTCGGGACACGCTGGAAGTTAACCGACGATCCGGAACAGCGCGCTATCTGCGGGCTGTCATCGGGCGGGATCTGTGCATTTACGGTGGCGTGGGAACGCCCGGACGCTTTCCGCAAAGTCTTGTCACATATCGGATCGTTCGCCGATATCCGTGGCGGGCACGTCTACCCTTCGCGCATCCGCAAAGAGCCAATGCGGCCATTGCGGGTCTTCCTCCAGGATGGCGAGGCCGATCTGGATAACGAGTATGGGAACTGGTGGCTGTCCAACCTCCAGATGGCTGCCGCGCTCCGGTATCGCGGCTACGACTACCAGTTCGCCGCTGGCAGCGGCGGACACGACGGCGAGCACGGCGGCGCGATCCTTCCTGACTCGCTGCGCTGGTTGTGGCGGACCAACGCTTCATAATTGACCTGCTCTGAAACCCCGAGAAGCCTATGAACACTCGCATCCTGGTCGACGACGACGAGCCCCAAATCGGTCGCCTGCTCAATACCGGCCTACAGACGCGCGGGTATGATGTCAATGTCGTGACCGACGGGCAGGCAGCTCTGGACGCCGCCGTAAGTTGGCAACCCGATGTCATTCTGCTCGACCTTGGTTTGTCTGGATTGGATGGCCTCGACGTCTGTCGGCGAATCCGCGGCTGGTCGGATGTGCCAATCATCGTGCTCATGGTGCGCGACTCTGAACAGGACAAGGTCGAAGCGCTTGACTTGGGCGCGGACGACTACCTGACCAAGCCATTTGGGATGAACGAATTGCTTGCGCGCAGCCGCGTCGCGCTGCGCCACGCCGCCCGGCGGGATACAGCGGAGAAGCCGGTGTTGACCTTTGGCGACCTGCAAATCGACCGGACCAAGCGCCTCGTGACCCTGCACGGGCAGGAGGTGTGGCTCACGCCCGCCGAGTACGATCTGCTGCGCTTCCTAGCCGGACACGCCGGCAAAGTGTTAACCCACCGCATGCTCCTGCGCAACTTCTGGGGGCCGACGTATAAGCAGGATGTGCCGACCCTCCGCGTCTTCATCAACCAGTTACGGCGCAAGATCGAGGCCAATCTGGCCCAGCCGGCCTACATTCTCACCGAGCCAGGCATCGGGCGCCGCTTCAGCCTCTGCTGACGAATGACGAGTGATGAGTGATGAGTGATGAGCAAAGGCTGAAATGTGCCAATGTGTCAATATGCGAACCTGCCATCCTACAATGGCACGCTGATCGCGCAGATGCCGCCGATCGGCGCAGATGGTTTTCCGCTGGCCGGACGACTGGCCGGTCACCGGACACGTTGACCTTCGCGATCAACAGTCAGATAAGCCGGCCAGTTTTCGCTCGTCAACCTATCTCATACCTCATTTCATCTTGGCGCTCAGTGGTGCGTATGATGATTGTCGTCATTGGAATGACCCGGATTGGGATTGGAGTGGTGTGGGTCAGGGTTTTCGGGATGACTGGGATTGGAGTGGTGATATTCGTCGTGCCCAGGTTTTAGCTCGCTGCCTAACCGTCCCTGAAGAACGCGGTGGGCTGCCGGGTTGTCAGGATGATATTCGAGTCGGGTGCGCTCGAAGTACTGCACCAGCAACTGCCGGTTTCCAACGCGTTCCATCATGGGTTCGGAGATAGGATAACCAAAGAGCGCCCGACTCTCGCGATCGCTCACACCGGCATCGCCAAGGCTTAACCCGAAGCTCCGGTAGTGGGCGTAGAATTCGGAAGCAATGGCGTGGCCAGTTGCTGGCATGTAGTGGTGCGCGCCTGGGTCAGCCTGCGGCATGTGACGCCAATTGCGACCGGTGTGAAGGAGATAGGCGTCTCCAAGACGACTGAGCTGCACATCATATGGAGCGGTGTACTCGGGGTGATGCTCGAACCGCTGCCGCTCGAAGTACTGGGTCAGGTAGGTTTGTCCTGTCTCGTCGTTAACTTCAGGTTGCGCCTCCGCGATCGGGTAACCAAAGACGTCAAGACCGCCATTGTCACGCCAGAACTGAGCGAAGCGGCCCGCGATGCAGTGCTGGATGGCAGGCGCCGCCTCAGGAAAACAGATCCGGCCGTCTTCAGCGTGCATCAAGCCTCCAATTGGTGATGCGACCAGAAGCACTGCGGCGATGAACAAAACTATCAGATTTTTTTCACCTGGAAGCCTCATTTCTTTCAACGGGGGTCACACCAGCGTATATGATATATTGGCCCCGCCCGCTATCCAGAAAAGAAAGGAACACTTCAGGTAAACATATCGCAACTAGGATCATGCACGATGCCTCATCGCTCTAGGCAGCTTGCTAACATTTTAACGATTTACACTTTCCGCCAGTTTGACAGCTATCGCCAACGGTGTTAAAATTAGAACATATGTACGAAAATATACGCTTTATCGCACCAGAACGATGTACACAAAGCCCGAGCAAAAGATTAGGTTAGAGCAATGGCAAAGCGTAACAGCCAGCCCGTGTTGTCCGACATATCGACTAGCATCCACCAGCACGAACTGGAAGAACTCCTGGCCGACCTCGAAGTTGCCGGTGAAGACCTGCTCGATGCAGCCCTCGAAGATGACCCCGCCAGCGAGCAGGCAATCCCAACCGCCGAAGCAGCCGACGCACCGGCCAGTTTTCGATCCCGGCTGGCCTTGCAACCCCGTCCCTACCAGGAAGACGCCTTAGCCGCCTGGCTCGCCGCCGCTGCGCGCGGGGTCGTCGTTCTGCCGACCGGCGCTGGCAAGACTGTCCTAGCCATGATGGCCATCGATCGGCTGCGCGTACGAACGCTCGTTGTCGTGCCAACGATTGAACTCCTCTATCAGTGGCGCGACGCTGTAACCAAGCAACTCGGCGTTGCCAAGAACAATGTCGGCATCGTCGGCGATGGGCGGCGCGAGCTACGCCAGATCACCATCATCACCTATGCATCGGCAGCTATGCCTGCGGCGCCTATCGCCGAGACGGGGTTGCTGATCTGTGATGAGGCGCACCATCTGCCCTCGCCCTCTTACAGCAGCATCGCCCAGCGCTGCGGCGCGCTCTACCGCTTGGGCATCACTGCGACGCCAGAACGGAGCGATGGCGCCGAGGACAGACTCTACCAACTCCTCGGGCCGGTGGTCTACCAGCGCAGCCCCGCCGAGCTCGCGGCGGAAGGTCACCTGGCGCAGTTTCGTGAGAAGCGCATCTACGTGAACTTGCAACCCGAAGAAGCTTTGCGCTACGCCGCCCTGATGACCGAGTGGAAGTGGTTCATTGCGCGCAACCGAGGCATGCTCGCCCGCGGCGGCGATTTCTTCGGCGCGCTGATCAAGCGTAGCGGCAGCGACCCGGCAGCGCGCCACGCGCTCCAAGCTCATCACCAAGCGCGGATGATCGCACTCAACGCCGAAGCCAAGCTGGGCGAGGTGGCGCAACTTCTGGCCCAGCACCGGAGCGACAAGGTGCTGGTCTTCTCGGAATACACTGCGCTGGTGGATCGGATCAGCCGCGCCCTGGCGCTACCGGCGATTACCTATCGCACTGCGCCCGACGAGCGCAAGGCGATCTTGCAGGCATTCCGCCACGGCGCTTATTCCAAGCTGGTTGCCGGGCGGGTGCTCAACGAGGGCGTGGATGTGCCTGACGCGAATGTTGCGATTGTCGTCAGCGGGAATAGCACGCCGCGCGAATATATCCAGCGCCTGGGCCGGATTATTCGTCCCAAGCAGAGTGAAGCTGTTCTCTATGAACTGGTCACGCGCCACACCAGCGAGGTCGGCACGGCGCGGCGGCGGAGAGCGGTAAAACGTTAGCATGTTGGAATGTTGGAACGCTGGAACGTTTCTATAAGGATTGATGGTATGGCTTTTAAGGTAAGCGATTTCAAGAAGACGACGCGCAAAGCCAGGAATGAGCGCCTGCTCTATCCTTACCAGATCCGCGACGACCGCTATACTGCGGCCATCGCCTATGCGACTGCCTATTACGAGCGTATGGTTGGGCGGCGACGGGCCGAGTTCGAGACCGAGACGCTGCTGGAGTTCTTCGGCGACACGCGGCTGGCGCGCGGATTGGTGGCTTGCTTGGGGCGAACGTATATCTGGCGGACGCAGACCTTTGCCGAAGCCTTTGGCGACGCAATAGCTCAGGCGCTTTGGCGCGCCGGGTTGGCGACCCCGGCAGCGTTGCGCGCGCGGCTCCACGGGCTGGCGAATGGGCGCTATGGCGGCGTGATCCTGCCCAACGAGCGGGCCGAAGCCCTGGATTTCCTCTGCGCCGAGTTGCCGCTCACCCCGACACAGTTCGATCAGGCGCTATCCCTCGATGCCGATGACCAGCGCGTTCTGATCAAGCAGGGGCCGACCCCTGATCCGGCAGCGATTATTGCCCGCTACAACTACCATTCGCTCGAAACAGCGCTCTGCCATGCCGGGTGGCTGCGGCTTGAGTTGCGGGGATCGGTCTGGAACATTGTGCGCAGCGCTCATAATCTGGCGCGCCGCTATCGGTTGCGTTACGAAATTGGCGGGTTGCCGCGCTCGCTATTCGATGAGCGCCTGGAGTTGACGATCCACGGCGGGCGTGATGCGATGGGCAGTTGGACTCGCGCGGGCCGGCGGCTGGTTCGCATTCTGCTACGCTTGTTGGCTGCGCATCCGTCTAGCCTGGCCAGCGGCGAGGCGCAGGTGCATCTCCAGGGACGCGTGGTAACGTTGCGCCTGGACGAACGACTGCTCGGCTCGTCCGGTCTTGCCGCTTATACCGATTCGCTTGACAGCGACGCCTGGGAAGAAGATAGTGTTACAGACTTTCAGAAGCAGTGGAGCCGCGCGTTCGTCAAGGGTCGCACGGCGGGCTGGCGACTACGCCGCGACCCCGAGCCGCTAATCAGCGCCGATGCGGTGGTCGTGCCGGATTTCTCGCTCCAGCGGGGCAATGAGCAACTGGCGTTGTGCATCGTCAGCAGCCGTAGCACCGCCGAAGCGCTGGCTCGCGACCTGGTGCGCAGCGGCAAGCGCTGTCCGGTGCTAGTGGCGCTGCCCGGCTATATTGCCGAGACGTTGCGTTCCTGCCCCGCGCCGCTAGCAAGCTACGCCGAACAGCCGTCTGAGGCGATCCCGGCGCTGGTAGCGATCCTGGAGCAGACGTATCCACGCGCGACAGGCGCGCCGCAGCTCACGCCCTGGCAGCGCCTCGAACAACTGGTCGCAACGGAGTGCTTCGTAAGCGAGGAGACAGTGGCAGGACTGTTGGGTTGCCCGCTGGAGGAGGCGGCGCGCACCGTGCAACGCTGGGGCGGGCCAACCCTGCATGTGTTGCCGGGGCTAGGCGTCTGCGCACCCGACGTACTCGACGACATCCGCCAACTCATCGACCAGGGCGAGATCACGCAGCGGGCAGCTTGAGGGAAGTATACGCCTCAGCAAGTCGCACAACCAGGCCTCATTTCACTGCGGGCCATAGCGATTGTGAGCAGCGAGGAACATTTGATCATCAAGCGTCAGGGGATAGGGGGGAGTGGCGTCGAGCAGCGACTTAGGGTTCATAAAGCAATTATTTCCTCACCAGCCCATGATCATGCTGAGCCCTTCGGCTGCGCTCAGGATGACAACAATTCCAGGGAAGGTATTCTTTTATGAACCCTTAGCTCGACTTTATCCATTCAGTAGACGAAAAACGGGAGGCAGGGTACGCTTGACTGGAACCCAACTACGAGGAAGGGACCAGCCATGCGCAACCTGCCAGGAGCGATTATACACGTCCTACGAGCGTTCGAACTGCTGTTCAGCGAACCGGTATGGGAATGGGCCAGGATCCTGCTGATTGGCGCCATCCTGGCGCCCGGCAAGCGTACCGTGACCGCGGTGCTGCGGGTGATGGGCCTGAGCGACGCGGCCCCGTTCCAGCACTACCACCGCGTGCGCAATCGGGCCGTTTGGTCGCCCCGGGCTGTCAGGCGCGTGCTGCTGCGTCTGCGGCTCGCCGCCTGCGTGCCGCCCGCTGCGCCGGTCATCCTTGGCCGCGACGCGCAGCTCGAGCGCCGACGGGGCGCCAACATCAAGGCCAAGGGCCTCGACCGCGACCCGGTGCGCGCCAGCAAGTCGTTTTTCGTCAAAAGCCGTGGGCTGCGCTGGCTCTGCCTGCTGCGGCTGACGCCCATCCCCTGGGCACAGCGGGTCTGGGCGCTGCCCTGCTTGACGGTGCTGGCGCCCGCGGAGCGCTCTCATCAGGAGCGTGGACCGCAGCACAAAACCCGCACCGACTGGGCCCGGCAACTCATCATCCAGGTGCGGACCTGGCTGCCCGAGCGCCTGCTGGTCGTGGTGGCCGACAGCACCGATGCGGCCAGCGCCCTGCGGGCTGCCTGCCCAGGCTTGCCGCAGCCCGTCACCCGGGTGAGCCGGCTGCGGCGCGCCGCCGCGCTGGACGCGCCGGCTCCCGCTCGCCGTCCTGGCCAGCGCGGGCGGCCCGCCAAGCAGGGCAAGCGTCAGCCCAGCTTGCTGGCCCGCGTGCGCGACCCGCAGACGACCGGGCCCGACCACACGGCGCCGTGGTATGGCCGAACCACCCGCCCGGTGCAGCTGGCCAGTGGCACGGCGGTGTGGGATCACAGCGGCGTGCCCCCGGTCGCGATACGGTGGGTGCTGGTCCGGGATCCGGCCGGCACGTGCGCGACGCAGGCGCTGCTGCGCACGAACCTGGCGGTGACGCCGACGCAGATGGTGGCGTGGTTCGTGATGCGCTGGCCGGTGGAGGTGACGGTTGAAGAGGCACGGGCACACCTGGGCAGCGAGACCCAGCGCCAGTGGTCGGACCGGGCTGTGCTGCGCACGACACCGGTGCTGCTGGGGCTGTTCGCGCTGGTGACCCGGTGTGCCCATCATCTGCTCCAAGGAGGGGCGATGCCGCTGCGTCAGGCCGCCTGGGATACCAAGGCCGTTCCGACCTTCAGCGACACGTTCGCCTTCGTTCGCCAGCAGCTCTGGCCCGTGACGATTGCTTGGATGTCCCCTGATGAGGCCGACACGGTGAAAATCCCGGTGTCGTTACGCAATCGCCTACCTGATGCCCGCGCCTACGCCGCGTAGGCGGCCAAGATGGATAAAGTCGAGCTTAGACAGTGTAACAGTAAATGTGTTAGGATGTGTTAGGTTTTTTAGCTGTTTGATGTATATCTTTACGTGGTCGAAAAGTAGTGATTTTGATACTGTTGCCACGACCGCAATCGTGGGGTCATCGCGGATGACTGCACTGCTCTCGCACTGACTATCTCCCCTCAGCGCAATCACACCGCCTGACTCCCGCATGATATGTTTTTCCCTCTATCCGCCACGTGAATGGATGGCGTGTTAGTGGGGGGGAGCGGCGATCCGAAACAACCTCTATGCATGGCTGGCGGTCTTCGGTGATGAGCATCCGCTTGTAGTCGTATTCAGGTACATTAGTGCGCATTAGTGCGTGATTGGTGAGGGGTGGACTATGATGTATCATCAATGCCGCTGCTGTACAGCATATGGTTCATCTCGGATCAGCCAATAAAGGGGTCACTATGGATCCGATTACCGTTATTGTCGGCACCCTGACTGCCGGAGCGGCAGCGATGGGAACATCCATCATGAGCGAGGCGGCAAAGGACGCCTATGAGAAACTCAAGGCCGGTGTGGTCGAGCGGTTCAACGAGAAACAACCCCTGATTGAGGGCGCCATCGT
>JAKSDJ010000986.1 GCA_022360155.1 Chloroflexales bacterium | reverse complement strand
GCGATGCTTACAGCCAGTCCCCAACATCTGCAAGAACTCTTTGAGGTCGGGCGGCGGGAGGAGTACTGTCATCCATCACCTGAGGCGTGGGTTCAAAAGCACGTAGTCGAGATACGGGCGACTGACGCGCCAGGAAGCTTGATAGTCTGATCCGGCGGTCCTGTGGCAAATGAGAAGATCATCGTATCCATGCGTGGTGCGTCGCATATCTATACGTGCTGCGTTGTGTACCTCCATAGGATGCCGCCCAACGCGATTCTCTTCCGCGCATATTGTAACATATGCGCTTGCTTTGGGGATAAATTAGTGATGGCTGCTGTTTAACAATTTGTTATCAAAACATTTGTCGATCGGGGAGTTTCCATCTTGGCGCGCAGCCAGGTCTCGATTTCGGTCATCGCCAGGTTCAGGTTACCCATCTGGCAGTGCATGTCTGCGTGCTCCGCTGTGGTAAATATCCGCGTGCTGACAGAACGGGCGTACACAAGGGCATCGCGCTGTTTGTAAAGCAGTTTGACCGGTTGGAATACGTCATGCTCGCCGCCCACGAGAAGAACATCCTGGGGCGCTTTGTCGCTGCTGAGGTGGCGACGGTTCATGCCCAACATCCACCGGACGGCGTCCATCGGCTGGTCTTTTTGCGTCATATACAGCGTCTGCCGGATGGCGTGATCGAGAATGGGGAAGAGCTTCATCCGCAAGCGAATGGCGGCGTTCATCATCCCCTCCCATTTGAGCATCTGTCTGAGTAGGGCTTGCGCAAACCCTGGAATTTGTTCCATCCAATCGTACACCGGCGACCAGGACACGACCTGCTGGATGCGGGGTTCAAACGCCGCGGCCCGAATGGCCCAGTACCCGCCCATCGAGATGCCGATCAGCGCCGCCTCCGGGATATTGAAGTGGTTCAGGATTGCCGCAACGGGTTTTTCCCAGTCATGGTCGAAGACCTGTCCGTACAAGCGCAGCGCGCCGCCCTGGCCAGGGCCTTCAAAGGCGATGACGCGGTAGCCGGCCTCAGCAAAGAATTTCCAGATAACGAAGAACTCCTCGATCAAAGAGTCGAACCCGCCAAAGAGCAGGATCACACCTTTGGCCGGGCTGGCCTTCGCTTCCAGTTCCATCGCCGGGAGAAAGCGGCCATTGTAGGGGACTTGGTGGCGGGCGATCTTCTCGTCGGTGAAGGCGGTGTAAAAAGTTTCGGAGAACTGGCGGTAAATGCTGTTTTTCTCCGGGGAGCTAGGTTCGACGAAGAATTCGGCTGCACGCAGATAAAAGGCGCTGTTTTTCAGGCGTCCCTCAGCTTGCGCTTCGGCGGCCAGTTGTTTGAAGACCCGCACATAATCCTGCCGCGTCTTGATCTCCTTGGCGGCTTTTTCAATGTCGGCCCGCCGGGCGTAGCCCAGCGCGTGCAGGCGGTTCATCTGGTAGTTGAAGAATTTTTCCTTGTGAAAGGTCTGATAGCCGATGGGGAGTTCCATATTCTTACTCCGCTGATGGGCTGGGGTTGCGCGCCAACCCGGTTTTCATAAAATCAACCAGCCGGTCCAGGTTTTCTTCTGCGTTGTCATCGTCCGGCAAATCGGTAAGATCAGCCGCGTGAGCAAACAGGTAGCCAATCGTTTTCTTCACGAACGAGAGCGGCATATACTCTTGAAATTCTCCTCGTTGATAGGCGTTTTCGATCAACTGGCTGAGCGCGGCGTCGTTTTCGAAGTTGAAGCGCGCCATCACCGCCTCGTAAATCGTATTCCCCTTCTCGCGGAGGAAGCTTTCGGAGAACGCATGGATATCGGGATGCGCTTTTGCGAAGGCGATACCGTGCCGGATCTGTGTCTTGAAGATGGTGAAGATATCCTGGTTGAAGTCTTCCGCTTGCATCACGCCGGCCAGAAATGCCTGTTTGCGTGTGATCAGGATTTCGATCAGCGCGAAATAGAGGTCTTGTTTGTTTTTGAAATGATAGTAGAACTGCCCCTTGCTCATACCCGCATGCTTCAGGATGATATTGATGGAAGCCTGTTCGTAGCCTGCACCCGAGAATTCCTGTAAAGCGGCATGGAATAATGCCTGGTTGTGTTCAAATGTCTTAGCAAAACTCATAGGCTAATTATAGACCAGAAGGTCTAGACTGTCAAGTCTAGTTTTGGTTTAAGCCGAAGTTCCGCAATGGAATACAGATGGCGCCAACCGACGCAGATCAGCCGCAGATATTTGCCAATCTGCGGCTGATGTTTCGTTGCACTTTGATGGAACTCTGTGGGGTGGCAGACAATAAAGCGCTTCGCTTGCTGCTCAATGCTGTTCGCATTTACTCCGGCGCTGGATCGGCATCCTCCGCTTCTGATCCAGCTCCCGGTGCGACCTCGCAATCGTCCCGCAGCAATTGATCGGTGCTGACCTTGAAAAACAGTGCGACCCTAACCGCAAAGTCGATTTTGGGCGTCACTTTGCCGTTTTCTACATTACTGATGTACCCCGACGATGTGCCGAGCTGCGCCGCCAGGGTTTGCATCGTGAGCTGTTGACGGGTGCGGAGTTGTCGGAGCTTTTCGCCAAACCGGCGCACATGGGATGGGTGAGGCATTGACACCGCCTGCAAAATATGCTATTTTTACTTCAAATTTGAAGTAATATCTGTCTTCCCCATAGTCGGGGCGTGAAGTGGCGTCCACAAAGCCGCCAGGCTATTGTAGCATGCAATGGCGCCGCCGCTGCATAATTGCTGCAAACTGGAGGTGCGGAATGGATCGACGCGCGCCTACACCAGGGTGTCTGGCAAACACCGCCGTCATCAGCTACACATTCTTACGGCATCTTGGCTTGATGCTCGATGAGTTGAGCGCTTAGGGCTTGGACGTGTGGCGTGATGAACGACAAGCCTGGCACTGGCGGTGGCGCGCAACCGATCTGCGGTCGGCGCGCGGCTTTTGGGCGCTGGGCGAAGCAATTGTTGATGCAGTAGCGACCCGCTATCCTACGGCTTTTGATAACAGCGCGTTGCTTGATGAACAAGCATAGCGTTGTAGGGCCGCCTACGTATCGCAATACAGCTCATAGGCGTTCCCGTTCGGATCGGCGAACTTGGCGCAAAATCCTGCATTGGGGCCAAGGGCATACTTGGGCTTGATGACCTTGCCGCCATGCTTGGTAATCACCTCCAACACGCTGGGTATATCCGCGACGGTGATCGAGAGGCTCGTGCCAACGGTCGAAGGGACTAGGCTGTTATCCAGACCGCCGCTGATATTGCCCGTCTTGAAAACAGCGAAGGTGTCACTGTAATCAGTAATCTCGAAGTGAAATACCGTAGCATAGAACGCCTTGGCCCGTTCGAGATCGGGCGCTGGAATGAGCAGCCACTCGATGGAACAGGCTGGGTGATGATTAGTCATACTGTCCTCGCAATGGATCGAACGCTCCGCGCACCGGGCCTGAACATAGCCGATAGACCAATGGCCCCCGCGTACGCGGGGATAGGATAGCTTATAGATCGCCGTTGAACGGCCATCATACTACACCAAGCTGTGGCTCAGTCATTTGGACAGTGCGGTAGCAAGCCCTCTATCGGCGTTCATCGGCGGTTCCACGCTCTGGAGTCATGCGCCACTGGTATTCGTTTTCATGTATCAGTGTGCGCTCCGCGCAGGGATAGCTAACGTGCCAATGTATGATCGCGTCCGCGCATCCGCGCGTCATCAGGTCAACCTGCTAACGTTCTAACTTGCTAACGTTCCAACGTTCCAGCCTACAAAAGCTTGGCCATCGCGTATTCGTCCACATATGCGCCATTCACGAGCAGCGAGTCCTTGCGTGTGCCTTCGATCACAAAGCCGAGCTTATGATAGAGGCCGATCGCGGCAGTATTGTGTACCATCACCGTCAACTCCAGCCGGTGCAAGCCACGCTCGTGCGCCCAATCCTCCAATACAGCGAAGAGGCGCGCGCCGAGGCCCTGCCCCGTAAATGCTTGCAGGATGCCGATCACTAGGTGGACGCTGTGCCGGTTGCGTCGACATGTACCGCCGCGCGCGCTGAGGTAGCCAACCAAGGCGCGGGCATGCTCCGCAAGCAACAACGTTTGATTGTTGCTGGCGAGTATGTCAGCAATACGGGTGCGCTGTGCCGCGACATCCCGCATCCGTTCGCCCGGTTCCAGCATCATAAAAGCGGTTTCGACATCCAGGCGGAGGCACAAGTCGAGAAAGGCCTCGGCATCAGATTCCTGAATGGTGCGGATCGTGACCATAAGCTCGCTCCTCCGGCTTCTGAAAGACCCCGAACAAAATCATATAGTTCCTGCTACCCGTGCAGCCAATATCGCACTGTGTATTGTTTCCGATGACCGAGAATCCGCGTGTTGTCTCCTGCCATCGTTCATTATCGAATAAGCGCACATGCGGTAATCCGGCGGTCGGCGCGCCGGCGAGTACAGTCAGGATCACAATGCCATTTGGCGCCAGAACACGCTCGATTTCGAGCATGACAGCAGCAACGTCTGCATCCGCCTCATCGCTGCTAAATTCGTTGAGCACTCCAAAGCAATACACCCCGTCAAATTGACCCGTGGACAGGGGCAAGGCGCGCGCATCAGCACAGGCGAAGCGGGTGTTTGCCCTGTCGATTGCTTGCCTATGCAGGCGAGCAAGCCCCGCCCTGGCAATATCAACGCCAACAACGATTGCGAGGAGCGTTGCAAGGATCGTGGTGTCTCTGCCTACACCGCATCTGAGCGCTGAACGGCACGTGATGGCGGTGCGGTCAGCACCCGCTCATCTTCTTGATACATCTGCTCCCAGCGATTCATATGTGCAGGGTCGCAATATGCGCTTCTGCCCGCGCCACGAATTGCGCATATTGCTGTTCTTTCTCTTCGCGCCAATTGGCTGGGCGGCGCACCAGGCGCGGGTCCAAGCCGCGTGGCGCTTCATACAGATAACGGGCGATGCGCACGACCCACCAGACCAGCATGATTGTAATGTAGGTCTGGATGCGCACAACCGCACTGGGGTCGCCCCGCTGTTCGGCGTACGCCGTGATCAACTGCTCCCACCGCGCCAATGGGATATGCTCATAGGTCGGATGTACCATCAGATCGGCCAGTTCAAAGGCTGGATCGCCCCAGCCGCTATTCTCCCAATCGACCGAGGCCCAATCGTCTGTACGACGGATGAAGTTCCGCCAGTTAGGATCAGCGCGGCACAGGGCGCGTGGCGGCGTTGACCAGGCAGGCGGCGTCCATCTATCAATCCAGGCGAGCAGAGCCTGGAGCGAGGCTGGTCGCGCGTTTGGCGGGAGTTTCGCGACATGCTGGCAGATGAGCGCTTTGCCGGCTGCGCCGCTGGCTATATTGAGATGAGCCTCGGCAAGCGCAATCGTGGTCCGCGCTGGTGTCAGAGAGTGAATAGCGCAATAGTGGTTCAATAACGCCACCCAGTCTGCTGCAGTCGCCGGCGCTGCGCTCAATACCGCGCCGTCCAGCCAGGATTGAACAATGACAGGTTGACGATAGCGCTGCAGGTCAAGCCAGATGGGTTGCGGTGCGAGTCGCAGCCCGGCGTGGTGCAGCGCGCGGAGGGCATCGTACTCACGCTTGGCGCGGTTGCGCTCGTCACAAATCGTAAACTTGACGGCACACGCGGCACGATCATTGGCCACGTGATAGAGCAGATTATTAGCCCCGCCAACGATGGGCGCAATGCGCCACTCGCGCCAGGATTGGGCGGCTTGGGGCTGCGTAGCATCGAGGTAGTCCAGCACAGCAAGGAGCGAGTCGGGCATGGACGCCTCATTCAAAAAATCTTACTTACTTCGATGACGATAGCGGGGAGGGATTGCGATTGAAGCGTTGCATCGGGAAACAGCTTGAGGATCTGGGTGTATTCTTCCTTATGTGGTTTACTGTACTGCTCGATAATCTTTCGGTTGACATCCACGATCCAGAGTTCGCGAATATGCGCGGCTGCGTAGCGCGGCGCCTTCTCATTGCGGTCATAGTCGATACTACGGTCTGCGATCTCTATCACGAAGAGCACATCATCAGCTCTGGCAGTTGCTAATGCATAGAAATCCTCTCGGGCGTGTAAAATGGCAATATCAGGTTGCGGTTCAGAGAAATCATCTAGCTGAATAGGATTCTGAATGCTCACAATAGCTTGTGTGCCTAATTGAAATGTCAGCATGTGATTGAGCTTGTTGACAAGAGCAATATGCAGCGGGCCAATCGGGCTCGTCAGGCGCACCTCACCATCAATCAGTTCCACCCGGTCGTCCTCGGTTAAGATCCCGCTCTCACACATACGCGCATGATCGTGGACCGTGAATATGCGTCACTGAAAGAGTGTCGCCATAGGTGTTCCCATCCCGTTTGTTCCGTCTGTATGCGGTGTACGATACCATAGTTCGCGCCGGACTTCAAGGATAGCCTGCAGCCGATAACTCGTGTGCGCACCACGGCAAACGTCAAGATCCTGCAATAAACAGCAGACGCCACAGCTCTAGCGTAGATCTGCGCTGTGTTTCCGTCGCTTTTCCGCGCTGACGAAGCCCTTCGCACCGGCTGCGCAATCGCAGCAAGCGCGTATGCCGAGGGCGGGTGGAGGGTATGGAGTTGGGGGAAGGGATGAGTGGTGAGGTTTTGTCGCCATGCTGCTCATCTCAAAGCTCCGCGTTGATGTGCGTTCCAATGTGACAGAGTGCGGTGCGATGGGTTATCGTTTAGTGGCGGCCCTGCAACCTATTCCAATGGAATGCTTTGTTAGTCAGTAGCTCCGATTATAGTTTCGACTACAGCTATTTACCAATTCAACACACACATGACGCATGTCATGCTGAGCCCTTCGGCTGCGCTC
>JAKSDJ010000438.1 GCA_022360155.1 Chloroflexales bacterium | reverse complement strand
GCAGAACCAGCAGCAGTACCAGCAGGTCTTACGAACCATCAGGCACGTCCTCTTTCCGCAACCTGATGAGACAATGGCCGTGTTGCTGATTCCTAATAGCCTGGAACAGCCCGCCACACTTTCCGTCCTGGCGCACGATGGATACGTGGACGACCTGGCAATGCGGGCGAAACTCGATCTGCACGGCACCGGCCAGGGGCTGAGCGGCCGCGCGTTTCTCTTGCGAGAGCCCTTTTTATCCCTCGACGCCCAGCACGATGCGCGGGTTGCGTATGCGCTGGAAGAGCATTGCCACGCGGCGCTGGCGGCGCCCTTGACGATCAGTTGGTGCGGCGCACCGTTCGGGGTGCTCTATCTTGCCGTGCGGAACACGGCGCAGTCGATCACGAGTGATCTGGCGTATGTTGCGCTGGTGGTCAGTAGTGTGCTGAGTGAACTACTGGGGCGCTGGTGGTTGACGTACCTCCGCCACGCGCGCGCGACCACCTTCTATCAGAACATCGATGATATGATCGGTTGGCTCGACAGCCTGGATCGCCAGGGGCCTGATTTCCAGCGCGCGTTGAAAGCTATCCAAGCCGTGTGGACCCGTATCGAGCACAGCGAAATGACCCAGCGCAATGACAGCCTGGCCCTGGTGGTCTTCGATATCGATAACTATCGCCAGAATGTGCAGATCGCCAGCAATGTCCTCTTTCCGATGCGCGCGCAGACCCATCTGCGTGAAGCGATCCAGAAAATTTTGCCCGGCGTGACGGGCTACTGGTTCAAGCATGACCATGCCTTGCTGATCCTCGAACATCATTCCAAAGCTCAGGCTGGTGCAGTGGTCCGGCGGATCGCCAACCAAGTCAAGACGGTTCCCCTCGCGATGCACGGCACAAGCGGCAAAACAGTCAAAATTAGCGTGAGTGCAGCCATTCAAGTGATGACGTACCAGGATCTCTACGACCTCGATCCGCTGGGCGGGGTACAGCTGCGGCAACAGATCCAGGCGATTATCGAACATCTCCGCACCTATACGAGTAAGTCCTCCGGTGACATGGTCTATGACGCGACAGATGGCGATACCATGTAAGTGAAACGACAAAAAGTGAGCATAGAATCGAAATAAAAGAGAGATTATATCGAAATACAAGGACATACGCTCTCTTTTTTCAATATCACCTCGATAACATATTGCAATCTGTACGTTTTTCTGCTAGTATTGTTTATAACTGTTTGTGTTGCATTCCGCCTGCGTTGTTAGAGTAGTCATTAAGTAGTCCCTGCGTTTTTTGAGCTGGAACCAAGCCCAGACCGGACAGGTTGCCAAGACCTTGCCCGGTTTGGGCTATACCAATCAGCAGGGGCGGCTCCGCCTCTCTTCATAACCATCAGTCGCAAACAACCACAAGCCACAATAACGCACGCATCGTCGATCATCATCAATGTATGCGCTCAAGGAGCAGCGTAAGCGTCTGACCTTACGCTGCTCCTTAGCACAACGATTCATTCATGTATTCCGGGGTTGTGTATGACAAGAGTGACCACATCATCAAGATCCATACCGAAACGTATTGTTGGAGGATTCGTACCATCCCGAAAAGGAATACATCATGGATAACACGCATAATCACCCTTTTGTGGCCGCGTTGCGGGAGCAGACGCCGATCTATATCGAGACCTTGGGCGCATTGATGATCTACCGGAATGGTATTGCTGCGCCCTGGAAGGGCGGTGGTGTTGGCGCCAAGCAACTCCAGCGCATGGCAGCTTACCTGATCGCTCATCGGGATCGGTACGTGTCATACGCTGCGCTCATCGAAATTGCCGGCGGCCGGCAGAAATACCAGCCACGCTGTCGGCCCAACTATGTCATCGGCGGACTCAAGGCCTTATGCAAGAACCTGGGTATGACCGCTGCACTGCGCGAGCGGGGTTCAACCCTAGCGCTCTGCCGCCACGCACTATGGCACACCGATACCGCTGCGCTGCGCGAGCGCTTCGATACGGCGATGGGGCTCGCGGCACAAGGACAACACGACCAGGCGATTGTCGTCTCGAACGAGGCTGCATTACTCTGTAAGGGCGACTATCTGCCGGATTTCGATGCGCCTGGCGGCTATAGCATTATCGAGCAGGCGGATTACTGGACGATGGTTCAGAAGCAGCTGTTTCAAACGCTGACTCGGTCGTATCTTGCTGCGTCACCAGATGCGGCGCCTTACGAGGCATATTTGGCGGCACGCAGAGCAATTGATTTCGATCAGTATGATCCATACGGATATGAGCTTGCGGCCGAGGTCGTGCAACGCTGTGGCCACGAGCAGATAGCTGGCCGCTATCGCCGCCAGGCCGAGTTGCTCCGCCGGAAACAATAGATCTATCGCTTTTTGAAAATATAATCTCGAATAAATGATGAATTCCATCATTTATTCGAGATTTTCTATATTTTCTTGCACTTTTCATGCTTGTTTCTGAAAGGAGCAAGGCATAATAGGGGTCACAGGGTTAGATGGTATCGTGGTACAGGCGCTGCGCGCTTGCCGCATGAATTTTGACGATCAAAATCGGTCATGGAAAAGGCGCTCGCAGTGCCGCCTTCAGGCGGTTTTACGGCAGCACAACCGCCTGAAGGCGGCACTATGCCAAACGACCGTTGGTCATTGTCACATTTCGTAAGCCCAGGCGTTCTACGCACCAAGAGCGAATGTCGAGGGTATGAGGACCAACCCAACGTGTCCACAATGGAGAGCGTAGCGTCAACATGAAACATAAGGAGGGAATAACAATGCTGTGGTGTCTACTGAATGTGCTTATCGTTTATACCGGTCTGGCGCTGGCGATCTGGCTGCTGCGGGCGTTAGTCCGGTGGCTGGGGCGCGTGGTGCGGGGATGTCTCGTGTTGATCTTCCTGGCGATGGCGTTTGGCCTCGCCGGAATAATGTTGATGGCGGCAGTGTGAACCCAGCATGCCGCCAACTGTTGTTGCAGGTCGATGGCACGCCTGGAATGCCGCCGCAGGGCCTGGCCGGGGTTGGCGTGGTGGTGCGCGAGCCGTCGGGCGCCGTGAAAACCTGGCACGGCGCCGTTCTGCCAGCGCGAACCTGTAATGAGGCGGAATACCAAGCCGTGATCTGCGGATTGCGGCTGGTGCTCCAGCGTTACCCGCTGGCCCAGGTGCGTTGCTTGAGCGACAGTCAGATCGTGATCGAACAGCTCAGTGGCCGCAGCGCAGTGCGGGCCAGTGCGCTTCAGCCGCTCCACGCCCAGGCCACGATGCTGATGCACCGGCTGGTGCAAGTCGAGTTCGTTTTTATCCCACGCGAGCTGAACCGCCTGGCCGATGCGTTAGCCTGGGAAGCGTTGGGCGGGCGACAACAGCTTGTGTACTTTGGGTCTGCCAGGTAACCGGATGAGACTTGAGAGACTGCTGGAAAAGCCCTTGGGAAGACCTGTCAGGTGCGGAGTCTGGCGTCTGTTCGCAAGCCGCTGGGAGTTGTGGGCTCCGCACCTGACAGGTCTCAAGAGGGGAGCGTCGTTTCCCCTCGCCGGAGCCTTTCTGATGTTCGCCGTCCCATGCCCTGCAGCTATACCCGAGTATGAACACCGCCGCTCGGCTCTGTGTACACTCAAACGCTCAAACGCTCGAACGTTTGAACGTTTGAATGCTGACCGATTATCGGCTTTTGTTACGTTAGGAGGATGACCATGCCGCTGTTTCCCAAATATACCGGACCGCTGCTCATGAACCAGATATGCAGCATCGAAAATCTTACCCTGGCCTGGCGACGGGTGCGGAGTAACATCCGCGTTGCACGCCGCCGCACCAGTGCAGGCCCCGACTCAGTCACCCTGCGCGATTTCGAGGCCGATTGGACCAACCAGATGACCCAGCTCGCCGATGAATTGAGTCAAGGCGTCTATCGGCCCCTGCCGCCGCGGTGGGTTGCGATTCCCAAACGTGACGGCGGTGCGCGGGCAATCGCCATCCTGGCGGTACGCGACCGTATCGCGCAACGCGCCGTTCAGCAGGTGCTCGAACCTGTGTTCGACCCGCTCTTGCTCGATTGTTCCTATGGCTGCCGGCCTCGCGTCGGCGTGGCGGACGCCCTGGCCCAGGCGGAACGTTACGCAGCTCAGGGGCGCGTCTGGGTAGTGGATGCCGACGTGGTGCGGTACTTCGATAGTATCGACCAGCGTATCTTGCTTGGCCTGGTGCGCCAGCGCGTCCCCGAGACGCCCGTCCTCCGGCTGATTGCCCAGTGGTTGGAGGTTGGCGTCTTGAGCGAGTCGGCGCCAGCGCCGGGGATCGATGGGTTGCAGCACAATGGCGGTTCAGCGCTCCTGACGCAAGGCGAGCACCTGGTGCGTCGCCTGCTCGACCGCGTCAATCCGCCAGCCGCACCTGCGCCGCCGATGGCGCCGCCCGATCTGGGCGATCCATATGCCGCGGCGACATGGGATCAGCCGTATCCTGGTTCGAACCCCTATGCACCGCTACACCCTACGCTTGGCGCGCCGCACGGCTTCGATCAGCGAATCTTGACGGCGTTATCGCTGGTCAAACCCACCCTGGATGGCGTGCGGCATGTCCTGCCCCATCTACAGCGCATCGGTGGACAACGGATGCTGATCGCCGGGGCCGTCGCCGCCGGAGCGGTGGCTGATGGGGAGCCGGGGCTGCGCTGGCGGGGCAAAGCCGCACGGGGAACGCCGCAGGGCGGGGCGCTTTCACCGCTGCTCGCCAACATATATTTGCACCCGTTCGATGTGGCGCTGACCAGCCAGGGAATCCGGTTGGTGCGCTTTATGGACGACTTTGTGGTGATGTGTGCCAGCCAGGACGAGGCCGAACACACGCT
>JAKSDJ010000523.1 GCA_022360155.1 Chloroflexales bacterium | reverse complement strand
CCCCTTTCCGTCGTTCAACAGCAGCGAAAGCAAGAACCGTCCTGACCTTTTCTGACCCCCAATCTAAGCGATCGAATAGTAGACAGGCTCTCAATCTCCTGGCGCTGTTTGGCACGCCAGTGGCACAATGCGACAAGCCAGCGGTAGGCCGGCGGGAGTTTCAGGGGGATGTTGCCGGCCATTGAGACAATCCAACGATTCGCGAGTGCAACAGCCTCCTCAGACGTTGTCGTCTGTTGATAGTCACTGATTGCCCCATAAAATGTGTTGTAAGCTGGATGCGCTGTAAGTAGAGCTCATCACTTGTTGCTGCAGTTGGGCTAGGTCGTCCTGTTTCATTGCGCGTCTCCATGACAGAGATAACGTGAGGAATTATCGTTGATCTTCCAGTACATACACTAGCGGTCCGCTATCCTGTAACAGAATAGCGACAACTTCGCGCTGGGGGTCGTAATTGTCGATGACTTCACTGATACCATCAGGCCACTCCTCGTCGGCCTCTTCGGAAAGACAGTATTCGATAGGTACATGGCCAGTCGCATGACGGAGATCAATGCCGCGGAGATCGATCTCGACGACGCCTCGCCCGGCGCGCTCGTAGCCGGTCGCGGCCAGGGCCTGGAGTTGCTCGCCGATAAGCCGGATATAGCAGTCGGCAATCTCGGCAGGGTCAGATTGCGGGTCGTTGAGCAACTGGCGCATGCGAAGCAAGTCCTGATGCTGCTGCTTTTCGTTCACATAAACTCCTTCTCGTGGCTTATCTATACGAGCGATCTAGAGCACTGGCAGTGTTCATACTAGGCTACGTTCGCCTCGGTTTTGCTGCTCGTGTGGGTCTGGCCGGATCTTATTCGGGGCCTATGGCCATCAAAGATCTCATATCGCATATATCAACCCGACATACATTAATCACGATTGTATATCGTACCAGAGGCGGATGTCAACAAGATAATTATGACTGTCGGCCTTAACTCACAGTGGCGCGGCGTCGCATTGGCTGAAGTTTGCCGTATGTCGATGAACGCCACAACCACTCCAGGGGGCCGAATCGGAAAAAGCGCAGCCATACGCTGCTCACAATGATCTGGATCACGAAAATAGCAATCGCTATCCCCAGGTTGATCGCGGCGTTTGTCTGGGCGTAGAGTGCCGGGAGAAAAGCCAGGCCGTAGCTATAGAAGATCAGGTTCATCAACACCGACTGACCGACGTAATTGCTTAACGCCATGCGGCCCATCGGCGCAAGTATATGCAGAGCCCGACCCCAAAAACCCTGCCGCGCAACCAGCAGCGTGATGGCTGCAAGATAGCCCAGCATCAGCGCCGGCGCGCCGACGGAATGCAGCGCGGTTGCAAAGAAAACGCTCGCCGTAAGACTTGTTGGGTTTATCGTCGTATAGACGGTGGCATAGACGAGATTGGCGGGAATGCCGACCAGCAAGCCCCACAGCAACAATCGACGCAACAAGGTTATATGCTCGTGCGTCTGCGTTAACAGACGGCGCTGGCCAGCGTAGAAACCCAGCAAGATCATCGAAAAGATATTCGGGAAGCCATCGATGAGCTGGATCGGAAAGACAGCCGCAAGTTGGGTCAGCCGCGCATCCAATACCTCGCGGAAACCGCCGTTACGAAAGCTTTCAGTGATTGCAGCAATCGCGTCAGCAGTTAGGGGTTGGGCGCGCTGGGGTTCCATCTCGCGCATAACTTCTTCGCCACCCGACCACAAGCCAGCGGTAGCAATCGCGATTCCAGACGCCAGGTGGGCCAAGAATAGCACCGCGAGCAGCATACCAGCCCAAATGAGCATCGTGCTTAGTTGGATTTTGCGCACCATAAAGAGCAGGCAGCCCAGAATAGCGTAGACCATCAGGATATCGCCCTGCCAAAGCAGATAGCCTTGGGCCAGGCCAATCAGGAACAGAACAAGCATGCGCCGCAGAAAGAACGGGCCGAAGGATTGTTCCTTCGCAGCGGCGCGTTCCATCTGGATCGCCAGGCCCAAGCCAAACAGCAGCGCGAACATCGAGTAGGACTTTGCAGTAAGGAAAAAGGCGACAAGCCAGGCGGCAGCCCAGTCGAGCGTACCCGGCGGCGGAACATAGAAACTGAGCGGATCGACAGGCAAACCGCTGAACGAGCCGATGTTGACAGCTAGTACGCCAAAGAGCGCAAAGCCGCGCAAGATGTCCAGGATCTCCACTCGTTCGGTTGGAGCGACCGGGCGTAGGTTTGTTGGTGTCGTTGGCAGTGTCTGGCTCTCGGTGACAGTCATGTCAGCGCTCACTCTTTACGTTAACTCTTGTAGCATACCTGATGTTGAGAAATGCATCAAACCAACTTGGGTAGCTATGCACAATGCCGCGAGGCGCAGTCAGATTGCGGCTCTCTGTGGGACGTGCTACCATGGAAGGCAGCAGCACGATTGCAGGTAATGAGGACAGCTATGAGCATTCGCACAATCACCGTGACGGTTCCCGATAATCTATATGCGCAACTCAAGCAGCAGGCGCAGTCGGCAGCGCAAACATTAGACGATCTGGTCGTCCAGATCTTGACTCGCGCATTACCGCCAGGAGTCGAACCAGATTTGCCGCCGACGATACCAACCGAGTTGCGCGCAATGGAACAACTCTCCGACGAAGCGCTCTGAGCCATTGCCCGTAGCACAGCTAATGACGATAAGGTTGCCCTGTATGATCTCTTAATTGAGCGCAGGAATGCTGCTTTCTAGACGCCGGAAGGCCAGCGTTTACTTACTCAGTTGCGCGAAGAAATGGATATCCTGCTGTTGCGCAAGGCTCATGCCTATGCGCTGCTGCGTAGCCGCGGATAGCAGCTTCCTACACTCGATGAGCTGCATAGTCGGATGCCGTATAAACAGCTAACACAGAGTAATTTGTTGTTGAGGTAGCAATGACCACATATGCCGTGCCAGAAACCCAGAAAGAGATTGTCTATCCAGAAAGCGATGGGCAGCCAATGGCCGACAATACCAAGCAGTTCCGCTGGATCGTAACTATCGAAGGTGGGCTGGAAGCGTGCTTTGCCCAGAATTCCGATGTCTTTGTCGCGGGCGACCTGCTCTGGTATCCGGTCGAGGGCCAGCCCGCCATTCGCACCGCCCCTGATGCGCTGGTCGTCTTCGGGCGACCCAAGGGCGACCGCGGCTCCTATCAGCAGTGGCGCGAGGACAACATCCCGCCCCAGGTAGTCTTCGAAGTGCTTTCGCCCGGTAACCGTCCGGCGGACCTGATCAAGAAATTCCTCTTCTATGAACGCTATGGCGTCGAGGAATACTATATCTATGATCCTGACCGGGGCCTGCTGGATGGTTGGCTGCGCGCCGGCGCCGAGTTGCAGGCGATCGAGACGATGGACGGCTGGATCAGCCCACGCCTGGGCATTCGCTTTGCTCTACGCGATGGCGACCTCGAACTCTACGACCCGGACGGTAACAAGTTTGCAGGCTATATCGAGCTGATCCAACAGCGTGAGCAAACCCGCCAGCAAGCCGAGCAGGCCCGCCAGCAAGCCGAACAAGCCCGCCAGCAAGCGGAAGAAGAGCGCAGCGAGCGCGAGCGGGCTGCCGCCCGCGCCGAGCGGCTGGCTGCGCAACTCCGCGCCATGGGTGTCGATCCAGATCAATAGGGCAGAATCGAGCCGGGAACCTGCCTTACTGCCAATGTTCTATCTGACTTCGGCATAATAGCTATAGCCGCCGGCATAGTTCCGCAGCGCGCCATCACAGACCTCTATGATGCGATCGACCACCCGATCGAGAAAATAACGATCATGCGAGACGATGATGACCGTGCCAGGAAAATCATCCAGCGCCTGCTCCAGCACCTCGGCGGAAGGAATGTCGAGGTTGTTGGTCGGCTCGTCGAGCAGCAAGCAGTTCGCCCCGCTCAGCATCAGCCGCGCCAGTTGCACCCGACTCTTCTCGCCGCCGCTCAGCCGGGCGATGGGTTGGGAACAGGCCGCATAGGGTATGAGAAAGCGGCTGAGTTGAGCCACCGCCTCGCCTTCGTACATCGGGCGCACCGCACGCAGCGCCTCGATGGGCGTCTGGGTCATATCCAGCGTCTCGTGGTGCTGGGCATAGTAGCCCAATTGGATGCCCGGCCCGACCCAGATTGCATCTGTTGCCTGCCCGCTGTTTGAGGTCAGGTCAAATTCCAACTCACCGGTGATGAGCCGCAGCAACACCGACTTACCCGCACCATTTGGTCCGACCACACCCACCCGCTCGCCGTTCATGATCGTGGCCGCGGCATCGAGCAGCACAATATGCTCACCGAAGGTTTTGTCAACGCCACGCAGCTCGATGGCCTTTGCACCACCGCGAGCGCGAGGGCGGAATTGCAGCGCCATCTTGCGACGTTCCAGCACGGGTCGTTCGACTTTCTCCATGCGGTCAATTTGGCGCTGCTTGTTGCGCGCCTGCTTAATATGCCGCTCGTTGACAACAATGTGCGCCCAATGCTTGAACCGAGCGATTGCCGCCTCTAAGCGGGCAATTTCCTTCTGTTGTGCGATATAATCCTGTTGCTGCTTAAGCAGCGCCAACTCCTTCTGGGTGATATAGGCCGAATAGTTGCCCTCCCAATACTGTAGCCGCGCTCCCGCCCCTCTGACTGGCTCCAGTTCTACAATCATGCTCACCGTCTCGTCGAGCAGATAACGGTCATGCGAGATGAGCACCACCGTGCCGGAGAAGCTACGAATACACTCCTCCAGCAGAGCCTTGCGTTCCATGTCGAGATGGTTGTCCGGTTCGTCGAGCAAGAGCAAATGCGGCTCAGCTAGCAGGCAACGAGCGAGGCCGAGCAACTTACGTTGCCCGCCGCTGAGCAGGCGCATTGGACGATCCCACAGCGCTTCATCCAGGTCAAGATCGCGCAGCAGGCTTGTGGCGCGGTTTTGGAGCATCGGTCCGCCCAGCTCCTCATATGCGACAAGCAAGCGATCGTGTTGGGCTAACACCTGGGCGAGAGCAGCCATGTTGCTGGTGACCGACGGATCGCCCATACGCACTTCCAGCACAGCGAGATTGGCTTCGATATCAGCCAGATCGCTACGTGCGGCCAAAAGCTCGGCCATAACGTTGCGCTCCGGCTCGCCGCTGTAATCCTGGGGCAGATAGGCGACACGAACGCCCCGTCGCAGGGTGATGCCGCCGGCATCGGGCGACTCCAGCCCAGCCAGGGCGCGGAGCAGCGTCGATTTGCCAACGCCATTCGGCCCAATCAGGCCAATCTTCTCACCATCTTGAATCGACCACGACAGACCGCTTAAGATTGGGCGTCCGCCGTGGCTGTGGGTTATGCCGTTGAGGTCGGCAATGATCATGGCTTCCTCCTGATGAGATGAACCGTGTTAGGTTCTACCTCAGCGATGCCGCACGCCAGGCAGGCAGCCACTCAAGTGTAAACAAAAAAACGTCGTGGGCGCTTGCACTGGCCCACGACGTTTGATGATACTCTCTTAAAATTCTTTACAATTTATACCGGTCGCAAGGCGCAGCAATCCTCTGTGCTACACCCAGAGTGGCGCCACGACTTGATCTCCAAGTGGTTGTTACATTATTCCAACACATGACCGGCAACTCCATGTCAACTCACTCTAATCCAGGATAACACAACCACAACCGTCAGGTCAATCCATCTTAGGGCCGAGTCAGGATATGTGCAAAGTCAGAGAAACCATTCTTGAAGCTGGTTGTCAATGAGGTTTATCGTTTGCCAAAGGCTCAGCTATTCTGTATCGAGACGACTTTGCATATGCCCTAAAGACCAAGTTAGGGTGCTTCAGTGTCGCCTCATGACACGCTTTTTGGCATAAATAGCACGAATTATTATATCAAATAAACCACAGTCGCCTTGCAAACAGATTTTGCACATCCTGTATCATAGGGACGAACAACGTTGTGGATGCAGGCATCGTCGGCGCAGTTCGCGTGCGTCTGTTTGCACCAGTTGCAGGTACACGCCAAGCAAAGCGCAACCTGTAAGCTTGTCATGCCTTGTCTTGCGAGTTTGGCGTATGGGAAGCATTGTCGAAGGAGTACACTCGTGTCCAATCAAGAGAAGAACACACATCAGGAGAGCCAAAAGGCGACGAATGGCAGCGAGGCCAAAGAACTAGTTCAAGATAATCTTGTGGAAATAGTTCATTCGGTCACAATCGAGGGCAAAAGCATCTCTTACACCGTCACAACGGGGACCATCATTCTCAAGGAGGAAGCAGAAAAAAAGGGTGACAACGCGGGCGAATCAGAAGGTGAAAAACCCAAGGCTTCGATCTTCTTTATTGCCTACACGTTGAATGATCCGCCCGATCGCAGCAAACGCCCGATCACGTTCTCCTTCAATGGCGGCCCCGGTTCTTCATCGGTCTGGCTGCATCTGGGCGTGCTCGGCCCACGGCGGGTGCAGATGGAAGACATAGGGAACTTGCCGCCGCCACCCTACCATCTCGTGGATAACGAGTATTCTCTGCTCGATAAAACCGATCTGGTCTTTATCGATCCAGTCAGCACAGGGTACAGCCGGGTGCTTCCGGGCGAGCATGCCAAGCCGTTTCATGGCTTTAAAAAGGACATCGAATCGGTTGGTGATTTCATTCGCATCTACACGTCGCGCTATCGGCGTTGGACCTCGCCAAAATTCCTGATCGGCGAGAGCTATGGGACGACTCGCGCCGGCGGGTTGGCGGGCTACCTCCAAGAACGGCAGGGCATGTACCTCAACGGGATTATGCTCATTTCGTCGATCCTCGACTTTCAAACAGATTACGCCAGCATCGGGAATGATCTGCCTCCTATCCTGTTTCTACCAACCTACGCCGCCACAGCCTGGTATCACCAAAAGCTTGCCCCAGACCTGCAGCGCGATCTGCGCGCGACCCTTGCCGAAGTGGAAGCCTTTGCGCTGGGTGATTATACCCTGGCCTTGATGCAAGGCGCTGCGCTCTCGCCTGACGCTCGGGCGCAGGTCGTCCAACGACTCGCCCACTATACCGGTCTGTCCGCCGACTATATCGAACGTACCGATCTGCGGATCAATATCCATCGTTTCGTCAAAGAACTCTTGCGCGACCAACGCCGAACTGTTGGACGCCTCGATAGCCGTTTCACCGGCATCGACCGCGACTCCGCCGGGGAACACAATGAGTACGATCCCAGCCTCAGCGGCATTATGGGGCCTTACACCGCGACCCTCAACGATTATGTGCGCAGCGAGCTTGGATTTGAAAACGACCTGCCCTACGAAATCCTAACCAATCGAGTGCATCCCTGGAGCTTTGCCGACCACGAGAACCAGTATGTCAATGTTGCAGAGACGCTGCGGAAAGCGATGACTATCAACCCCTACCTGAAAGTCTTCGTTGCCAGCGGCTATTTTGACCTCGCCACACCCTACTTTGCAACAGAGTACACGCTCAATCATCTAGGACTCGATGCCAGCTTGCAGCAGAATATCTTTAAGACCTATTACGAAGCAGGGCACATGATGTATATCCATCAGCCGTCGCTGGCTCAACTGAAGGACCATCTCGCGCGATTCATACAAGAGACGGCGCGCTAAAGCCCAACACTCATGGCTTGACGCACCTTCTACTGTCGGCTACAATCCACGTTCTGAACAGTACGAACACATACGCGGCGTGTGGCAACCATACTGTCGCACATGCAGGGTCATGGTCACCACACGCCGGATTCGTACAATCTTTGCCAAGTCGCTCTATCAGGAGCTATGGCGGAAGAGGTTCTGCCAAGCAAGCCAGTCCTCCGCCTAACTCCCGTTACTACATAGCGAAAGAGCATATGCCTAGCTATCTTATTACCGTCGCGCCACGTACAGCACCTAACTCGTCTGGCGTTATTCAATCCCTTTATTTGCTTGCTGGAGCACAGCTTTCCGCCGCTGCCGTCGAACGGTTGGTGGTCGAACTCCTTCACGATCCGGTCGTGCAACAGGTCGCCTGGCGTCCCTTGACACAAGAAACCCTTATCCCCGAGCCGTTTAGCCCTGAAGAGTCGGAGGCTTGCTGCCTGGAGATCGCCTACCGGCCTGGCGTCACCGACAATGAGGGGGAAAGTGTGCTCGAAGGGGCGCGTCGACTAGAGATAACTGGTCTGGAACAAGCGCGCGCACTGCGACGTTACCTGCTATCACCTGACATCGATCCCCGGATTGCAGCGCGCGACCTGGCAAACGACTTAGTCCAGACCACATTGCCCTATCCCT
>JAKSDJ010000946.1 GCA_022360155.1 Chloroflexales bacterium | reverse complement strand
CTGATGCCATAGACCGGCGTTGGCGAGTCGGCTGCCTGATCGAGCGTTGCTGCGATCGCGTCGCTGGTCAAGTGCAGGCGCTCCAGCGGGTGCTGCAGCGCCGCTGGCTGTTGCTCGAACAGCGCCCCGATGAAGATGGTAGCGCCATCCGCTCCATCGCTGATGCCATAGACCGGCGTTGGCGAGTCGGCTGCCTGTATCACCTCCGTCGCGAGACGCATTACCTCCGTCCAGGTGCTGGGCGATGCGGGTGTTGCGAACCCGTGGGCCTGCCAGAGGGTTTGGTTCGCCCGCAGGATGGGCGCATCAATACTCAGCGGAATGCCAAAACGAGCGTTATCCTGGGTGAAGAGATCCCGCGTGCTTGCAACGTAATCGGCGGCATCGAAGGTCGCGTCGGCGTCAATGAACGGTGCCAGATCGGTCAAGACGCCCTGGGGCGCTGCGGCAACTTGGGTCGCAGGAACGACGGCGATATCCGCCTGCCGCATGACGGCGACGAGCGGTGTGTCCGCTTCAGCGGATGCATCAGCCCTGTGCAGCAGATCTTCCACTGCCACAAAATGGACCTGGATAGCGGGATGTTCACGCTCAAAAGCGGCAATCAGGGCTTCATACGCTGGTTGGTGGCGGCGCGGCGCCGCGAAGCTGATGGCCGCGCCGGCAGTCTGCGTAGGAACATCGGCTGGTGCTGGGGCAGGCACAGATGCAGAACATGCCGACAGGAGGAGCATCCCCGCTATGAGCAGAAGCGCCAAACGAGAACATGCTTGCTTGTAAGCCACGAACAGCCTGCCATTCATGAGTGCGTTGCGATATTCCATACCACCTATTATTATGTCAGCCGTGCAGACACTGCGATCCAGGTCGTAAAGCAGCGTGTCGACGAGCACGCCTGATCGAAGAGTGCAGCACAGGGATTGTGTTGTGGGGCGCTGAAGCTGCGTCTTTGGCCTGGCCAAGCAGCACTCCTGTAGTACTTGATCGGGCATCACGAAGGCATACAAACACATCGCAATGACACAGCTTCGGCGCCTGCTGATCACATCGTTGTCGGGATGTTGTGTGTTGATGTAGCGTTTGTTGGGTGGTCTCTCTTCACTTTGGCATTATACCAACTCGGTTCGAAGACACAAGAGTTAGGAAGGTGCATTCAATACTTGATATCAAATCTGCATCGTGTGCATGTCATGAGGATGCACCGCACCAGTCAATTTAGCGGGGCGGTGACAGGCGGACTGCGGGTGCGGCGGCGCATCCCGCACTGGCGTCGGTACGGCAGCCGGATTGGGGATAATACAACACCGCAGATGAGTGACAGGCAGCAATATTAGGCATTGGACTTGGTCATGTGCTCGACCGACTGTTGAACCAATTCCCGCAGCGTGGCACGATCGATATCGTCGAGCTTCTTGACGTATAAGCAAGACTTCCCGGTTTTGTGCTTGCCCAGTTTGGCCAACAGCTCATCATACTGGTCGAAACCGGCCATAATATACAGTGTTAGGTTCTGTTTACGCGGCGAGAAGCCGGTGACGAACCAGTCGCCCTCGCGACCGCTCTCGTATTTGTAGTGATACGTTCCGAACCCGACGATGCTATCGCCCCACATGCGCGGTTCTACTCCGGTACCCTGTTGCATGATCTCCTTGACGGCGAAGCAATCCTCGCGCTTCTTCGCGTCGGTGATGCCGTTGAGAAACGCCTCAACACTGGCCTCGTTCGGCTTGGTCTTGAGTTCTGCCATTATGTTGCCCCCTTGCTGTGAACGATGTGCTACACCTACGGATGATCGATCCACAACTCCTGCATGTGGCGGATTGAGATGCTCTCCGCTGTATGATAGCTGTTGTGTGAGTATATCGCCAGAATAGCCTGATAAGGCGCTTGGTCCCAAAACCGCTCGCTCGGCTGCTCCAAGATCGCCTCGTCCAGCGTGCGGATGGCTGCAGCGAGGGCGTGGTTGAGGTCGAGCGCGCGTTGGCGTGCAGCCAGCCAGTTGGCATCGCTGACTTCGCCCAGCGGCGGCCAACCCCCGCCCATTTCGGTTAGGCCCCACGCTGCCAGATCGACCGCCTCGCCGCCAATGCTGGCACGCAGCACATCCATCCAAAAGGCGACATGGTTGACCACAGCCCAGACACTATTGAAGCGCGGGGCCGGCGTTGTCGCCGCCTGCTGCCCGGTTAGGCCATCGGTGACAGTGATGAAATGGGCGAAGCTGCTGCCTTGTGGATTGGCAAAGTGCTCCTCGACAACGGTCGCCAGATGATTGATTTCAGACATGGGATCAGCCTCCTTGATGGCGATTGTTAGTACATTTGGGCTATTATAATTCCGAGTTCCTGCTCTGACAAATGAGCGTTCTGCCAAAGCGACGCACTGCTTGAGAAAGGTTTTGCCAAAGCACAGGTGAGAATCAACAATGCCGCCTTTAGGCCGTTGCATGGTATCACAACTGCCTGAAGGCGGCACAATCGTCGATTACATTGTTAGGGTGTTCAAAGCTGGTCGATGACGCTGAGGATTTTCGCCGGCGAGGGCGGCGTAAATGCGACTGCAAGCGGCGCAGCCCAACTCCAGCGGATGATGCCGTTGCTATCAATGACGAACGTGCCGGGCAGCGGCACCCCCATCACCGAACCCATCCCGTAGCGCTCGAAAACCGACCACTGTCCATCGCTGAGGATCGGATAGGGCGCACGGAGCACTTCGGCGACGTAGCTGGTCATCTCCATTTCCGTACTGCTCACAACCAGGAGCGCAACATTGCGTTGGGTGAATTGTGAGTGAGCCTCCCGCAAACCTTCCAGGTGCGGCGCGCAGTGCGGTCAAAAGAAGCGGTCGCTGACGATGCGGGTCAAGACGAGAGTTACCGGCTGCCCGCGCAGCTTGCTCAGGCGTAGGGTTTTGCCGTACTCGACCTGTTCCCGCCCCGCGGCGTTGACGAAGAACTGCGCATACGGCAGCTCGAAATCGGGCGCAGGTTCGCCAATCGCCGGCAACTCACCGGGGCCGTGCGGCGCAAGAAACTCACTGCGCCATTTATTCGTCATCGGCATAAATGGACGTGCCATTGCTCATTCCTTTCACGAAGCGCTGACGGACGATTCATTCTGCGTTCGGCGTTACTCGCTACTCGTCTCGTCTTCGCATACTCGCTTTAAGCGTTGCATTTGCACCCTGGCATCCCAACCCATAAGCGGGCCGACTGTTACTGGCCAGAGCAGATCGAGGCCAGGGATGCGAATCTCATACTCGATGCGGTTCTGGATAATCGTCTGCGCGGCGGGGGCATCAGAATCGGGGAGCCAGCGCCAGGCGTCGAACCCTTCCCAAAAACCGTTGAATGCCCACAACACCAAACCAGGTTGCCGATCATGAACAACATAGTCGGCGTGCAGCAAGTCGCCCACGCCGGTCAGCGTCATGCGCCAACGGTCGCCGGTCGCGAAGCGCCAATCGTCCAGCGGCTCGAAGCGGACGGCGGGCGACATCCAGAGTTCCATCAGGTTGCGCTCGGTCATCACTGCTTCGACGCGCTGCATTGGCGTGTTTACAATCACGAATTCTTCTTGCAGATGCATAGACATAGGCTGTTTCTTCTGATCGATTGATCAATATATTGTCATCAGAGATCAAACCGAAAACGGAACATGCCAGAAAATAATGATGAGGATCTGATCAAGGACATGTGTAGTATAACGAAGTTAGCATTCGTTGTCCAGTTTTTGCAATTCATATGTCTATGTTTTGTACATGTTTTGTTCAGCTTAATCCTGAGCCCGCAAACCGGCGATATAGGCGCGCAGCAGGCGCAGAAAGCTCTCATCACGATCAAGCGCCAGTCCAAACCCGCCAGCCAGTTCTAGCGTCGCAAAGCCGTGGACGATGCTGCGTAGCCCGCGTACTGCGTGGATTGCAGCGTCGTCGGCCAAACCATATGGCACTAATACAGCCAGGACCACGTCGATGATTGACTGGCTGATCTGCTGGAGTTCGGCATCGTCGGCGGGCGGTGCGCGCACGATGGCGGCATAGCGCCCCGGATGAGCCATGATGTAGTCGCGGTAGGCCTGAGCCAGCGCGAGCATCGCGTCATCTCCTGCCTTACCGATGGCCGCACGACTCACCCGATCCAACAGCTCGCGCCCGCCCAGCAGCGCCAGTTCGCGGCGGAGGCCCAACAGCCCATCGACGTGATTGTACAGCGAAGGCAGGCGTATCTTCAGCGCCGCTGCCACCTGAGCGAGCGTTAGCGCCTCTAGGCCATGGGCGTCGGCCAACTCGGCGGCAATTGCCACCACACGCTCACGGGTCACTCCGACACTACGCGCCATGTGGCTGTCCTTCCCGCAGCCCGCTCTGAGCTATCGTGATCGCGCGCTCCATTGCCTCCAAAGGGTTTTCCAACATATCGCCGTGACCGACCACCAGTCGCGTCGGTTTGAGCGCCAGAAGGTGTTGGGCGCTTGCCAGCGCAGTCGGGCGATGCCAGGTGGCGAGTGCGGGGAACGGAAACAACAGTCGCAGCGTACCGGCCACCGCCACGCCAGCCTGGGTCTGGAAGGCATCTCCGGCAATCAGCGTGCCGTCGCGTAGATCGCGCAGCGCAATGTGGCCGGGTGTATGGCCAGGCGTACGCACGACCTGGAGCGATCCGATGCGATCATCGTGTTCCACGGTGCGACTTGGCCGCGTCGTAACCGTCTGATAGCCGCCCCGCAGTTTTGCCTGGGGCTCGTCCGCGTTGAGGCTCATATCGCCGGCCAGGAAACGAGCGTCACGTGTCGAGATCAGAACCTCGGCTTCGGGCAACAGTTGATGCAACGCATCGAGTGAGCCGAGGTGGTCGCTATGGGCGTGGGTGAGGACGATCCGGCAGATGGGCGGACCAAGACCACGCGCGGCGTCGAGAATGGTCGTTGCGCTGCCCGGCAAGCCCGTATCGACCAGAGTTAGGCCATCGTCTTCACGGATGAAATAGCAGTTGACAGGAAAAACGCGCGGGTAGCGAGCTAGTTGGATCAGATAGCTTCCGTGAGTTGTGATGCGCATTGGTAACCTCAATCCGTCTAAAACTAATATAATTAGATTATAGGCTAATATAATTAGTTTATCAAGCGCAAATGATAGGTTGACACGTTGGCATCCTTCGGCTGCGCCAGTCCTAAGCGAAGCCGAAGGGCTCAGGACAGGGGTTCGCAGGTTCGCACGTTGACACGTTGGAAGGTTCGTAAGCCGCAGTGCAGTTATCTCATACGGCTACGCCTTTAGTCTGTAGGAGCGGACGTCCGGTCGCCCAGTTTAGTAAAGCGGAATCGTCGATACACGCCGATTGTGATCTTGCTGCAGCTCTATCCAGACTATTAAGCCGCATCCTGATGCAACAAGACGGTTGTTCTGTATCGACTATTGTAGATTATTGCCAATAAAATATAAAATATCACCAAAAATATTGACATTTTTGTTTAGTATGATAATATAACCAAAGAGGTAACGAAAAATGCCATTAAGGAAGAGTTTTTTTGT
>JAKSDJ010001049.1 GCA_022360155.1 Chloroflexales bacterium | reverse complement strand
GAGTTCGGTGACTGATAAATATATTTTCAATTTGTCAATTGGCAAGACGCCTTCAATCAGCAATGAGCCATCCTCTCGATGGATAACCATTTCTCCTTCATCTTCGATATCATCGGAATCGTCTGCAATTTCGCCAACAATCTCTTCGAGTACATCTTCGAGCGTGACAATACCCTCGACTGAACCAAGTTCTCCTACCACCAAGGCAAGATGACGACGATTCTTGCGGAAGGTTGCAAGCAGATCAACAGCGCGCATATTTTCGGGCACATATAATGGCGGGTGTATAACTGTTCGTACGAGCGCCGTGTCGCCCTCTGTTCTGTAGAGGCGGAGCAGATCGCGAACATAGGCGATGCCGACGATGTTGTCAGTATTTTTTTCGTAGACCGGGAAACGAGAGAACCCGCTTTCGATCAAACCGGCAAGTACAGTATTGAGCGACTCGTCGGCGTCGAGGGCATATACGTCCATGCGGTGGGTCATAATTTGGCGTACCGCACGGTCGCTAAAGTTGAAAAGACGCTCGATAATTTGATGCTCTTGGGGTTCGACAATGCCGCCCTCAGCGCCTTCACGAACCATATGGCGAATATCTTCTTCTGTAATCTGCTCGTCGGTTATGTTTCGACGCCCCAGGAGTGTCAGTAAGCCATCCGTCGACCAGGTGAGAATGGCGACAATGGGCCGCCCTAGTCTTGATAGCATGAGCATTGGTTGCGCCATCTTTGTTGCAAGCGCCTCGGAGCTTTGTAGTGCTAGCCGCTTGGGTAATAGTTCGCCAAGTACAAGGGAGAGATAAGTAATGACTACAACCACGAGGGTAAAGGCAATCGTAGAAGCGTAGGCTTCACCAATGAAGGGGATCTGCTGGAGTGGGCCTTGCAGGCGCGCAGAGATACTCGCACCGCCAAACGCACCCGCCAGGATACCTATTAAAGTTATGCCAACCTGTATTGTTGAGAGAAACAGACTTGGGTCTTCTTGCAAACGTAGTGCAGTGGCCGCGTTCTGGTCGCCAGCGTCAGCGTTTTGCTGCAAGCGTCCCCGGCGTGCGGTGATCATTGCTGCTTCAGTGCCGGCAAACACTCCATTGATCAGCACAAGCACCAAGATAACAGCAATTTCCAGTACCATACAAATAACTCCTGTTCAGGCGTGACCAGTAACAATTCGATGCGGGGCAAGGAGAAACCTGCCGTACTCTCCATCACAAAGAGTCGGAGAAGCGCAGGCTGCTTGTCTCCTCTCTCGGTTGAGACGAGCAAGCCTCTGCGCTCCTCGCGTTTTACTGTATATAGACGCTGCCACGAATGATTCTGACCGACACGGGCAGATTCTGGTTGTTCCAACTTACAAGCGTGCAGGTCTGCTATATCAGATTAGTTTTCGTGTTCCTGCGTCGAGCGCTCAACAGTCTGAGCCACGCGATTAGCAATCAATGGAATTGGATGATACGCAAGAAGCTCTCCGCTTTAAGCGACGCGCCGCCAACCAATGCGCCGTCAATATCGGGTTGCGCCATCAACTCATCGACATTGTCGGGCTTGACGCTGCCGCCATACTGGATGCGCACACCATTGGCCGTCGTTGCGTCGAATAGCTCGGTCAGCGTTTGGCGGATTGCGGCATGCATCGTCTGCGCATCATCCGGTGTTGCAGTATCACCAGTTCCAATTGCCCAAATCGGTTCGTAGGCGATTACTACCGAGCGCATCTGCTCTACGGTGACTTCTGCCAGACCTGCACGCACCTGTGCTGTGACGATCGCTGTGGCTTGCCCGGCATCGCGTTGGGGCTTACTCTCACCGACGCACATGATGGGATGTAGCCCATGGGCCAGGGCGGCGTGCAATTTGCGATTGACCAACGTGTCGTCATCGCCAAAATATTGGCGGCGTTCGCTGTGACCAACGATGACATAGGAACATCCGATATCTTGCAGCATCAGCGGCGAGATAGCACCGGTATAAGCTCCTTGCGACTCATAGAATACATCCTGGGCGCCTAGCGCAATTGGCGACTCGGCGAGAAGCGGGCTAAGCGGATAGAGTGCAGTAAAGGGCGGGCAGACCAGCACTTCGCGGTCGCTTGGTTGCCCTATATGAGCGAGCAGCGCCTCGACAAGTTCCACTGCCTCTTTGACGGTCTTGTACATCTTCCAGTTTCCGGCGATGAGCGGGGTTCGATCCATAACATCTCACTCCTTCTATCCTCACACGAACATAGATTTTACACGAGAATACATCCGGTTCCGCCAGCGCAAGGCAGAACCTGGTATATCTCGACATACGCATAATGTCAAACATAGGTGATCAGAGTAATGGGGAACGCAACAGGCGATGGAAGAGATCGAAGCGGTGATATAGCAAGTGCGCTCATCCCCGGAACGCATATCCTAACAGCTGTTATAACAATTTGGAGGTAGGCTGATGATCGATACAGGTATACGGCTTGTTCAAGCTTTCCTGAAATCGGTATAGAGGCCTACAGGCAAATGCTGTATGAATACAAGAAACAGAGCAACGAATATCAATCCCAGACTTTGGGGTATAGTGATGTCTTTCTCGTAACAACGCACTGTTGAGGAAGAAATACTATCGCGCACAAATTACTCCTGTTGTATTGTTTCGTCAGTTGTCCCAAGCATGTTCGCCGACCAACGGTACAAAACGGACCCCGCTGAGCTGTTCGACGTGTATCGTATCACGACGCCGCTTGAGCCGCAGCAGCAACTGTTCAGATCGACCGCCGACCGGAATGATCAGCCGGCCCTCGTGCGCAAGTTGTTGGCGTAGCGGCAATGGCACCCAGGGCGATGCGGCTGCAACGCTGATGGCATCATAGGGTGCGTATTCAGGCAATCCAGCTGTGCCATCGCGATGAAAGACATGAACGTTATGATACCCCAGTTGATCAAGACGCTGTTGTGCAATGTTGGCCAGCATTTGTGAACGCTCGACCGTATAGACTTCGGAAGTGAGCAGACTCAATACAGCCGCAGCATAGCCTGAACCGGTTCCAACTTCAAGGAGCCGGTCGGTGTTCTGCAACATCAGCGCTTGCGCCATCAGGGCGACCACAAAGGGTTGCGAAATGGTCTGACCTTCATCGAGCGGCAGAGCGCGATCCTCATAGGCATGAGCACGAACTTTTTCGGGGAGGAAGAGATGGCGGGGTACCGTAGACATTGCCCATAGCACCGCCTGATCGGAGATACCCCGTCGTGCCAGTTGGGTCTTTACCATACGTTGCCGTTCATGATCCATAGTAGTTGCATTGTAGCACATCCCACAATAGACAACACATTCATCACACTTTGATAACCAAAAAAGAACTTTCAGTTACATGTCAGATGCTATACTGTCCCAAGATAAACATTCTGTCATACGGCGGCATCAATGTATCGAGGTACAACCCTTCATCACGGTCGACAAGCACAGAATTTCAACCTTACAGAATTACCGGAGTAAAGGAATAACAATGCAACCGCACAGCAGTGACACTGAACTCATCAACCGCGCCAAAGCTGCTGACCCAAGCGCCCTATCACAAATTTACGAACGGTATTCGCCCGCTATCTATCGGTATATTTTCTATCGTGTTCGCGATCCTGAGCTTGCTGAAGATTTGCGCGCCGAGGTGTTCCTGCGCATGCTTGAGGGTATGGATCGCTATGAAGATCGCGGCTGGCCTATTTCTGCATGGCTCTATCGTATCGCTCGCGACCGAACGATTGACACATTGCGCCGTAAATATAGGCGCATGCGGCTTCCACTGGAAGAATGGAATGAAACGTGCGAAGGGCCAGATATTATCCTATCTGTTCAGCTTGACTATGAGGAATTGCGCCAGTCAATCAACCTGTTGACGGAAAGCCAGCGTCAAGTGATCCTGTTGCGCTTTATGGGCGAGCTGTCCGTTCAGGAAGTGGCCAAACGTCTAGGCCGCACGGAAGGTGCAGTCAAGGCCTTGCAATATCGCGGCTTGCAGACTCTTGCGCGCATTCTTCGGAATAATGCTACGCCGCAACATGTGGCGGCTTAGTCAAAGATTACTGTTGTAAGGTTGCTCACCACATTGGTGCATGCGCCCCGCTATACATGATAGGGTTATGATGTAAGGCTCGATGACCTTGGTATTGTCTCAGGCCGCTAACCCGATATAGCGCATGTATATAGGCTCGCCCGGCGATTATCGTCGGGCGAGCTTTGCTATTGATAACAAGGAATCAGTTGATTGAAAAAGCGACTGAACGATGTGATCTTCTGAAGCAGCTGATCTTGTCGATGCTCCGTGATCCGGTGGAGGTTGCATCACTGTATGGTGTTGCTTGCGTTGCTCCGCGTTGGGGTGTGATCACCAGCGTGTACGGGCATCTTGACCTTTGATCACATTTACTAATTCTTCCAGTGACAATCGCGAGATTTGACGCGGAGGAGCTTTCGATGTGCCACAGAGAAGCAGTCGATGGTTGGGGTGAAGGTACCAATCGGCTGAAGCGTCGATCTGTTTCAGATCTTGATAGACCGGTTCGAGATCAACCTGGGAGCGACTCTGCGCCGCAATACCCATGTACCCGCGCCCATCACGGTAAGCGTACAGAACTGCGCCATGCCGATATGCGAGTCGCCCAGATGCACCATCGTCGCTTTGCATTGCGATGCCCAAACCCCAACGAGTCTGGAATTCAAGCCGATGGGCAAAGGCGCGTTCCAAGCGAATCTGGCGAGCTTCGTGTTCATACCAAGCATCGAGATTCGGCATCATCGCTTGAGCAACATGGTGAGGATGGTTAGGGTAAAGGGCGTTATAGCCAGAGATAAGATCGTTGATGTTGAAGAAAACAGGCTGTGTGCCAGTGCGAACGTCTGCGTGATCGATTTGCGTTACTTGATTGACCAGCCGTCGCAATACGGAGTCTTCGGGTGCGATAACGCGGCGAACCAGTTCCGCCGCGCTCAATGAGCGATCAGGGTACTGGTGATGATCGAAACGGCCGCCGCCTGTGTCAACATGGATGATTTGTGGATCGATATCAGGCGGTAGGTTATTGAGCGTGCTGCCAGCGGGAACAAAAACAAGCTTGGCTGCTGAAGCGCTCGTATATCGAACGAAGATCCAAATAGCGACCAGGCAGTCGAGGTCCGGTGCGAGATGGCCCACGATTATCTCAATATGCACGGAGGAGTTGCTCACCTTCTAGGGTCGCTGCACTTTCTTGAGATCTCAAGTATAGCAGACGGAATGCATAAGCGTCAAATAAATTGATTTTGATCTACACTGTGCCTGCTGCTACATCCCATTCTAGCAGCATGATGGCAGCGGCGCCACACGTGATATGAATGCACAGCGAAAAGATTTTGCTGTGGCGACGAATCGCATTCTATTGCGCATGTTACATTCAGATAAAATTCTAGACGTTCCTGATAGGAACGTTTCATTCTGTCCCCAGACGCCCATGATATAATAGCGTCGCATCCAGCGCCCGTGTTGAGCCAAACGGTTCAGTGCAGTAACACTATCAGAGCGCTTGGAAAAACATAAGAACACGAGTATTGCTTAACAAGACCATTAGTGTTACGCTAGCAGAAATAAACATACGTTTTTAGCATGCGAGCTATTTGT
>JAKSDJ010000658.1 GCA_022360155.1 Chloroflexales bacterium | reverse complement strand
CGGCAGCCATGCTGCCGCGCGCAAGCCTGGCTTGCGCACTCCACATGTCGACGCACTGATGCTCCGCGACACCCCAGTTTTTGATCCCTTGCTTGCCTGGTCAAACGGCTTTTCAGACAGCTTCTCAGCATTATATCCTCCAATACAGCTTCATCCACGGTTTTTCATTAGATGTTCATGCGGCTACGCCGCACCCTGCGGCATGAAAACGCGCCGCCCAATGGCGATCTATCCCCGCGTACGCGGGGGCTATTTTCGTATTAGGAAGGGTTCCGGTATGCAATTGCGTATCGCTCACGTTACAGCAACATTCCCGCCGTATCGCGGCGGCACGGGTAACGTCTGTTACCACAATGCCCGCGAACTGGCGCGCCTTGGACAAGCGGTAACGGTGCTGACGGCAGCCATGCCGGCAGCGCCCGCCACCGAGACCATCGACGGTTTCCGAGTACGGCGTCTGCGACCCTTCGTACAGATCGGTAATGCGCCGCTGTTGCCGAGTTTGGCCTGGGCCTTGCAAGGCCTCGATCTTATCCATCTGCATTATCCGTTCATTATTGGGGCAGAGATGGTTGCCCTGATCTCCGCTCTTACCGGTACGCCATTGGTGGTTTCATTTCATAACGACCTGATAGGAACAGGCGCACGTGAACGCATCTTTTCCCAATATCAGCGCCTCTCGGCACGGCTAGCCGTAGCCCGGGCCACACAACTGTGTGTAGTCTCACAGGATCATTACGCTCATAGTCGGCTGCGCAAGGATCTTGGCTGGCGCGAGCCTGCAGTGCTGGAATTACCGAATGGGGTTGATACCTACCGCTTCAAACCCGACCGTCCAAACCCTGAATTGCGCAATCGTTATGGTATTCCGCCAGAAGCTGGCCTGATCTTATTCGTGGCTGCGCTCGACCGAGCCCATCATTTCAAAGGCCTCGAGCGCCTGCTTCAGATAATGCCGGATCTGCCTGACGACACCTGGCTGCTGGTGGTTGGCGATGGCGATATGCGGGCCGCGTATGAGCAACAGGCCGCTTTCATGGGCATCCGGCAACGCATCGTCTTTGCCGGAGCGGTGGATCATCAGCAGACGCCAGCATATTTTCGCAGCGCCGACGTCACTGTGCTGCCGTCGGCGCCGCCAGAGTCGTTTGGCCTAGTTCTGATCGAGTCGCTGGCCTGCGGCACACCGGTGATTGCGCACGACATCCCTGGGGTACGGACAGTTGTCAACAATGGTCATGATGGGTTCCTGGTACCGGTGGATGACCAGAAGATGCTGATACATTCGATCCGGCTCGTGCTTGCCGATGATGCGTTGCGACGAATGATGGGCCAGCAGGGGCGCATCAAGGTTGAGGCGCACTACGGTTGGGAGGCGATTGGCAGGCAACTTGAGTTCATCTATCGCCTCGTGTTGGACAAACGAACCGTCAGTACCCAGATAACCGCACAGGGTGAGTAATGATCGGCACGGTTCCGATGACAGCGTTGGCGCCGCTTGACTACCGCAATGCGCTTGATGCCGCGATGGCGCTCATCGATACAAGCAGGCCAGTAAAGGTGTGTTGCGATACAGCCGAGTTGCAGGCTGAAGTGCGGCAACGCTGGCCAAATCAGATGGGTGGCGACCGCGCAACGGCCACGTTGTGGATTGAACCATCGGCAGAGCATTGGCAAGCGCACCTGGCGACAATAGTCCAGACCGCCGTACCTGGGGCACAGCTCATCATAATCGGTTCACAACCACTTACTCGCTTGATCTCTGAACGGCGCAGGTGGACAGATCGCCCGCTTGGGCTTGCGATCGGAGGAGGGCTGCGTCTGCGCCAGGCTCTACGGCGCGCTGGCTTCCGGATCAAGGCTCGATACGGGTTTCATAGCGCTATGGCGATCGGGCTGAATATGGCCGTCCGGTTTGCAGCGGGATGGGGGCGCCCCGATCTGGCTGATCGGTTGCAGGCCGCGGCGCGCCTCTCCTATGTGGCTGCTGGCCCAGTGGCGACTCTTGCCACAGTTGCCCTGATCGATGCACGGAAGGAGGCCTGAGGTGGCCCATGGCCAGCAAACGTATCTTACAAACACGCCAGCGCCGGCGTGCCTTGCCAGCGCGTCGAGAATGCCAAGCGCCGCCTTCACTGACATCGACACTGCCACCGCCAAGCTGGCGGCCTGGATGGAGACAATGCGTGGTCCCGGCGGCTACGGCGGTCCAGTAGCGCACTGGTGGCAGCAGAGCCTAGTCTATACCGGCCCAGGGCTTGATTGGCGCTACGAAGGCATTATCGCCGGCTACCTAAACCTATGGGAGCGTAGTGGCGACGCGCGCTGGCTGCATAGCGCGCGCCGCGCCGGCGACGACCTAGTCGTCGCGCAAACCGCTGAGGGTCACTACCCGGCTTCAACGTTCGAGATCAATCCGGCCACAGCCGGCACCCCGCACGAGGCGGCTTGCGATAATGGATTGCTGCTACTAGCGCTGGCACTGCGCGCCAATAGAGATGAAAGCTACAAGCGCTATGCCGTGACTGCCGAACACAATCTGCGCAGGTTTCTGATCGGGCGACTCTGGGACGTGGACGCACGTGCATTTCGGGATAGTCCACACATCCCATCGTTTGTGCCGAATAAGGCGGCGACCATCTGCGAGACGCTCTTTTTATACGCTGAGCTAAGTGGCGACAGCCGATGGGTTGAGGCGTATGCGCTTCCGACGCTCGACCGAATCATCGCGCACCAGGTATGCAGCGATAGGGGCGACAACGGGGCAATCGCGCAAAACACACTGGGTCGGCAAAGGATCGAAAAATACTTCCCGATCTATATCGCCCGCTGTATTCCGGCCCTGGTGCGGGGCTACTACTGGACCAATGCTGAACGCTACATCGCTAGTGCGCAAGCAGCACTGGGATTCATTGCGCGTCAGGTTTACCCCGACGGCTCGTTGCCGGCGGTGGTCTACCCGGGGCGGCGAGTCAACCGCTACCCGGCCTGGATCGCGCCACTTGGTGATGTGCTGCGTGCCGCAGACATCCTGGCGTTATTGGGCATCTTTGTTAATTTCGGGATGACCCGCCAGTGGTTACTGGCCGGCCAGGATGCCAGCGGCGGTTTCCAGACGGCACACGGCTTTGCCGCGCATAGCACAGGTCGGCTACCCGCCCGCCCGGATGTACGCGATGTCCTGCACGTGGCCGGCTGGTGTGACAAAGCGTTTCGCTACCTCGCCGGGCATACCGGGAACCATCCGCCGACAGAGGCGAGCGCAGCAATTGCAGTTGATTGCATCTTTCGCGGCAAGCCAATGCGCTTCGTTGAGGATACAGGCAAGATCGAGATTACTACTGCAAACAAGGTTTATTACCGCTGGCAGAAAGGCTCACCGTGGGCAGAGATTGCCAGCCCGGAGTTCTGGCTGCGATGAGACGAGCGTTGCGCACATTTTATGACATTGCCGGTCAGTACGCCAGTCTGCTGCTAGTCGGCAGCATTGCCGCGATCAGTTGGCACACCTGGCGCACCTGGCGGCTGGAGCTAACCAGCATGGCAGAACCCCAGTCCGGTGCTGGGCCAGTGATCGATGAGTGGCCCGCCCAACCGCATGTGAGCATTCTGGTTGCCGCCTGGAACGAAACTGCCAATATTGAGGCTTTCATCGAGTCGTTTTTGCGCTTGAGCTACCCCCATAAAGAACTGGTGCTCTGTGCTGGCGGCAATGATGGCACGTATGAACTTGCCCGACTGTATGCCAGCGAGCAGATCATTCTGCTCGAACAGGCTGCCGGTGAAGGCAAGCAACGCGCTTTACAGCGCTGTCTTCCAGCAAGCGCTGGTTCGATCATCATGTTAACCGATGCCGACTGTGAACTATCGGATCTGGCGTTTTACGAACTGCTGCAACCGCTGGTCAGCGGAAAAACCTTGGTCGCTACCGGCGTCTCCGAGCCGAAAATGCAGCAGCGCACGATACCGCTGGTGCAATACCAGTGGTTCACTGATCACTGGTGGGCTGCCCGCATGCCCCCGACCGTCGACGGCGTCCTGGGACGAAACTGTGCAATCGAACGCAGCATACTCACTGATATCGGCGCGTTCGATGCCGAAGTCCGCACCGGTACCGATTATCACCTGAGCCGCCTGCTGATACAGGCAGGCTACAGTATCAGCGCCATACCGCAGAGCAGGGTATTGACCGAGTATCCAGCATCGCCACGCGACTACGTGCGGATGTGGCGGCGCTGGAACAAGAACTTGCTTATTCACGGATTGCGCTTCGGTGCGTGGGGCGATGTAAAAGGCGTCTTGACAGCATTTCTCGTCTATTCCTTTATGTTCCTTGCACCGTTTGCAACACTGTTCTTTGGCCCATTACTCATGATACCGGCGGTGATACTGTATTGCCTGGCGCTTGGTCAGCGTTTACGCCGGGTACTCACAGGCGCTCGACTAGCTCGGGTTGAAACCCCGTGGCGCTGCATCCTGATCCTGCCCTTTCTTACCATCCTTGATGCTTTGGCAGTGGTACGCGCCTTTATCGACACTGTCAGATGGCGCACTCGCCTCCAATGGTAAGGAGTCTCCGCGATGTCTAACCCGAAATACGCTATCGTCAGTACAGAGATGCGTCGTGATCTTGAAGATCCGATCAGCTTTTTTCAGAACATCGATGTTACGCATCTCTATAACATTACGCCCTGGAACGATATGGTGCGAGAAGATTTCTCGCAACGCACGCTACAGTATCGCAATGCTCGCGATCTGAGCTGGAAACTGCGTGCAATCAATCCTGATATTGTGCAAGGCGTTGAGCCGTTTGCCCTTAAACCTCTGCCCCGTTTGTACATCATCGATGAATATACGCGGCGTTGTCAGAAGCCGCTTGTGCTCGTTTCGCTCGAAAATCTTCCCTTCTCCGCAAAATACGGCCCGATCGTGCGGGCTGTCGAGCCATTACTTCGCCGTGCAATTGCACAGGCCAGCCTCTTGATCTACATCAACGACGGCGCCCGCCAAAACTTTGAACACTATGGCGCAGATCCGGCCAAAATGGTGCGCCTGATGTATGGTTGCTGGGGTATAAATACTGCTGAATTCAGCCCAAGCGGACCGGTGGCCGACCTTCTGGATGCGAAGACCCGTGTCATCCTTTTTGTCGGGCGTGTTCATCGGATTACGGGTGTGTTCGATCTACTAGCCGCATTTCGCGACATCGCACCGCGTGTTCCCGACAGTCACCTGGTCTTCATTGGCGCCGGGCCAGCAGAAGAATCGCTGCGCCGGCAGTCCGCCGCATTAGGATTGACGTCGCGCGTCACGCTGCTTGGCTCGATCAAGAATCGCGAACTGGCGCAGTATATGCGCCGCGCAGAAATCCTGGTTGCACCTTCGTTGACCACCCGGTTTTGGGCCGAGCAAGTTGGGATGGTGCTCTTGCAAGCAATGGGGTGTGGCGTACCGGTAGTCTCTTCAACTTCCGGATCGATTCCCGAATTCGTAATCGACGGAGTGACTGGCCTGCTGGCGCCGGAGCATAACCCGTCTGCGCTGGCAGCTGCAATGCTAGGCCTGCTTAGCCATACCGCTTTGCGCGAGCGAATGAGTGCGCAAGCGCGAGAGTATGCTGTGGAGCGTTTCGACGCCCGCCAGAATGTCTTGAAAGCCGAAGAGATTATTCTTAGGAGATATGAAGAACTATGCGCAGCGTATTAATTGCCAAGCCGGGTCATCCGAATACTGGTGTCGGGCGTTATGTGCGTATGCTCGACCATGGCCTGCGGGAGGACGGCGTTGAGGTTATGCAGGTCACCCCAGTTGCGCCGCCGCTGCCGGATGCCGCCTATGCCAGCCTGCGGCGGCTGCGGATCGACCTGCGCAGTTTCCTGCTCCACTATCCGCTCTGGGCGAATTATCCGCCTGCCGATGTCTATCACGTTACCAGCCAGAACTTGGCGACGCTGTTGCTGCTGCGTCGACCAACGGGAAGGGTTATCGTGACGGTACACGATATCATCCCGTACATGTTGCGCAATGATCCGCAATTGTGCGTGTATCGCACCTTCGCCGATCGACTCTTTGATCGTCTGGCATTGCTGGGGTTACGGCGCGCTGACCATCTGATTGCCGACTCGCAGTACACCAGGCAGTGTGTTGTTGAACAGCTAGGTATGGAACCAGGCAAGATCGATGTAGTCCATCTGGGGATCGATCATCAACGGTTTCGACCGGTCGCAGCTTCACCCGCCCTTTACGCCCGCTACCGCCTGCCGGTAGATCGGCGCTATCTGATCTATGTCGGCTCGGAAGACCCGCGTAAGAATCTGGGCGCCCTGCTGCATGCACTGGCTACAGTCCGACAAACCTGCCCGGATGTAGCGCTGATCAAGGTAGGCCGAGCATACTTCGAGCGCGAACGGCAGCGCTTGCTCGATCTGGCATCCAGTCTGGGCATTGGTGATGCAATCTACTTCCTGGATGATGTGCCGGAAGATGACTTGCCAGCGCTCTACAGCCTGGCTACGGTCTGTGTGCTGCCGTCACTCTATGAAGGCTTTGGCTTTCCGGTGCTGGAAGCAATGGCCTGCGGCACGCCGGTGGTCTGCGCCTGGGTTGCCTCGCTGCCGGAACTGGTTGACAAGGCAGCGCTCATCTTCCGACCCGATGGGAACAACGGAGCCGAGATCGCAGCGGCCATCCGGTGCTTGTTGACAGACGAACTGCGCCGACAGGAGCTAGCGGGGGCAGGCTTGGCGCAGGCGGCCAACTTCCGTTGGGACAGGACAGCGGCGCGGACTTGTGCTGTCTATCACACTAATCAGCATCCCGGCACGAGTCGGCCTACAATTGCAGATAGCCATGCTGACTGAAGATAAACTGGTCAGTAGCCATACAGCGCCGCGCTCTAGACGCCCATTGCTTGTTGCGACGCCTGAACTCCAAACCTACCGCCGCAGCACTGGGATCGGGCGGGTTCTGCATAGTCTCTGCGACGAATGGGGAACGCGGGTGCAGCTCATCGACGTAGGCTTTGCAACGATCCCACTGCCGATCACACGCAATTTCCCTTATGGTCTGCGCTACACAATCCAACCCGACTTGATACTGCTCCCGCGGCTGACTGGCGCACAGGCGCTGCGCCACACATGTGGCATTCCGCGGATTGTGATCGTTCACGACATCGGGATCGTCGATCATCCCGGCGACCGCCAAACTATGGATTTTCTGACCTGCCATTCAATCCGGGCGAGCTTTCATGGCTTGCGTTACGCCGATCGAATCATCGCCGTCTCGCACTTCACATCTGATCGCATCCGCGCGCATCAGCCCGAGCTTGATGGCAAAATCAGAGTGATACCGAACGGCGTGGCACGCTCATTTCTTGACGATACGCCAGATCGCACGCTGGCCCGCGAGCGGGTAAGACGGTATATGCAGCAACCGCTTAACGGACCGATCGTCTTGAATGTCGGTTCCGAATTGCCACGCAAGAATCTGGGCTTGTTGATAGAAGCGCTTCGATTGTTAAAGAATGACCACCCGCAACTCTGTTTGATCAAAGTCGGCGCCTCCGGTGGTCCGAAATGGCGCCAGGCGACTATCGACACAATCCGCCGGAATGGGCTGTCTCCTGAACGAGATGTTCTGCTAGTCGACAGCGTGGGCGATGATATGCTCAACTCCTTCTACGCGGCAGCCGATGTCTTTGTTTCCACTAGTCTCTACGAAGGTTTTGGCTTACCGGCTCTCGAGGCGCTGGCTGTCGGCACACCGGTTGTGGTCAGCAATTGTGGCGCCCTGCCCGAGGTTGTTGGGGATGCCGGACTGATCGTAGCGCCCGTGGCCCCTGCGGTAGCAAGGGCGATTGCCAGGGTCATCACAGAGCCTGGAGATCACACGACTGCTGTCAGACGTGCACGGGCAGCCGAGTTCAACTGGGCGCGGGCAGCTGAGGAATATTTGGCGACCATGTGGCAAGTGAAGGCGGTATTTGATGAGCACGAATGATATTACAGATGGGCGAGCTATTGTCTTAGAACATCTTGCGGCCTTTGAACGCATGGTCGCCCGAGCTGAAGCTTTTGCGCGCAGTGGGCAGTATCAGGCGGCTGCGGTTTTCGCCCAGATCGCGGCGAAATATGCGGTGAGCCAGCATACCGGTTTGTTTGCTAGCCCGCAGCTCGAACGTCTGCTCGTTGCCATTGGACGCAGACTCCCTGAACTACACGGCACGATACAACCACGGCGAGCGAAGGAGCCGCGGCGTATCCTGCATGTCCTGACCCAAGTTGCTCGCGTCGGTGGTCATACCCGCATGCTCTGGCGCTGGATCGAGCAAGACGGCGCGCGCCAGCATTCTGTCGTGTTGACGCGGCAGGGCGCCGTGAAAATGCCGGATATGCTCCGCAAGGCGGTTGAGGCAAGCGGCGGCGCGCTCTACGCACTCGACAACCAACCAGGCAATATCCTCTCCTGGGCCGCGACTTTGCGGGCAATTGCCAGTAGAGCGGACATTGTGGTCTTGCACGTCAATCCAGATGATGTCATCCCGGTGTTGGCATTTGCAGATAAGGCTCGGCGTCCACCGACCATCTATATCAACCATGCTGACCACATCTTCTGGATCGGTGTTGCAGTCGCCGATATTCTGGCCAACCTGCGCTTTTCCGGGCAAGATCTGGCCATCGCCCGGCGTGGCGTCGCCGCGG
>JAKSDJ010000954.1 GCA_022360155.1 Chloroflexales bacterium | reverse complement strand
CCTGGACTGGCACTTGCTCGAATTCCCCTCGCACCAGGGCGTGCAACGACTCATGGCGGATTTGAACCGGATCTATCGCGCAGAGCCCGCGTTGCACGCGCTCGACTTCGACCCGGCGGGCTTCGAGTGGATCGACGCGAATGACGCCGATAGCAGTACCTACTGCTTTATGCGTAAGTGCCATAAAACGAACGACATCATCCTCTTCGTCTGCAACTGCACGCCAGTGCTGCGCCTGGACTATCGGATTGGCGTACCGCGCGGCGGCTATTGGCGCGAGTTGCTGAACAGCGATGGCCGTGAATACTGGGGCAGCGGCCAGGGCAACTCGGGCGGCGTCGAGGCTACGCCGATGCCGTCCCACAGGCATCCCTGTTCACTCAAGCTGACGCTGCCGCCCCTGGGCGCGATCTTCTTCAAGAGCGAAGGGTAAGGCGAGAATCGCTTCTGGTGCATGGCTATTGACGTAACAATGCGGGAGGGAGCCTGTGATGAATTTCCAGGCTCCTTCCCTTTTCACTTGCTCTGAACACAATGGTTCGATAGCCAATCGACGGACTGATGTCTAGGCGCCCCATAGATGCGCACGGTCATTTTCGTGCTGATGCGTCATTGCAGGGTTAGGGCTCTATCACAGTAGAACATAAGCTGCAGATGCGATCCCAATCAACTGCACGATTAGAGGTGTCAGATTTCTGCGCCCGTTTGCGTCATCTGCGTGCTCTTGCAGGACGTTGATGCGACCCTGCTGCAGGGCGTCGGATTTGCGCTCCGGCGTGCGAAGAGGTAAGATAACGTTCATCTCTTTGTAGCGCGCCTAGCAAACAGTGTACATCCTGCCACTCTGCCATTTGGGGCGCACGAATCGGATGTACAAGCGGAATCAGCGGAGTTGAGAACAACACAATGAGTGTAGAAGATGAAATTACGATTCATCCAAACATTGCCGATATCGGACAAGAAATTATCGAACGTCGCCACGTCCCTAATGCCACCTACCGCCTGCAATTCAATCACACTTTCACATTCTCTGACGCCCAACGGCTTATCCCCTATCTCATAGATCTCGGCATTAGCGATTGTTATGCCTCGCCGCTTCTCAAGGCTCGCGCCGGCAGCATGCACGGCTATGACATCTGTGATCACGGCCAAATCAATCCGGCGCTAGGCGGCGAATCGGCGTTCAACGCCTTTTCCGACGAGTTGCGGGCAAACGGGATTGGTCTAATCCTCGATATGGTCCCCAACCATATGGGCATCGATGATGAGTGTAATGGCTGGTGGATGGATGTGTTGGAAAATGGTCCCAGTTCCATCTATGCTTCCTACTTCGATGTTGACTGGCAACCAATCCGGCTCGAAATCACGGATAAAGTCTTGTTGCCAATCCTGGGCGACCAGTATGGAAATGTGCTTGAACGCGGCGAACTGCGGCTGGTGTATGAAGACAAAGATGCCGAGAACGAACGTGAGCGAGCGTTCTATATTTACTATTACGACCACAAGCTGCCCGTTGCCCCGCGCACCTACATCCATATTTTGGGCTACAAACTCGATGAGTTGCTCGAACAGCTCGGCGAAACCGATGAGCATGTGCAAGAGCTTCAGAGCATTCTGACCGCCATTGGCTACCTGCCGCCGCGCAACGAACTGTCGCCCGACAAGATCGCCGAGCGCAATCGCGAAAAGGAGATCATCAAGCGGCGTCTGGCCCTGCTCTACGATGCGAGCCCCGAGATTCGCGCCGCGATTGATGCAACCATCATTGCTTTCAACGGGACGGTGGATGAGCCGAGCAGTTTCGATCTGATGGACCACCTGATCGAAGACCAGACCTACCGCCCAGCATTTTGGCGCGTCGCAACTGAAGAAATCAACTATCGCCGTTTCTTTGACATCAATGATCTGGCCGCCATCTGCGTCGAGTTGCCAGAGGTCTTTCAGAACACGCACCAACTGATCTTCAATCTCATCGCCAATGGCCGAGCGACTGGCCTGCGAATCGATCACCCCGACGGCCTCTGGAACCCGCCAAGTTACTTCCGGCAGCTACAAGAGAGTTATCTGCTGCACCAGATCTGGCAGAGCTTGCAGGGCGATAGCGCGGATCCTGCGCCGCAAGAGGTTGCCGATGCAGTGACCGCCTGGCTTGACACACTCCAGGTCAAAGCGGGGGACGCAAGCCGTACACCAACCTGGCCGCTCTACGTCGTCGCCGAGAAGATCCTTTCCCACGGCGAGACTCTACCCGTCGACTGGGCAGTCGATGGCACAACCGGCTACGATTTCCTCAGCGCCGTTAATGGCCTGTTCGTCGATAGTTCCAATCGCAAGGTGTTCGACCGAATCTACGGCAACTTTATCAAGCAGGAAGAAGCCAGTGACGTTCCAGGGCGTTATTATCGCAACCTGGTTAATGCGACCAAGAAGATGATCATGCTCGTCTCGCTGGCCAGCGAGGTCAACGAGTTGAGTAGCCGACTGGAGCGCATCGCAGAGAAGAATCGCCGCTACCGCGACTTTACGCTCAATAGTTTGACCTTTGCCATCCGCGAAATCATCGCCTGTCTATCTGTCTATCGCACCTATATCACCGGGCCGGAAGATGTCGCGCCATGGGACGAGAAGTTTATCGAGATGGCTGTAGCCGAAGCGAAGCGACGCAATCCGCGCACGGCCAACGAGATTTTCAATTTTATTCGCGATACCCTTTTGCTGCGGAACATCAATGACTTCTCGGCGGCAGATCGCGAGAACCTGATTATCTTCACGATGAAGTTCCAACAGATGACTGGGCCAGTGATGGCCAAGGGCCTGGAGGATACCGCGTTCTACGTGTACAACCGGCTAGGTTCACTCAACGAGGTCGGCGGTCATCCCGAACATTTCGGGGTCTCGCTCTCGGCTTTTCATCAGCAGAACGCCGAACGGCAGCGCCGCTGGCCCAATGCCATGCTCTGTTCCTCGACTCACGACACCAAGCGCAGCGAAGACGTACGGGCGCGCATCAATGTTTTGTCGGAAATCCCGACCGATTGGAGCAAAGCCCTGAACCGCTGGAGCCGTCAGAACGCGCGCAAGAAGTCCACCGTCGAGGGTGAACTCGCCCCCGACCGCAACGACGAATACCTGCTCTACCAAACCCTGATCGGGGCCTGGCCCTTCCCAACGCATGTTGAACCACACAGCCCAAGTTCAGCACAGGAACCGGTCAAAGCAAATGGTAAGCATTCGCCGTTGATCACAGACCTCTCCGCACAAGAGTTTGCCGAGTTCCGCGAACGCATCGTGGCATATATGCAGAAGGCAACCAAAGAGTCCAAGGTGCATACGAGCTGGATTAACCCGAACGAGGCGTATGACGCGGCAGTACGAGACTTTGTCATGCGCATTCTGGAAGACAACCCAAAAAACGCCTTTCTGGAAAATATGCGCGCGTTTCAAGCCCGTATGGCCTTCTTTGGTCAATTCAACGCCCTGGCCCAGTTGCTGTTGAAGCTGACTTCACCCGGCATGCCCGACATTTACCAGGGCAACGAGCTCTGGGACTTTAGCCTGGTCGACCCCGACAACCGTCGCCCGGTCGACTACGAGCGGCGGCGTGTGGTGTTGGCGCAACTGCAGGAGCGGGTCAAGCAAGCCGAGCAGCAAGATACGTCGAGTGGGCGGAGCGGTGTGACCCTGAGCGATTTGGCGCGTGAACTGCTCGAAACTAGCCAGGATGGACGGATCAAGCTCTATGTGACCTGGCGCACGCTTACCTATCGTCGCGATCACGATCAACTGTTTAGCTACGGCACGTACCGTGCGCTCGATACCAGCGGCGCCAAACAAGAACACGTTTGCGCGTTCGCCCGCACCAGCGGACGGCGGCGGGGCAGCAACCCGCCAGACGCCGAGATTGCGGTCGTTGTTCCCCGTCTCGTTACGCGGCTGACCGGCGGCGTTGAACAGCCGCCGCTGGGGGCTGATGTGTGGCAAGACACCTGGCTCGAATTGCCCCAGGCAGCAGTTGGGCAGCAGTGCTCAAACCTCTTTACCGGCGAAATTCTAACTGTCGAAGAACGCGAAGGCAAGCCAGGCCTGAATCTGGCGGCGATTCTGGCCGTGTTCCCGGTGGCGTTATTGGAGCGGATGAGCGGGTGAGGCGAGAAGAGTCGATAGGCTGATATCTGGAAGGGTGCTTCGGGAAGCGCCCCTACGTGTTGTCTACACACACCCAGGCGCCTACGTTTAGGAGCGGACAGAAGAGATTTTCGCAATGACAATAGACCGACACAAATGCCACACACGCTCGCGTGAGTCACCACGCCCGCGCACGTTTAGGGGCGAGGTTTGCCGCATCATGGTGCGGTCAGATCTCCCTATCTCCTTGTGGGAGAGAGGGTTAGGGGGAGAGGGGGAACGGTGCTTCCCAAAGCCCCAAATCACATCTTCGCCTGGATGTTCTGTCTGCACTTGAACCTGCGCGTGGGAGAGGGGTCGGGGGTGAGGGTCAAAAAGCGCATCCCAACGCCTCAAATTGTATCTTCTTCTGTTCGTTCTGTCCACTCCTGAAAAGGCGCGCAATCTGAGAGGGCGCTTCGCGAAGCGCGCCTACGTGCCCGCCTCGCCGCCTCTTCTCCTCACTTCCTCTTCTCCTCACCTCCTCATTTTGTTCCCCACCTCCTCCTTCCGACCGTTTCGCCATGGACTCTCGTCACCTACAATAGAGGCAACCGAGAAGGTCAGACTACGTTTGTCCGGCATACCCAACCTAACTTTTGTCCGGCATACCCAAACAATGCACTGTGTAGAATGCATCCAGCGCCCCACAAACCGATATTTCGACACCGTTTGCCCTTCTTCTCCCTGATTGCCGCCGATGCCATCTCGTTGAACGGGAATATGTTGGCGCAGCTCGCCATTCCGTGGTATGTGCTCGAAACAACCGGCAGCGCTACACAAACCGGTATCACTGCCTTCTTTGGCTTGCTGCCCCTAACGCTGGCCGGGCTCTTGGGCGGCCCCCTGATCGACCGGCTTGGGCATAAATGCACTAGCGTGGTCGCCGACGTTGCGAGCGGGATCTGTGTGGCACTCATCCCGCTCTTGCACACGACGATTGGTCTTGCGTTTTGGCAGTTGCTGGCGCTCGTCTTTTTGGGGGCTCTGCTCGACGCACCAGGGACAACCGCCCGCGCCGCCCTGCTGCCCGATGTTGCGCACCAGGCCGACATCAGCCTCGAACGGGCCAACTCCATCCACGAAGTTATCGAAAGCGGCGCCCAGTTAAGCGGCCCCCTGCTTGCCGGTCTGCTCATTGCCTGGATCGGCCCCAGCAATGTGTTCTGGCTGAATGCGGCAAGCTTCGCTATATCGGCGCTGTTGGTCGCCAGCTCGATACCGATCACGCCTGTAGATCAGGAAGATACACTGGCGCACGGTTACTGGCGGGAACTCATCGATGGGCTACGTTTTGTCATTCGCGACCCCGTGATCCGTAGCATCTTCGTTTCGGGAACAATCTTGAATTTTCTGATCTCGCCGCTGCTGGCAGTCATCTTGCCCGTGTATATGAATACCGTCTACCACAGCGCGATCAGTTTGGGCGCCGTTATTGCGGCGTTTGGCGGCGGTTCGGTTGCGGGAGCGATTGTGTATGGCGTGATCGGCCACACCCTGCCGCGCCGCCGCACTTTTGTCGTCGGCGTGTTGGCGATTGGCGGGGCCTTCGCCACGCTCACCGTGCTGCCGCCGGTTGCGTTGATGGTTGCGGCGTTTCTGATCGCCGGTCTGATCAGCGGCCCCAATGGCCCATTGGTGTCGACCCTGCTCCAAGAGCGCACGCCGCTGCTGCTGCGCGGGCGAGTGTTCGGTGTCACAACCGCCGTCGGATTCGCGGCGGCGCCCCTTGGCGTACTCGTTGCCGGTTATCTGCTCGATGCTATTGGCATTCAGACAACCCTGATCGGGATGACCGTCATCTTTCTGCTCGTTACAGCGGGCCTAGCGCTCGATCCTGGGCTACAGGAAATGGATCGACTTGCCCCGGCCCCGGCCAGCACGCCAGATTCTCTGGTGTAGCTGTTCTCGAATCATGTCATTATCCTGCAATAGAACGCAGATAGTACAAATGGTTGCAGATTTGCCGCAGATCTGAAACAAACTGGCAGGTAATCGGCAGACCGCCTGCCGTTGATTTCCAACTTTGACGCAGCCCTATAGATCTTCTGCCCGCCAAACACCTGCGGAACGTCTATGCTATAATAGCCCCCGTCCCTTTGCATGTACCAATAGAGGTGATACGCATTCATCTTGGCCAAGCCCTATGCAGTACGCAAGAAAACCTTGTATTGATACAGTAAGCCACTGTTCACTCGTCACGGATACTTCTTGACAAAGCCCTGGTGGTATTGAACATATCTATGAACCTAACCTTCGCGAAACTCAAACGCCGCCTTCCCGAGATCATGACCGCCGCCGTTCGCGCGATCCTTCCCATCGATAACATCATGACCTGCATCGCTCCTGGCCCTGTCGCCGCAAACACCATGGCGCCCCCGCCGTCCCCCGACGATCTGGTCTGGCGGCTGTTGCGCCCCGGCGAGCGGTGGGGCGTCGCCCCCGGCGCCGATCCGGCTGCGCCGGTGCGCAAGATCGATTGGAACATACCCGCCGATGGCGGCAGCACCCACTGGCTGCGGATGACCTTGCAGATCCCAGAGGCGTGGCGGAACCGGCCGGTGCTGTTAGCGCTCGACTGGGAAGACGCTGGGCAGGCTAGCCTGGAAGCAATCGCCTACCTCAACGGCGCGGCCCTAGCCGGGCTGGACGAATTTCACCGCAGCGTGGTGCTGCCGCCGACTGCGCATACCGGCCCCCAAGAGATACTTGTGCGCTGCTACCTGCCGTTCCCGCAGTCGTTCGGCGGCCTGCATCTGCACCTGCGCGACGAAAGCATCTTTCAGCTTGGCCAGTTGATGCGCACCTTGTTCGAGGCCGCCGAAACCTATCCCGCCAACGATCCCTTTCGGCATACCCTCAGCGAGCAACTCAACGCCGCCTACAACACGCTCGACCTGCGTACCGGCTGGCAGAGTGAAAACTTTGCCTTGTCGGCCCGTGCAGCGCTCGATCAGCTTCGTTCCTGCCTGGAGCAGTCGAATGCCCCCATGCCCAACGGGCCGAGGTTGCTGGCGACCGGCCACGCTCACCTCGATGTCGCATGGCTCTGGCCGCTCTGGCGCACCCGCCAGAAAGTTGCGCACACCGTCGCCACCGCGCTGCACCTGATGGAGCGCTACCCCGACTACCACTTCAGCATGAGCCAGCCCCAGGTCTACGCCTACTTGAAAGAAGACGACCCGGCGCTCTATGCCCGGCTCAAACAAAAGGTTGCCGAGGGCCGCTTCGAGCCGTTGGGGATGATGTGGCTCGAATCCGACTGCAATCTGACCAGCGGCGAGTCGCTGATCCGCCAACTGCTGCACGGAGCGCGCTTCCTCGCCGACGAGTTCGGCGTCAGCTCGCCGATCGCCTGGCTGCCCGACGTGTTTGGGTTCAGTCCGGTGCTGCCCCAATTGCTGCGCGGCTGCGGCATCGACTGCTTCCTGACCACCAAACTGAGCTGGAGCCAGGTCAACCGCATGCCCGCCGACACCTTCCGCTGGCGTGGGATCGACGGCAGCGAGGTGCTGGCCCATTTCGTTTCCGCAACCACCAAACCCGCCGGTCACCCTGCGGACCCCCAGGAATACACCTATGTCGGGCAGATGATCCCGAGCGAAGTCGCGGGTCTGTGGAACAATTACCGGCAGCAAGCCATCAACCGCGAACTGCTCTACATCTATGGCTGGGGCGACGGCGGCGGCGGCCCGACTGAAGAGATGTTGGAGACGGCGCAGATTCTCCACAACCTGCCGGGTCTGCCCCAGGTGCGCTTGGGCCGGGCCGACCACTTCTTCCAGCAGCTCTGCGCGCGGCTGGGGGACGACCCGCGCCTGCCGACCTGGGTGGGCGAACTCTACCTAGAGTACCATCGCGGCACTTACACTAGCCAGGCACGCACCAAACAGGCCAATCGCGCCGCAGAACTGCTCTACCGCGAGGCCGAGTGGCTCAACGCCTGGGCGACAATCCTGGGCGGGCCAAACCAACAGGATGTCCTCAACACTGGGTGGCGGCGCATCCTGCTCAATCAGTTTCACGATATTTTGCCGGGCAGCAGCATTGCGCAGGTATATGTCGACAGCAATGCCGACTATGCCGAAGTCCAGCGCATCGGCCAGGAGGTGCGCGATGCGGCTACAAGCCACATTCTGCGTCACGAGGTTGAACAGGCCGACGCGGGACACACTGCGGAGCATTCGTCCTTCGTGATTTGGAACTCGTTGCCCTGGTCGCGTAGCGACTACGCGCGGCTCGAACTCGCGCCTGGCGCCGAAGCGCCGCTCCTGAGCAACGCCGCTGGCCACGCCCTGCCCTCCCAAGTGATCGAAGAGCGCCCCGGCGAGCACACGCTGTTGATCGCCGCCGCTGCGCCTTCGTATGGCTACACATGGGCCGAGGCACGCGGGGCGCGGCCTGAATCAGCCCAATCTGACGCCGAATCAACCTTCAGCGTGCAACAGTCGCTCCTCAGTAACGGTGAGCTGCGGATCGAATTCGACGCCAACGGCGAGATTGTTTCGCTCTATGACTTGCGCCACGAACGCGAGCTAATCATGCCAGGGACGACCGGCAACCAGCTTGTCGCCTACGAGGATCGTCCCCTCTACTGGGATGCATGGGATATCGACCACTTCTATGCGGAGAAAGCCTACCCGGTGCATGATATCGCGGACTGGCGCGTGGTCGAGACGGGGCCGCTGCGCGCCGCAGTCGAGATCATCCGCCGCGTCGGGCGGAGCGCCATTCGCCAACGGATCTGTCTCTGGCGCGACAGCCGGCGGGTCGATTTTGTCACCGAGGTTGACTGGCAGGAGCGCCAGACCTTGCTACGCACCCTCTTCCCGCTGCATATCAACGCGGCGCGGGCGACCTGTGAGATCCAGTTTGGTGCGATCGAACGGCCCACCCATCGCAACACCACCTGGGACCAGGCCCGTTTCGAGGTCTGCGCCCACCGCTGGGTCGATCTAAGCGAGGGCGATTACGGCGTCGCCTTGCTGAACGATGGGAAGTACGGCCATAGCCTGCATCATTCCACCCTGGGCATCTCGCTGCTCAAGAGCAGCATTCACCCCGATCCCGTCGCCGACCAGGGCCAGCATCGCTTCACCTACAGCCTGCTGCCCCACTCTGGCGACTGGCGCGCCGCCCATGTCGTCCGCCGCGCCTATGAACTGAATACGCCGCTGTGGGTGCAACGCTCAATTAGGCCATTGCCCCATCAGCCCAGCGTTTCCTTCCTGAGTACGCCAAACGACCATATCATCGTCGAAACGGTCAAAAGAGCCGAAGATGGCGATGGTTTGATCATCCGGATCTACGAGGCCCACAACCAGCGCGGCCCAGCGAACCTGGTCTTCGACCGACCCATCATCGCGGCAACCGAGACCGACCTGCTGGAACGCGCAACAAAAGCGCTGCCGGTTGACGGCAGCACAGTACACGTGAACATGCGCCCATTCGAGGTCAAGACCTTGCGGGTGCAACTGGGAGGTACATAAGGAATTGCCCATGACGACGCCAATCCACGTTCTTGGCTTTGCCGGCAGTCTGCGCAAAGGCTCATACAATGCCGCACTCCTGCGCGCCGCCAGTGAGATATTACCCGCCAGCATGACCCTGGAAATCTTCGATCTGGCGCCGATCCCGCTCTACAATGCCGACGAAGAAGCAGCGGGATTCCCAGAGCCGGTCCAGCGTTTCAAAGAGCGCATTGCTGCCGCCGACGCGCTACTGATCGCTACCCCTGAATACAATTATTCTGTCCCCGGTGTGTTGAAAAATGCGCTGGATTGGGCCTCGCGCCCGCCCGCCGCATCCACGCTAAGCGGTAAGCCAATGGCGATGATGGGCGTCGGCGGACGATCAGGTACGATTCGCGCCCAACTGCAACTACGCCAGATCGCCCTTGGAACCAATTTGCTCCCGCTCAACCGGCCCGAGTTGGCTGTGGCCATGGGCTGGGAGAAATTCGACGCCGAAGGGCGCCTGACCGACGAGGCGACGCGTGAACAATTGGGCAAACTCCTGGTCGCCCTGGCCGACTGGACGTGGCGCTTGCGCAACGTCTGAGTTCGATTATTTCGCTCAGGCTTGGGGTCAGGATAAGCAACGCGCCGCCGCCGTCGGGTCGTTCTCTGATGAAATTCGCCAATCAACAGTGCAGCCTGCGTAGTGCCGCCTTTAGGCGGTTGTACTGCCTTTAAGCCGTCTTTAGGCGGCACTACGAATACCTTCCCCTAATTACCAGTTTTGAGATTAGGCGCGGCTTGCACCCGCGCTTGTAATCTCTTGCAAAGCGACGTGGCGGTAAGGTTTACAGCGGCGAATCTGCGCCTATTGGCGTCATCTGCGCGTTATTGCAGGATTCTGGCAAAGCTCTAGCCTAGCGTCGTGCGGCATAGAGGTTGTGATACCATTAAACTATCGGAAGATTACATGACAGGCGCCTTCTATCGGTTTTGGTCATCAACATTTATGTGCGTGAGGGCAGTGATCGGCTGTGCTCGCGCCGCGATGCAGCCACTGCATCACACCAAACGGAAGGAAATCCATGATGACGATACAAGGATTACATCATATTACGCTAGTCTGTGCCAACGCACAGCGCACGATCGATTTCTACGCCCAGGTGTTGGGGTTGCGCTTGGTCAAGCAGACGGTCAACTTCGACGATCCCGGCAGCTACCATCTCTATTTTGGCGACGCATTGGGCCGGCCCGGCACAGCCGTGACCTTCTTCGAGTGGTCCAAGGCGCCCAAAGGCCGCCCCGGCGTCGGCGGTACGCATCACTTTGCGCTCCAGGTCGCCGACTATGATGGCCTCTTGAAGTGGAAGCGGCGTCTGATCGATCTGGGCATCGCGGTCGAAGGACCGCTGGATCGACACTACTTCGTCTCGATCTACTTCCGAGATCCCGATGGGACAATCCTCGAAATCGCCACCATAGGGCCAGGCTGGACGATGGACGAGCCAGCAGGGAGCATCGGAACCGCCTATCGCGATCCGCCCGCCGCCATGATCGTCGCCAACCGCGACGCCGCGCGGATCGCGGCCACAACCTGGAATGAGCCAGTGTCCATAATCAGCGCCGATATGGCCTTGAGTCGCGGCATGCACCACATTACCGCCATTGGCGCCGATGTCGAGCGCACCCACGCTTTCTTCGGCGATTTGCTGGGCATGCGCCGGGTCAAAATGACTGCCAACTTTGACGATCCCGAGTCGTATCACTGGTATTGGGGCGTGGGCGAGGGACAACCCGGCACGCTGATCACCTACTTCGAGCGGAACCCTTTCAAAGAGCAACGCGCGCTCATCGGCACTGGCCAAACCCATCACTTCGCGCTTGCCGTGTCCGACGAAGAGACGCAACTCGCCTGGCGCGAGAAGCTTCTTGCCGCTGGGCTGCGCGTCTCGCCAGTGATGGACCGGATCTACTTCAAAAGCATCTACACCAACGACCCGGACGGACACATCGTCGAATTGGCGACGCTTGGCCCAGGCTTCACCGTTGATGAGGCTCCAGATGAGTTAGGCCAGCGCCTGCGGCTGCCGCCCTGGTTAGAAGCGCAGCGCAGCAGTATCGAGCGTGGGCTGCAACCCCTGGCCGCGCCGACCTGGAATCCATCGGGGGAGGAGGCGTAATGACCAGATCAAACGGGCAGCGCTTGCACCAGACCCGGCCATACGGTGTTGCGTAGCGCCGCCGATACAATCGTCCTGATTGGCGCTGACGACGAACTGCTCCTGGCGAACAGCGCCGCCGAAGAGCGCCTGAGTTTGCACTTGGCCCAGGACTGAGGAAAGCCGCTCCAGACGTTACGGAACGGGCGCGACAACCCCGCACTGGATGGCTTGCTGTCGATCTTCGCCGGCCTGGCAAATGACAGTGTGTCAGTCGGGCCTATCGAACTAGACTTGCCGCAGGGCACGACCTATAGCATTAGTGTGGCGCCGGTCGGCAACGCCGACGGGCAGCGGCTGGGAAGTGTCGCCGTGCTCTAAGATATCACGCCCATCAAAGCGCTCGAACGGCAGGAACGCGAGCGGGTGTGCAGCATCTTCCGACGCTACGTCTCGCTGCCCGGCGCCGAGCACCTGCTCAGCGCCGGGCAAGAGTGGGGTGAGCCGATCGAGTGCGATGTCGCGGTGCTCTGCGCCGACCTGCGCGGCTTCACCATACTCACCGAGCGCACCGAGCCGGATATCCTGATCCAGCGCATCCTCAATCGCTATTTCACCACAATGACCGACGTGTTACACCAGCACTTCGGCACAATCGACAAGTTTCTCGGCGATGGGATCATTGGCGTGTTTGGCACGCCGATCGCCCGTCCCGATGATCCACAGCGATCAGTTTTAGCCGCAGTCGATATGCAAATCGCTTTTGCCGCACTTGGTGAGGAATGGCATGACGAGTTAGGGCTCGACATCGGGATGGGGATTGGGATAAGCTGTGGATGCGCCGTGGTCGGCAATATTGGCTCTGGTCAGCGCCTTATACATTGATCGGCGATGTCGTGAACGCAGCCAGCCGTCTCTCTGCGATGCCCCGCGCCGGGTGGATTATCATCTCGTATCATTTGCACGATGCGCTCCCGCCGGAATGGGATGCGCCCTGGTTGCTCCACCCGCTTGGGCCGGTACAACTCAAAGGCAAACAAGAACCGCATTCGATCTTTGAGGTGGCCTATACTAAATTGACACAACTAAGGTAAAAACATTAGAGGAGACGGTAAGACTTGACAACATGCTGTAAAGCCTTTATTATACCGGTCTTAGTCTATTTGGTATATAGCAATCCTATCTGAAGTTAACATATTTGCCTTCAGGCAGTTTTCGTTCCACCGTTTACTGGCGGCGTGTTCTGAAGCCTCTCCCAAAGACAGGAATTGCTCTAGATGAACAGGTTAACGTACAGATGATGCTTTCGCAATGGAATATCATCGTGCGCGCGATTGGCGCGGTTCTCTGCGGTCTTCTGTTGATTGCGCTGGCTGGTTGTGGCGCGCCGCCCGTAGTGCTCAGCGGCGTCATCACCGATTCATACACCGGGGCGCCTGTCAACCAGGCGACAGTAACCATCGGGCGGACCAAATTGACAACCGACCCCGAAGGTCGTTACACCACGCCTCGTTGGAAGCCTGCCGATACCTTAACGGTGATCGCGTCGGGCTACGAGAGCGCTACCATTCCACTCAAAACCCAGGAGCACCTTGCGAATACAGAAGCCTCAACGGTGACGCTGGAAACGGCGTTGCGACCTAACACGCTAAGCGGAGTCGTTACCGACCTCTACTCGAACGAACCGCTCGCTGGGGTGGTCGTCAGCATTACGACCGGCGCCGCCAACACTCTCACAATGACGACCAGCGCTGATGGGCGCTATCAGTTCGATGATGTGTCCGAACAAGTTATGCTCGAAGTCAGCCTTCCCAACTACCACACATTGCAGGAAACGTTGGAACGCACCATCAACCATGATATCGTCTTACACTCCAATGTCATCACTGGGGTTGTCAGCGACCGCTACACCGAGCAGCCGCTGGGCGGGGTGGAAGTCAAAGCCGGAACGGTGACCACGCACACCGCCGCCGATGGAACCTATCGTCTCGAAGACATACCTGCCGACGTGACCGTTTTGGACATCAACATCGACGGCTACGCGCCATTGGCGCAGCAGTTCGAACCAGGAGAACGGGAGGTGGACGCCGTTCTCCGCCCCGATGTGTTGACCGCGATCCTGGTCGATCAGGTGAGCGGCAAGCCGGTTGCCAATGCGACCGTTATCGCAACCACAACGATGCCTGGCTCCGATGTAGCCTTTGTCCGGATTGACAACAGCCGCGACGGGCGCTTCACGCTGGATGGCATCCCCGAACAGGGCTATCTCCAAGTGCTCGCGCCTGGCTACCGTAAGGCCGTCGTCGAAATAAAACCAGGCAGCGTACCAGAGGAGGTTGCCCTGGAGCCATTCGATGCCAAAGCGCTGTATGTCAAGACCAGCACAGCCGCCTATCAGCCGGAGCGAATGCAAGAGTTCTTCGATGTGATCGATCGCACGGAACTCAACGCGATGGTGATCGATCTCAAGTCGGATAATCTCGAAGACTTGGGTCTGATCTACTACGAATCGCAAGTGCCGATCATTCAGGAGTTAGGCACGTCGAAGGATTTGATGGACATCCGCGCTATTCTGGCCGAGGCGAAAAAGCGCAATGTTTACACCATTGCCCGCATTCACATCTTCGCCCACGACAACTTGCTGGCGCAGACTCGTCCGGATTGGGCCGCGCAAGATACGCGCACTGGCAAGGAGTTCTACGCCGACTGGGACATCGCCTGGCTCGACCCGTGGAATCGCAACGTGTGGGACTATAACATCCAGCTTGGCATCGAAGCGGCCCAGATGGGCTTCGACGAGATCCAGTTCGACTATATTCGCTTCCCTAACGACGCTAGCGATATCGACTATATGCGCCTGTCCAAACCGCACGACCCCGAAGTCGACGCGCCCGAGATGTACCAGAATATTGCGACGTTCATGGAAGAAGCGCATCGCGCGATGAACGGCGCGGGGGCGTTCTTCTCAGCAGACGTTTTCGGCTACGCCACCTGGGCGCCCCAGGCCCAGATCGGCCAAAACCTTGAGTTGATGGCCGCTCATGCTGACTACCTCTGTCCGATGGTTTATCCTTCGCACTACTATACCCACGAACTCGGCTTTGACAACGCGGCGGCGTATCCCTACGAGATTGTGTACGAAAGCCTGAAACACGGCGCTGAGCTGATCAACGGCAAGTGGGCCAAGATGCGACCCTGGCTCCAGGATTTCACGCTGATCTGGGTGCCCGACGACCAGATTGTCCACTATGGTCCCAGGGAAGTGCGTGCCCAAATCAAGGCCGCCGAGGATTTTGGCGCGTCGGGTTGGGCGCTCTGGAGCGCTGACAACGAGTACACCTACGACGCACTCAAAGCCGCAGAGTAAAGGGGAATTTATGACGCGCAACCGGCGATTCGTGCCGCATTCTCTTCTGTCTTCGTTGAACCGCACGCCTCGATCGTCGCTGGCAACCGCTTTGTTCATTGGGCTTGCAAGCCTTATCATTGGTCTGCCAGTCGCATCGAGCAGCGCTCGCCCGCTCTATCAGGAGCCGGAAACCATACCTGCTATTCCTTCTTGCCAATTTCAGGAAGAAGCGGCAGCGCCTCCCGATCCGACCCAAACCGGTGATCGGATTGAACAATGTCAGTTCGACGGCGTCGTTGACTGGCAAAACGGCTCGATAGATGGCCTGCTGATCACCAATAATGCCGGAGGCGAGTTACGCCTCGCGGGCGATAGCCTCAGCGGCAGCTTCGTCTCTGAACCCTTCATTGCGCCTTTCCCAGTCAACGCGGTTGGTGCGATCTGGCGGGTCGAACCGCAGCAGGGGGCCGAGGTGGCATTCCAACTCCGCGGAAGCCCCCTGGCCCCCAATCCTGCTCTTCCTAACGAGGGCTGGAGCGAATGGCGACCACTGATCGCCGGCGACGCGCGCTCGATGGTTGATGATGGCGCTTACGTCACGCCGAACGTAGAGCTCTTCCCGCCCGACACGCGCTATTTCCAGATCCAGGCGAACTTGACGAGTACCGTGGTCCGCGCTTCGGCGGTGCTCGATCGGATAACCATCGCGTTTCTGAACACGACGCGACCATCAGAACCCGCGCTGCAGGGGCTGCCGCGCGCACCAATCGGCTTTGGACCGGACACATTGACACCCCGCCCTACCCTGGTGCAGCGCGCAACCTGGAGCGGCAACATCGAAACCAGCCAGCCCGAGCGCTCGACGCCGCGGGGTATCGTGATCCATCAAGTTAACGCCATACCTGTCTTGAACGAAACGTTGGGCCTGCTCCGCGCTCTCACCGCATACCAAACCCAGGTGCTTGGCTGGGATGACATGGCTTATCATTATCTTATTGATGAGAATGGTATCGTCTACGAAGGACGGCTCGGCGGACCGACCTCAAGCATTGATCAATTTCCACGCAGCGTTGGCGCGGTCCATATTGCCTTAATCGGCGGCCT
>JAKSDJ010000453.1 GCA_022360155.1 Chloroflexales bacterium | reverse complement strand
CGGGCGACAGCGCCGCGCCGGCGGACCTAGCGGCGGCGCCCGGGCCGGCGACCCAGGCCGACCCTGCGGTGTGTCCACGGTGTCGCAATGCACGCTATCTGGTCGCGGACGCCCGCGTGGGCGACCCGGCCTTCGGCAAGTTGATCCGCTGCACCTGCGCGCCGCCGGCGCGGCGGCGGGATTTGACGGCGGCCATCCAGGCGACGCTTGGGACGCGGACCGGGTGTACGCTGGCCAGCTTTGACCTGAACCGTCCGCTGTCGCTCCTGCACGCGGATGGGCGAACGGTGACGATCCCGGAGCAGCGCGCCGCGTTGCAGCAGTGCTACGACGCCGTGAGCGCATTCATCGCCGGCCCGGACCGGCCCTGGCTCTATCTGTTCGGACCGCCGGGCGGCGGCAAAAGCCATCTGGCGCTGGCTAGCTATCACGCGCTTGCCGACCAGGGCGCCGGCGTGTTGACCGCCGCCGGGCTGGTGGCGTACCTGCGGGCGGGCGTTGAGGGATACGAAACGGATGCGCGACTGCAGGCGGTGCAGCACCTGCCGATCCTGCTGCTGGATGACCTGGGCACGGAGGAGCTGACGCCCTGGGGCCTCGCGCGGCTGTATGACGTGGTCGAGCAGCGATCGGTCCAGCGCCGGCCCACCGTGTTTACGGCGAATGTCGCCCTGGACGAGCTGAGCGGATTGAGCCGAACGGTGGACGACCGGGTGCGCTGGGCGCGGCTGATCAGTCGTATCGCGCAGCACATTGCCGGGCCGCTGGCCGTGCTGGCGAGTGACTATCGGCGGTTGCATTGGGACGGCAATCCGTTCTGATACCGCGTCGGCGTGTATGCAGCGGCGTGCTGGAATGTTTGTGGCAAGGGGGCCAAAGGTCAGCCCCGCGGTAGTACGAAAGTTTGCACTTAACTCTGTTGTATTCGCTATTGTGACGACCCGGAGCGGATCGTGCAACGGATGCCGGGCCACCGTGATCCGCGCCGCACGCAGCGCTATGCCGATGTGACGGAGGAGATGGTGCGCGCCGCGCTGCGAGAGCGGCGGCGGCGGTGCGGAAAGGAGCAGCTTCCGGAAAAGGCCCAATCCCAACATGCATATGCTCGATCACAGGAGGGTAAAACATATGGCTGACGAGCTTT
>JAKSDJ010000952.1 GCA_022360155.1 Chloroflexales bacterium | reverse complement strand
CCGTGAACAAGCGCCAGGTCAAGTTTGCTGCGATCCGTGCTGATCAGATATTCACCGCATCGCCATTCGTAGATCATCGTTTCCCCGCTAAGAACATTCCAAGTCCGCTTGCGCCCAAACCAGCAATCAGTATATACCAGCTTCCTGGCAACAGCAACGCGCCAGCCACTGCCAGAACCCCAGCCAGTAGCGCGACGAGAAGATTGGTTCGGTTTCGCAGCAGCGGCATCAACAGACCAATAAAGGCCAGGGGAAAGATCAGATCCAGGCCATAGGCGCTCGGATCGGGGATGGCCGCACCCAGCAGGATACCAGCCAAACTGCTGACCTGCCAAATCACATACAGTCCCAGATTTGCGCCGACGTTATAGGCGCGACTTCCCGCACCTTCCAGGAAGCGTTGGATGGCCAGCGCATACGACTCGTCAGACATCTGGAAGGCAATCAACGCTTTCAGCCAGGCGGGGGCATGCCGCAGATACGGCGCGAGCGAAGCTGACAGCAACAGATAACGAACATTGATAATCACCGTCGTTATCAAGACACTCACTGGTTCCACGCCGCCCGCGAACAAGCCAATGGCGGCAAACTGCGCGGCCCCGGCAAAGACCAGCAGCGACATCGCCAGCGTCTGCGCCGGGCTCAAACCTGCCGCCAGCGCCGTGACCGCGTAGAGGATGCCAAATGACACTGCTCCCGGCCAAAGCGGTAAGGTTGCCATGAAACCTGCCCGGAAATCATCCTGACGCACGCTCGTCATCACTTGCTCGGATTGCGATAATTCACTGGCCATTCCGCCATATTCCTCCGCTCTGCCGCATTGGACTGCATGATAAAGCTTATAAGAACGATATCTATCGCAACAGACGTTACGACTATATCATAACGGTCATCCTATAACCAGGGACAAATGGAAACGATCAAAGCAGGTCAATATACCGCAGATTCACAGTAAAGCGGGTTGGGCAGCAGTCATGGCAGAGGAAGCGGTCTCCGCTGTAATAGGACCATAATGGTAGGTGCGGCTTGCAGCCACACGCGCCTCTATAATCGTAGCAGCGGTCTGCGCTATAATGTAACAACCTTCAAGTGCAAGAAATAGGGCTGCGTTAACGTGGGCAATTCATTGCAGATGATCTGCCGATCAACGGCAAGACCAAGGTAGAAAGGAGACCATATGAACTTGGTCAGCCTCCACGAGAAGCGTGAAATCGAGGCATTTGTCGGCCAAAACCCGTTCCTGCACCTGTTTGAGTTAGGCGATCTCGATGATTTCTTCTGGCCCCACACCATTTGGTACGCGCTCAAAGAGCAGGACGCGATCCGGCAGCTCGCTCTCGTCTACATGGCGGGTGTGACGCCGGTCTTGATGGCGAACCCCAACTCGCCGCTCGGCCAGATGCGTGAGTTGCTGCACGGGTTGCTACCCTTGTTACCCAGGCGCATCTATACGCATCTGCATCCGGCGCACGTGGATGTGATGGCGCGCAATTACGCTGTCCAAGAACGCGGCCTGCACTACAAAATGGGGCTCTTCGACCCGCCTCGGCTCGACACAATCGACAGTGCGGCGGTAACGGTTCTCTCGGCGGCAGATCTGCCCGCCTTGGAACAGCTCTACCATGAGAGCTATCCCGAGAACTTTTTTTCGGCGCGCATGCTGCAATCGGGATATTACTACGGGGTTCGGCAGGGCGAGACGCTAGTCAGCGTTGCTGGAGTTCATGTCTATTCCAAGATGTATCGAACGGCAGCACTGGGCAATGTAACCACCCACCCGACCCAGAGAGGAAAGGGGCTGGGTCGGGCTATCTGCGCACGTTTATGTCGCGATCTCCTCCGAGATGGCATCGAGCATATCGGCCTCATCGTCAAGGCGGATAATCGCAGCGCCATCACCCTGTATGAGGAGTTAGGCTTCAAGATAATTTCCGAACTCGGCGTGTATCTCCTCGATGGAAAGCCTTGAGATATGTCGCCGCTCCAGATTCAATGGCGAAATCGCAAACATCGACGCCACACAACTCCTAACGAAAAACAGGAGCAATCCTTATTCAAAGACCAAAATCGCCTGCCCCTGCTCGACTCGCACCTCACGCACAACCAGATTGCGCGATACCAACGGATCGTTGATGCGTTGCTCAATCAGCGGCTGAATATCTTCGAGCGTAAACAATGTATCGAGCGGACCGTCTAATTGCAAGTTGACAAGCGTGATACGACCATCCTGAACCATTAAGCCGGCGCGTACCTGTATCGACGAGCCGCTAATGCGGAATTCGGCTTGAACTTCACCTGGAACGAACCGAATGACGGCGCTTTCAAACGGTGCGATTTGCTCAGGACTCCTAGCCAAATAGCTATTGAAGTCCGCCTCAGTCACCACAAGCGGAGCGCGTTGCTCGATAACACCAGTTGGCGGCATTGTACCCGGCGCTACTGTGGGCGTTGGCGGCGGTGCGGGCGTGGCGGTTGCTACCAGCGAAATCGTTGTCGGCAGCGCTGTCGGCAGCGCTGCTACTGGCGTCAACGAGAATGTTGTCACTGCTATTTTACCACTCGTCGCTCCTGTGGCAGTCACGACGTAGGGGCCAACAGGGTAACGTTCATCAAGATTGAGGGCGATGTCGAATTTGCCTTGGTCGTCGGCATACTGGACAAACTTCGGATATACGACCCCTTGTCCCGGCGGGCTGATCCGAACGAGCTGCGTAGTAATACCCTCAGAGGGGCTAAAAAACTCGCCTTGTAGCTGGACCCGGCGGTTCATCCGGGTGAGCGGATCGTCTAGAATCGATGCGGTCATCTGCGCCTCGCCAGATGCACTAGCGATTGCTGTCTCAATCGTGAACATGCTGCTCGCCCGAAAGCCAGAGGTCATACCGATTGCGGTAAACAGGTAATCGCCAATCAAGGCAGGTTGATCTTCTAACGTTCCTAACTTGAAGACGAAAACAAAAGCGCCGCTGTCGCCTGCCGGGATCTGCTGCGGGAATGCAACAACTGTGCCGTCCGGCTTGGTGATCGATACCGATACCGCTTCACCGTTGAGGAATCCCTCTCCGTGGAGGCGAACAAGCGAGCCCACAGTTCCCAAACTTGTTTCAGTCACATCATTCACAACGGCCAGTTGGGCTGTCCCTACGGTTGTTGGTGTATCATCCTGCTTGATAACCAGATATGCCGTCGCCATTCTGTTGCTCGATAAGCCATGCGCGGTGAGAGCATGACAGCCATCAGGCCACTGACTGCCTGGCGTATAGGTCAGGTGTAACTCGCCGCCACGGTCCGTGCGCAGTAAATCAGGCAATGTTACATTGAGCGTATCAAAGGGGCCGCTGAGTTCAGGGAGCCGCTCAATACGCCCATCTTCAAATGTCACATAGAACTCAACAATTTCGTCGCCACTATATCCCTTGATCTGAAAGTCTATCAACACACCACGCTTGGTTGCGGGTGTCATTTGTTCTGCCTGAGGTGTACAAGGTGCGGTTTCCGCTGTATTAAAAATCGTTAACGTCGGAGTTGTCGTTCCTTGCCCGTAAGTAACGTAGACGATGCCCCCGCCAACAATGATCAGCATCAAAGCCAATGCAACAGCGTAGACAAAAGCGCTCTTTACCACAGGCATAAACATTACCACCCTTACGTTTGACCCGCCTTGCCATTGGGCAGGTCACGCGCTATACTCCCTAGTAGGCAACGTATGACAAGTTAACAGGTTCAAAGGCATACTTTTGATGTGAAAAGGACACATCTCCCAATAAACCTGCAACACCGGCAACTTCGAGGTGACATCACCTTGGCCAAAGCACGGCCATTGCCAACGATTGTGATGTACCGATTGATCGCTCAATCATGCAAATCCGCTCTCTTTGAATCAAACGACGATGGCTGCCTATAGCAAAAGTAATACAGCATAGTAACAACGAACAAGAGGAGTATATTACAAGAATATGACTCGCCATAAGAAAGCGCTTTCTATCGTAACACTGACAATGGTTTTTTGTTATTCACAAAACTTCTTTATCAGAGCCTGAAATGACCAAATACCATCTAAAGGCGCTATTATAATATCTAGTGGCGTGCATTGCACCTCTTTACAGCAAGGATCACACTGCACCAAGGCCATGATTTCATTCTATTATAAGTCGGTATTATCGTATAAACAGATTACAATCCAGTAATAATGCAAAAAACCTTGGTTTTCCAAAGCCTACCATAGCGGATCATCATATAATCTGTTCCCACATGAGGTCATACAATTAGTGCTACAGCCCGATTTATCATTTCAGATGCAGCGAAGAATCTCTATCTTGCCGAAATCGAATCCCTTTGCCAAGCTATCAGAATGACAGATCTACTATTGGCATCGTTTTGCATCGAATATATCTGTTCATAATCGTAGGATACGTTTTAGGAGATAAGTCAGTGAACCAACTCGCCATTACCTTTGACGATATTCAGGCGGCGGCGGCACGCTTACGCGGGATTGCCAATCGCACACCGGTCCACACCAGCCGAACGCTCGATGCCATGACTGGCTGTCAGGTTTTTCTCAAGTGCGAGAACTTCCAACGCGGCGGCGCATTTAAGTTTCGCGGCGCTTACAACGCGATCAGCCAACTGAACGCGCACGAGCGACAGCGGGGCGTTGCCGCCTATAGCAGCGGCAATCACGCCCAGGGAGTAGCGCTGGCCGCCCGCTTGCTCGACGTACCCGCGCTCATCTGCATGCCTGACGATGCGCCATCGGTCAAGCTTGAGGCAACTCGTGGCTATGGCGCGGAGGTGCTGATCTACGAGCGCCGCACCGTCAACCGCGAGGAGTTTGGAGCCGCCGCCGCCGCCGAACGCGGGATGACTCTCATCCCGCCCTACAACCATCCGCACATTATGGCTGGGCAGGGTACAACAGCGCTCGAACTCTTAGAGCACGTACCCGATCTCGACACGCTCCTTGTGCCCGTCGGCGGCGGCGGGTTGATCAGTGGCTGCGCCCTGGCCGCCCACAGCCTGCGCCCGTCGATCCGCATTTTTGGCGTCGAGACCGAAGGCGCTGACGACACGAAACTTTCACTGGATCGCGGTACACGCATTTGCGTTCCGCCGCCAACAACTATTGCCGACGGTATGCGCACCGAGATGCCCGGCGAACTGACTTTTCCGGTTGTTCAGCGCTACGTCGAAGACATTCTTATCGTCAGCGACGACGATGTCATCGCCGCATTGCGCTTCCTGTTGCTACGGATGAAGCTCATCGTAGAGCCGACCGGCGCAGTAGCCCTAGCGGCGTTACTCCGCGGGCGCCTCCCGACGGAGTGTCAACGGGTGGGGGTGGTGCTCAGCGGGGGCAATATTGCCCCATCGCTCCTGGAACAGTTGTGGTCCTGAAGCGAGGCTACCGGTCACTTGTCATTGGCGCTACTTCCCAATACAAAAACGGCTAAAGATCACATCGAGCAGATCGTCGCCGACCGTCTCACCAGTAATCTCGCCCAGCGCATTGAGTGCGGTCGTCAGATCACCGGCGAGCAGATCGGTTGGCAGACCGCGCACTTGACTCTCGACGGCGGCACGTAAGCACAGAACGGCGCGATCAAGCGCGTCGCGGTGGCGAGGATTCGAGACAAGGTGCGCATCACCAGATGTCACGCCGCCACCGCCCAGCAACGCATCGGCTACAGTTTGGGCCAAGTGATCAATCCCTGCACCGGTATACGCCGATGTGGCGACCATCGCGAGCAGGCGTGGATGATTGAATGTCTGGTCCGGCGTCCAAGCGCCGTCATCAGCATCGACCTT
>JAKSDJ010000656.1 GCA_022360155.1 Chloroflexales bacterium | reverse complement strand
CGCAAGCATGGCTGCCGCACCCCACATGCTGCTGCGTCCGTTCCCGCTATGCCCAATCATGTCATCCAGCGCTTGTCGGTTCAGGCGGCTTTTCGGACAGGCTCTGAAACAATCTGGCAGGTGATCGGCAACTCACCTGGGGCTAATTTCCAAACTTTGCCACAGCCCTGTAAACGCCGAGAGAGTGTTGACAGGATAACAGGATTAGCTTGTGTTATTTCTGCATCAGCCCCACGCAACTACGCCGCACATGTCTTCTTGAGGAGATAGCTGAACGTTGGAACGTGCTAACCTTACCAATGTGCCAACGTACTAACATTCCTACGCGACAATCTCGATCCGCGCGCCATGCGTACACTTCAGGTCGAGCGCGCCGCTGCTCGTTGGATCAACACTGTGCAACTGCAAGGCATAGATGCCATCGCCACGCGCATCGAGCCGTTCACGCAGAGAGTCGCGCGAGCCAGGCGGCGGTTCAGCCAAAGTCAGAACGACGTTTCCGACCGAAAAGGCTACGATCTGGGTTCCTGGCTCGATCTTGTCGGAGCCTATCGCCTTGGTAGCCTGGCGCTGTTCGACGCACCCAAGCAGCATCCGATAGCTCGCTGCGCTCATCGTTAGATCGTTCACCACAACCGTCAGCCCAGCAACGCCGGTTACACCATTGGCGTGCCTCCAGGCAGATCCGCTGGGAACTCGCAGCGCCCGTGGCGTCACGTCGGCGCAGAGGAAAGGCAGAGCGGAGTTAGGCGGCATGCCCATCTGCCAGGCGATCCGCTGGCCGTCGAGCCGTAATCGCCCTCCCGGCGTGGGGCCTCGGTAGATCAGGCCACGTTGGGCCATCGCCGCAATCTCGACAGCAATATCGCTCGGCAGCAGCGCAAAGTCGATCAAGCCTGGGCCAATGCTGGTGTGTCGCCACCAGAAATGCTTGGGCTCTGATCGTTTGAATGCGATCAGTTCCAGGTATGAGCCGTCAGCGAAGGAGATAAGCGCATTGTGGGTAGCGCCCCCGGCGTGTTCGCCGCCAGGAATTACCGTAAAGCCAAGCGCCGCGTAATCGGCGTTGGCTGCATCCAAGTCATTGACGAGAATGACCACATGGTCGATACTGAGCGTCATTGCATCCCCCATTCGTTAGCGTCCGAGGATAGCCTCTTCAGCGGCTTGCAAAACAACATCTTCGTTGGTCAACACAGTCTCCTCGACGATTGGCACGCGCAAGGTCGGCGGCACACCCTGCCCCTCGAGGAAGATACTGCCATCGGGCAAAACCGATCGCCCGGTCGGCACCTGCAAGCTAATGCCCTCCGGCAGTCGGTATTGGCCGCGTGCGACCTCGGCATAGACACCAGCCGTAGGGAATTGTCCAACAACAATCATACCCGGAATTTGGCTAAACCCATAAGCGCCGACATCGCAAGCGCTGGCGCACGCCGGCCCGACTAGCAGCGCCATCCGCGAAAAGCTATACCGGCGTTCGGCGGGTTCAGCCTTGTTCGGCGGTCCATCAGGTTCGAAGCGGCCGGTCGCCCCGCTAAAATATTCGCGCTGGCCCAGGGGAATTTCGACATCGGTGAGGTAGTTTGCCAAGCTAATCGGCGCACCGCCGCCATTTTGCCGCAGATCGATAATGATCCCGCGCACCTCTAGCTGCTTGAATGTTTCCAAAGCACGCTCGAAGAGGCGAATCATTAAGTTCAGATCATCGTAGTAGGTATTGATGCTGATATAGCCAATATTCGATTCGAGCAGTTCGAACTCGACCGGCAGCGCTACCGGATCGAACTGCCGATAGAACGAGTTGACGAAGAGACTCTCGTTCTCGACAATGGCGGTTAGGGTCGCTCGGCTTTGCGCTTCGTCTGGATTGGCGAAAGTGATTGTCGCTTCTTTCCCAACCGGGGCGCGCATAAGATAGATCTGTTGTTCGTAGCGCAGGCCGAAATCGGTGGAAAATGGGCCGCCAAACGGTTGTACAGCGCTGATCGCGTCGCTCATCGCTTGCCCATTGAAGGTAAACACCTCGGCCCCCACCTCGATTCCGGCCTGATACGCCGGCCCGTTCGTCAGTACGTAGTTGACAATCGTCCGCCCGTCGTCGAGTTCGCGAACGGCCATCCCATAACCGCCGCTAAACTCTTGCTGAAAAAACTGGATGTCGAAGTCTCCGCCGCTTAAGTTGACGTGACCATCCTGGAAGGCCAGGCTGAAATCGCGCAGCGCCAGGTAGAACGCCCCAGCGCTATTGCTGCGCTCGGCCTCGGCAACGCGCGGCGCAAGCTGGGCGTAGAGGCTATTCCATTCGGGAGATTTGCCCTCAATGCCGCTGAAGGCATACTCCTGCCGGACTCGCTCGAACATCTGGGTAAACGCCTCGCTATATGAGAGTGCGGAAAAATCTTTAATCGCCACATCGGTTGGTTCATAGAGCGTGAGCGATGGTTCGCGCTCCCGGCTCAATCCGAAAGGTTCGGCGTCCAGATCGACGATCGTATAGCCCGCCGGGACAGGTCCAACCGGGTCGTCCGCTGTGAAGAGCAAGCGGTCGGGGCCGAAGCCGGTGGGGAACTGCTGCTGGTCGTCAGGGGACCAGACCACCAGCTTGCCGCCAACGACTTCTTCGTTATTCTCGGTGTCGTTGACCGTTGAAGTCAGATACGCCGGCCAGCCACGCGAGCGATCATCCCCCTCGGCGAAAGGGCCGCCAGTCTCGTTGGGCCAATAGGAGACTGCAAAAATCTGCACGCCGATGTCGGTTTGATTGTCGTTGTCCACGTCGGCGAAGGTTCCAACCGGCTGGATGGGCAAGTTGATCAAGTAGCTGCCGCGTTGCGCCGTTTCGTCAACATCAAGGAAGCCCAGCACCTGTGACGTGACCGGCAGTTCCCAATCGTGATTGCGGGTTACAAACCCATACATATCAATTAGGGCGACAGCGTTTTCGACGTAGTAGGTAAAGATGAAGTCGTTGGTATATTCAAATGCGCCCTTAATCAGCGTCGGTTGCTCAGCGTTCGCCACGGCGGCGTTTACAGGCGGCAATGTCGGCACAGCATTGTCCGGTATTGTTTGATCGTCAGTTTGGTTTAAAGTATCTGCGGTTGGCGTTGCTTGGAATGAAAAGGTTGGTTGGCAGGCATTGAGGACAAGAGTGGCAAGAATGAAAAAGACCGTCAGCGTTAGATAGCGGCGCGTCTGCGGGAGCGTTGCTCGGCGGGTGAAACGGCGATGAAATTGGAACATTGGCGCATCCTTATGAAGGCGGGACGCCGCCCTGCCTGACTAGATTACCGGCGTCGTCCGCGTGACGAGAGATTCGCTGTGGTTCATTATACCAAGTTACATATGGTTATATCAGCGCAGCGTGCAAGATTCCCGGATTGCACTGGATCCAAATCTCTTTTTCCCGACGAACAAATGCCTTTTCAAGCATTGCAGCAGCAGCATAATCCAGCGCTGCCGTGAGTTCAAATTGTTCATTATCGATCACAACACAATAGGGATGACCCCACTGATCAGTCCCGCGCATAAAATTGAAGGCATGACGCGCCGACCAATTCCTATCGATGGCAAAATCTGCAACAGTTGGCCAACGATGATAGCTTCCGCCGTCAGGTTGCTTTCGGCGCACGAGAGAACCATCGCCCAAGGCACGCACCCCGTCAAGCATCAACTCCGCGCCGCGCGTCGCCCAACAGCGATCAAGCTCTGCACCAGAACTGCCATCTGGCAGCGTAAAGGTGACCTGGCCTACAATGTCGCCGGTATCGAACGACTGGTCTATGCAGTGCAAGGTCACGCCGCTTACCTGTTCGCCGTTGCG
>JAKSDJ010000389.1 GCA_022360155.1 Chloroflexales bacterium | reverse complement strand
GTTCTTCGAGTTGATCAAGAGCCTGCCGTACCTGATTACGCATCTCTTGAGTATCAAGAGCAGATGCTGGGTCAGACCAGCGATCATCATCAGCGACACTAGCAATCTGATCGTGTTGTTCTTCGTCAATGACGGGCGGCGCAATCGGAACCTGGCGTCCCCGCCGCCGCAATTCGTCACGCCCCAGATTCACAACCAGACGATAAAGCCAGGTGGTAAAGCGGCTCTCGCCGTTATACTGCGGAAGGGCGCGAAAGAGCCGAATAAACGCCTCCTGGGTGAGATCGGCGGCATCTTCCGGGTCTTTCAAGACACTCATCGCAATACTATAGACGTAATGTTGTTGACCGATTACCAATTGAGTCAAGGCATTGGGATCACCCGCCTGAGCCTGGTTAATCAGTTCGATCGATGGTTCTGCCAACGTCTGCTCCCTTAACGCTTATGCGCTGCAGTGTGCGCATTATCAGTCATGATACAGCACAATTTCCAGACCTGTAGATAAGACGAGGGTATTATTGGGAAAGTTGCAACCATATCACGAAATTGAAAAGATCTTAGTTTGACCTTTTTGACCTTGTCGTGCGTATCACACGGTTGCGCCAGAACGCCAACAACACGTATACCATGATCGACGCCTTCTATCATCCATCATGGTACAGGATCATCACCGCCACGCGCCCAGGGATTACAGCGAAGGATGCGCCAGAGTGTCAGCGCACCGCCCTTGAGAACGCCATATTTACTGATCGCTTCATAGCCGTATTGGGAGCAAGTTGGCGAATAGATGCAACTCGGCGGCGTCCAAGGCGAAATGGCGACCTGGTAGAAGCGAATCAATTTGAGAGAGAGCCAGCGCATAGATATCGTCACTGTTCGTAGGCTGTAGCTCACAAACACAGATATGATGCGCCACAGGCCACGAAATCATTCGAGGGGCTCTTTACCAATATTGAACGCACAGGACTCGCCACCCTGAGCCATACAAGAGCACTGTTCAACAGCAAAACGACGCCCACCGCTAACCCACGCTGTCGCCTCTTCGATAATCCCCCGCGCCAAATAGAAAATTGGGCCAGGTTCGCTCCGGCCAATACAATTCGAGCAACGGGTAATATGATAGACGAATTGGCCGCGTTCTTCTTCAACGTGACTTGATTGATCGCTGAAACGGTCGAAAGTTTGCGCTGTTGCATTGAGCGCAATCTTCAGTTTCATCGTTATCGGCATCAGTTTGAGGGCCAAGTCAGCCATGCCGAGCAGCGGGCCAAACTCTTTCAACCCCAGCGTGAATGCCACACGACCAGCGCGCAATTCCAAGCCACGCGCACCACGCGGACCATACATTGTTCCCAAAGCTATCGATGTCGCCGCAATCGCCTCAAAAGGATACTCTCGCTTGAGGTCATTGGGCGGATAGGCATCGATAAACTGTGGCAGTTCAGCGAGGCGTAGCAGCGCTTTAACACCGTTCACGCCCATCACTTCTTCAAGCGACAGGTAGAACAGGCGGCCGATCTTATTGGGGTAATGCAGGCCACGAAAGGTTTCTACTGTCGTCATGGGCACTCTGGCTCCTTACAACTTGAACTGAGAAAACGGCAGTGTAAACACTACGACGCTGATATAATAACAGAAAAACGGTAATCTTGCATCACGATCCTTCGTCACGACGACGCGCGCAAGCTAAACCCCTACGTCATTGGCGTCTGATTTCCCAAACGAGGTGCTGCAATTCCGGGATTATCAATTTCTCTAATGCGAGCTTGACTGCGCCGGTTGAGCCAGGAAGGCAGAAAATCAATGCCTGCTCATACACGCCGGCAGTCGCACGCGAAAGCATAGCACCTGCACCGATGTCGCTATACGAAAGCATCCGGAACAATTCACCAAAGCCGGGCAGGCGTTTTTCGAGCAGATTGTCGATAGCTTCAAACGTGCTATCGCGCCGAGCAATCCCTGTTCCACCATTGGTAATAATGACTTGACACCCTTTTGCCTCGAAGTCGCGCACAAGAGCAGTAATTGCGGATGTGTCATCCTTTACCACCACGTATTGTACCACATAGTGACCTGCTTCAAGAAGAGCAGCACGGATTGCTGTACCACTTGTGTCATTCTCGACCGTTCGAGTATCGCTAATGGTGATGATACCACAACGGATGGGTGTGTCGATTGCCTTGGCAGAACTTTCTTTATGCTCCTGGTGACCCATAGTTTGACTACATTCCTTATCCAACGCAAAGATCTTGATCTATATTTCCAGCGCCTGACTTTGCATATCCTACCACCATAACGGTGGTTGTGTCCACTAGGAATTATAGCAAATAAGGGCCATGATAATATAGCACTCTTTACATGCGATAATTCGAACAAGAGCCGTCATTCTCTACATTATCATGTTCCTTATCTTTTTGCCAGCTTGGGATATTTAAAGGTCCGCATACACTGTAAGCGCACGCAGCGATACAATAGCCATTGGGTTCCTACTCATTTGCACTGCTCCGAACCGTATGTTATGCTCATAACGCAGATCAACGATTTCACCCCAAGATAGTGCTTGGGAAAGCCAAAATGAATAAACTATGGATCACTATCTCATACCAGCAGCGCCGGCACGTGCCGAGATACTTGTTATCAACTCGCGTTTCATTGGCAGTGTAGATTACACCCCTTCAGTGGAGTCGGCGAAGGCATTTATCGCCCAGGTACGCGATGAAATGTCCGATGCGACCCATCACGCCTATGCCTATCTGATTGGCTTCGGGGCGAGCGTCATCGCCGGTATGAGCGACGCCGGCGAACCATCAGGCACAGCGGGACGGCCGATGCTTGCAGTGCTGCGCGGCAGTGGTCTGGGTGACATCACTGTTGTGGCAACCCGTTATTTCGGAGGAACGCTGCTGGGAACCGGCGGGTTGGTGCGCGCGTATGGCGATACAACGAAGGCGGCGTTGGCGGTAGTTCAACATACCGAACGAGTCGAACTCGAAGCGTTATCGGTGCGCATAACGTATGGTGACTACGCAGCTGTGCGACGCACATTGGAGATATACCAGGCAACTATCACCGATGAGGACTTCGCCGGTGATGTGACTCTCATGGTTTCGCTCCCTGCTGCACAGCGTGATGTCTGTGTCGGAGCCTTGGCCGAAGTAACTGCCGGCCAGGCGGTAATAAAAAGTTGACGCTTCAAAGCTTATCGAGTTGTTCGAGCATGCGCTGGGCTTGAGCTTGGGCAGATCGGCGTTTATCGGTGTCACGATAGCGCACAAGCGGTCACCATCATGCTTATGATACGGTCGCTGACGTAAACGCTGGAGCGATTCGATAAGCACTACATGACAATGAGAAGACAGGCCAGGATGATCGTGAAGGAGTTGATCGCCGAGAATCCAGATCGACTCAGACATACAAGCAACAGGACACACCATATGTAAAGCGTAAGAGAGCGGTCCGCCACACCTTCACATATCAGGGGTCACTTAATGCGAAGCCGATCCAGCGCCGCATTCCATAATTTCATCCGTTCGGCGTCACCGCCGGCATCGGGATGATGGAGACGCGCCATTGCTTTACGAATGGCATTCGCTTCATCTTCACTAATCTGGTGGTTCAGCCAGTCAAGTTCAACGTGCGGGCTATCGCTGCTCGTTGCCGTTTTCAAGGCACGGGCTTTCCACATATCACACTCGATGGAAAGCGCTGTATTTTCACGCATCGTTTCGGTTAAGGTTGCAACCATCTTCGCGTGCGCGCGCGACGCCTCAGCCGCAGACTCTTGCGCTTTTTTCAGTTGTCGTAACAATCCTCGGTTCATCGCGTGAGCTTCAGCCAATTCACGACGAAGCAGCTCGTTCTCGCGTTCGAGGGGGTCATTATTATCGGATGATAAATCACTCAACGGTGTCACAAGGCTCCTTTCACTCCAGTATCGCGATCCAGATTCCGGATAACCAAAACGCGCCTATGATCAGGCTTGCTGCTCGTTGTCAGCTTGGACCATTGGGGTAGCTCAGCTCGTGGATCGCGCTCTATATAGTATACCTGTGATACGGCGGATGCGCTAGAGTAATGTTGAGCAACTAACACGATTCTTATTTACAGGACTGACGCAATCACAGGTCGGCAGGGCGGGTTGGAGGGCTTGCAGCCCTCCAAGAATCCTTTTGCTCGCCACCGCAGCGGCAGCGAGCAGGAGTTTTCGGGGAAGCTGCGCCTCCCCAACCCCACCACTGCGGAAGTCCTGTTATTTAAAGTCTATCCGGAAATTATCGACCTATCGCATTGGAATGCAAAAGTTCGCGATTCTATATTGCAGTGTTGAGCCGATTGGAAAGTAGAAAAACGCAATGCTAAGATAGCCTCTGTGAAATAATGAGGCAACGGCTGCCTAATGGCAGCCGCGAGGAAGTTTGAGGTGCAACGATGAGGTCTTCTGTAAAAGAAAATCTGCTTTCTCAATTTCAGATTTTATCTTATCTCAAGATGTCCGTCGCATACATCTTTTGTTTTCAAGGTTGAGTATACGTCTTTGTCGTTGCAAGCACATCAGTATCAAGGCGGAAGCATATCTCAGTCTTTAGGCGGAGATAACGCTCATACACACCCAAGCATCTGACCCGTCCAATACCTGATGCCAATGAACAATTACCGGATATCGGCGCTGACCACAGCCAGTATGTGGCGTTGATGCAACTTACACTGAAGCGCTGACATCGCTCGCGCTTTTTCGTACATCCGTTGCGGTCGAGATGGGCGTATGGTAAAATGCAGCGGGCCATAGTTTACCGAAATTTGGGTTCTCAAGCCAGATATGCTGCTTGAATTGCAGATCAGCGATTTCGCGATAATTGAACGTTTGCATTTGCGCCTCGAACGAGGCTTTAACGTTCTGACTGGCGAAACAGGCGCTGGAAAGTCCATTATCATAGATGCCCTGGGTACGCTGCGGGGCGAAAAGACCGACCCGACATTTGTTCGTGCCGGAAGCAATCGTGCCCGGATCGAGGGTATTTTCAGCACCGATGACTGTCCGGGACTAGTCGCCCTCCTGCAGCAATATGGACTTTGGGATGACAACGATGAGCACGTCATTCTAACCCGCGAAGTTAGCGCCGAAAGCGGGCGGAGCGTTGCGCGGATCAATGGCCGTGCCGTGAACACAGGCATCTTGCGCGATATCGGCGGGAGACTGGTAGACATTCACGGTCAACACGAAGGGCTCTCGCTTTTCAACACCCGCACCCACCTGGATATGCTCGACAGCTATGGCGATTTATGGTTGTTGCGCGATCAGGTGAGCACCCTCTTCTCCCAATTGCGTCAGGTCCGCGAGGAGCTTGCCGAGTTACGTCGTAATGAGGCGCGACGAGTCGAGCGATTGAAAGAACTCCAATTCCTGATCGAGGATGTGAGCGCTGCAAAGTTGCAGATGGGCGAAGAAGAGGAGTTGCTGCGGGAACGGGCTGTACTGCAGAATGCAGTGCGCATTACTGACCTGGTGAGCAGCGCATATGCCTTACTCTATCAGGGAGAAGAGGGCGGGCGCTATCCTTTCCGACCGATTGCCGAAACAATGGCGACCGTAGCGAATGATCTCGCTGAGCTGACGCGTTTGGATACAGCTGTTGAGTCAATCGCAAGCCACGCTGAAGATTTACGCTATCAGATCGAAGATCTCGCAGCCAGCGTACGCAGCTATCGCGACCAACTCGACTTTGATCCAGACCGGCTGGACGCTATTGAGGATCGCCTGACAGTACTGCGCGATCTTCAGCGTAAGTATGGCGGTGATATTTCCCAAATCCTTGAACGATTCACCAATGCCGAGGCCGAAATGGAACACCTGACCCACAGCGCCGAGCATATTGCCGAACTCGAACAGTGTGAAAACAGTCTGCTAGTTGAGTTCGGCGCGAAGGCGCACGAATTGTCGCAGCGCCGACGCGCAACGGGCGACACCCTGGCAGAGCAAATCGAAGTGGCAATGGGCGATTTAGCAATGCCTCACGTGCGTTTCCACACCAGTATCACCCAGAGCAACGATCCACGGGGCGTTCCAACGCCAGGCGAGCACGAAAGCGTAAAAGAGAGCAACGATCGTCACGATACTCAGCTATCGATGCTCGATGCGCCACGCTACGCTTTTGACAAAACGGGAATCGACCAGATCGAATTTCTTATCTCGCCTAACCCTGGCGAGCCGCTCAAGCCGCTGGCGCGAATCGCTTCCGGCGGTGAAAGTGCGCGCTTGCTCCTAGCGCTCAAAGCCATTCTCTCGCGCGTCGATCTGGTTCCGACGCTGGTCTTCGACGAGATTGATGTTGGTGTAGGCGGGCGATCCGGACAGGTCGTGGGGCAAAAGCTATGGGGGATGACCGAAGCGCATCAAGTGGTATGCATTACGCACTTGCCCCAAGTGGCTGCATTCGCCGACACGCATTTTGCCATTAGCAAAGAGTTTGGCGCCGAACGTACCAACACCAACATTCGACTCCTCACACCTGACGAGCGCATCGATGAACTCGCGGCCATGCTTGATGGAACACCAGTCAGTGAACATAGCCGCGCCAATGCCCGCGAGATCATCGAGCGGGCCACTGCACAAAAACAGTATCGAGAAACAACAAGCGGCGGAACGCAAGACCAAGGAACCATTGCGCAGGATCAGCATTATGACTTGCACACGGTGACATCTAACTCCTGAACGGCCTTAGTTGTAGAGCTATGGCAATCCTAATTTGATTTGTAAAATCCAGGCCGATCAGTTTTACGAGAACCTGAACATTCTGGCTAGGGTTAAAGTTACAAATATTTTAGGATTGCGATAGTATGTAAATACTATGCAACGACAAACCGGGCTAAGCCTCTGGTGTGAGCGCATTATCGAAGGTGGTTGGCTCATCGCGCTGGCGCTCATTCCGATCTACTTCAATCTC
>JAKSDJ010000458.1 GCA_022360155.1 Chloroflexales bacterium | reverse complement strand
GCTGTGTTTGGAAGTCTCGTTGTAGTACTAGTTGGCGGCTCTTCAACCCACATCGTGAAGCCATCATCAAGAACCATTCGGAAAATAAGGTGAAACAGTTTGTACAAATATATAGCAACAATACCAAATGCCTCTCTTCACGCTATCACCTACGATATAAGTTAGGAATACCGAACATGACAAAATGTAAGCGTTTAATAGGTGCCTGAACAAGCCGATCAGCCTAACTATCACGGCAAATTTGCGATGGCGATTCGTTTTTTGGTGCGTTGGCAGGCTTTGATATTTTTCCCCTTGCCAAATCCTGCTTGTGCTTCGCGCTATAATAAAAACAGAGCGCTAATCTGCGAACGTGCCAACGTGTCAACCTGTCAACGTCATTGCAACCTGAGGAGTGTATGATCCCAACCCGTCTCCGCCAACAAATTGACTTCATTATTGAAATTGACAAACTCAAGAGCGTGATGCGCCGCACCTACCTGGCTGATGGTTCACGCCGCGAGAACTCCGCCGAGCACAGTTGGCAACTGGCGATGATGGCGGTAGTCTTAGCCGAACATGCCAATGTCCCGATCGATCTATTGCGCGTCATCAAGATGGTGCTCGTTCACGACATCGTCGAAATCGATGCTGGCGATACCTACATCTACGACACACAGGGCGCGCTCGACAAAGCTCAACGCGAACAGCAAGCCGCTGACCGCATTTTCGCGCTGCTGCCCGCTGAACAGGCCCGTGAACTGCATAGCCTTTGGGAAGAATTCGAAGCTCGAGAGACCCCGGATGCGCGTTTTGCCGCTGCAATGGATCGCTTGATGCCCCTGCTCCACAATTACGTCACCGCCGGACGATCGTGGCAGGAGCACGGTATTACCAGCAATCAAGTCCTCACCAATAATGCACGCATTGACGAAGGCTCAGAGACGCTTTGGGAGCTGGCTGCCAGCTTGATCGCCGACTCGGTCGCCAAAGGTTATCTGGCGCCTGCTGCTGATACCGAGGACAAACCCTAATCACAGTTTAGGTGCGGCAGAGAGCGCCCACGCCGTCGTTTGGTCGCGTATGGCGGTGTTGATGCCATCCGTTATACAAGAATGGTTGTCTTGCGCCAAACTACCGGCTATCCCCGCGTACGCGGGGACTATTGTTTATCGGCTATATTACAAAGGGCGCTTCGTTCCACAAATGGTCGCAATCGGCTATAATACCAACACATTGTTGAACATTGCTATGCAAAAGCCCTTGCGATTGCCCTAGCGGGAGCGCGAGGATAGCAGTATACAGGATCAAGCTATGTCGTTTTTCAAACGTATGTTTGGGCGCACCGAAGACGCGCCGCGTACCGAGGAAGAGGCCCAGCAGGAAGAACAGCAGGTCGAGCAGAGTTTAGAGAAGTCGCGTCAGGGAATCTTTGGTCGCATTTCCAAAATGTTTGCCACCGATGAACCAATCACGGAAGAATTATGGGATGAACTCGAAGAAGCGCTTATTCTGGGTGATGTCGGTGTTGAGACGACCATGTATTTGGTCAACCGCACGAAAGACCGTTGCAATCGCCACGGCGTGAAAAAGGCCCGCGAAGCCCGTGAGATGCTCAAGGCCGAGATGGTGCGCACTTTTCAAGAATACGCTGGTCGGCAAGCAGTCAACGCAAAACCGTATGTCATCCTGGTGGTTGGCGTCAACGGCGCCGGCAAGACAACCTTGATCGCCAAACTTGCTCATCGCTACAAAACGCGCCTGGGCAAGCGGGTGTTGCTGGCGGCTGGCGATACCTTCCGCGCTGCTGCAACTGAACAACTCGAAACCTGGGCCGAACGGGCCGATGTGCCGATTATTAGCCTTGGTCAGGGGGCTGATGCTGGCGCGGTCGTCTACAAAGCGCTGGACACAGCCTTTGAACAGGACTTCGACGTGCTGATCATCGATACCGCCGGACGTCTTCAAGCTAAATTCAACTTGATGCAGGAACTGGAAAAATTGCGCAATATTATTCGTCGTCGCGTGCCAGATGCGCCGCACGAGGTATTGCTGGTGATCGATGCAACGACGGGACAAAATGGCGTGCTTCAGGCCAAAGCTTTCCTGAAGACGGCTGATATCACCGATGTGGCCGTCACTAAGATGGATGGAACCGCCAAGGGCGGAATTGCCTTTGCCATAGCTCAGGATATCGAACGCCCGATCCGCTATCTTGGCACGGGCGAGAAAATCGATAACCTGGCGCTGTTCGAATCACAAGCGTTCGTAGATGCATTGTTTGCGGAGAACTAAAACCGTATGGGTCTGGAAATCGTCAAATGCCCTGTCTGCAAGCAGAAGTTGGCTGTTCACCAGTATATTGTCCCTGGTTCATTTGTCGTCTGCGCCAATCCCAACTGCGGAACAAGCCTGCGTGTTGTGCAACGGAAGCCGATCAAGGTCGAGGTTGTGCCGGTTGAACAGACCTTTACGCATGACTACCGCCCCGAGTCCTATGATTGAAAACATCGAATGCCAGGAACTGATCGCTGAGCGCCGACGGCTCAAGCTCAAGCGTAGCATTCGAGGCCTGTTGCTCATGGCGCTCAGTTCCTATTGTTTCGTTTTTCTATCGGCTTGCCTGCTCGTCAGCGGCGAAGTAACAACGGCGGATCAGCAGGCGAGCGGCGGCAATCTGAGTGCTGAGTTCGTGAGTGCTGAGGGGGCGACAACGCGGGTCTTTCAGGTTGCCGAAGGGCCTGAGTCTGTACAGGTCACCGTTATTGTTGCAGTCGAGCAGGGCGATCTCCGCCTGGATCTGTTCGAGCCCAACGGCGCACTGGCTTTTTCGGTGGAGAGTCGCCCCGATAACTCGATCACGCGTAGCGGCCAGATCCAAACCGATGATCAGGGCCGGATCCGCTATCGTATCAATGCGCAAGGCGCGCGCAACGGAAGCTATCAGCTCTTCTTCCGGCGATAAGATAAAGTCTCAGCGGGGTTGTCCAAACTGGGCAGAAGCGGCGAGCTTTGTCTGCCCTCGAATGAGCTTTATCTATTTACCGGCGCCTATCTGAGTCATATGCGTCCTATGGCAGAGTTGTGGCGCAGCCGTGCTGTTCCGATCTGTTCCAATCCCCGTGCAATGCTGGCGCTGCCTACCAATAGCTCAGCAATCGTTGTATGCGGCAGCGCCAACAATACAGTGGGCATAGCTGTTACTACGCTTGCGTTTGGCGTCGTACTACGCAAAAGCTCCAGTTCGCCAAAAAACTCCTCTGGTCCAAGCCAGGAAGCGACCTGCGCTGCTGGCGGCGTTTCAGTCGCACCGTCAGAGTCTGGTTGAATGACTACGGCAACCTGACCTTGTTCGATCAAGTAAAACATCCCGCTGGGTTGTCCCTGGCGAATGACGATGCTGCGCGGCGCCAGCTCCAAACGCTGTATAGCCGGCGCTAGCCTGCGTAGCGTGTGTCGCGGCGTATCGGCGAAGAGCGGCACTCGCTCCAGGAAACGTAGGATCTGTACCGTCTCGATACTAGAGATGGCATCAGCCGCCATCTCTTTCACCAGGCTCTGAAAGTCGGCGGCGGGCAGGAATAGCAGTGTGCTGGCGACGGAAGTTCGGTAGCTGAGGCCTTTCGAGTCAAGAACGAGCGATTGGGTCTTGGCGTTATTGCCTGGTGTTTCTGAATCCTGACTTCTAGCGCTTGTTTCTCGGGTTGCGACACCGAATACATCGCTTCGGTGCAGTTCATCAACAAGCTGTTCCCCACGCCAGACGGTAATTTCTCCCGCTTCGATAATCCATAGCCCCGGTGGGTCAGACTCTGCGGCCAGCAACTCGGTGTCTGCATCGTATTGTTGAGATTGCAACACTGCCGCCAGCACCTTCAGCTTGCTGTCATCGAAAGCCGCAAGGAGATCGACCTGGCGCAGCAGCCGTAACCGAGCGGCCCGCGCATCACCAAATGCACGGGAAAGCTCGCGCGCCCAGGGCGTATTGGGAAAGCAACGGCGGTTGGCGGCTTCGCGTTCGGGCCAGGGCAGGGCATCATATGCAGTTTGGATGATCCGGCGCGCAATGCTTGCCCCGCTAATCTCCTCGATTGTGGCTACGGTATAGCGCAGCACTTCGGCATAGCGTATCCCCTGAACGTCGAGCGATTTAGCGGCCAGCCCTGCGCCGATCCGCGCCCGATCTAGGTCGAGTGTGACCTCCCAGTCGGCGGTTGCTGCCAGGATATCCATTCTATCGTCGAGCATCTTGGCGCGCCGGGCTCCATAGATGCTGCGTAACAGTCGGTAGCAGCCCATGTAGGTGTACTGAAAAGCTTGCTGGAGGCGCTGTGCTTCGCTGCTTGCCGCTTTGTGCGACCATACCAAATCGTCGGGTGATAGCCCGCGGAGTGTGACATAATGTACCGACCAAGCTGTGACCCACATTCCAGCGGCGAAGGTATTGAGCGCTAAGTCAAGCGGTGTGCCGATCATGTCGGAACGGAGCGCAAAGGCATAGGCCGCGATTTGTCCGCCAACGCCGATATAAACTGGCAACCAGCACCAAAAGAGATCCGAGTCGCGCAGCCCTAAAAGATGTGGCAGCAACAGAGCCAAGGCTGCTGCTCCACAGTAGATGGGCAGTGCTGCCAAGACATTGAATACAAGCCATGTTTCCTGAGGCGGTTGTTGTAACGCAATGATCGCTGCGCCGCCAAGCACGAAAGCTGTGATAAGCAGGAACATGGTGAGGGCCAATTCTTGGCGCGGCGCTTGGTGCAGATCGACATCGCTCAGCGCGATAAGCCCAATGATCAACAACAGAAAAAGCGATACACCGTCAAAAATCGCCCAGAGCGAACCCAACTGGGGAATAATAGCGCGTCCGACGATGACCACGATCGAGAGGATATGAACCGTAAATAAACTGTCGATTGCCCGCGCAATCTTTGCGCCGCGATAGTCAGGGCGGATCACAGCCAGGATAAGGAGAGCGATCAGCAACAAGAGTGATGGCAACGCCATAATGGACCATGGCAAACTGCCATTTGCTTGTGCAAAACGGATCGGCAACAAGGCGAGTAGGCTCACAAAGATGGAGAGCGCTACGGCGATCAGCCAGGGTTGGCGACTGTAACCGCGTCGTTTGACCCATTTCGCGCTGTGGCGGATCAATTCCCACACTGCAAGCAGCAGTCCAAAGCCAAACGGCACGACTACAACCGCAATGATGAGCGTCGCGAGCAGTTGTCCGCCCCAGCCGCTCAGCCATAATTGGTCGAGCGCGCTGGTCAACTGGCGTTGCCAGAAGATTATGGCAAGTACAATTGCTGCCACGGTATAGATGGCGGATAAAAGCCCATAGAATCTGAAAATACGCTCCTCGCGGTCGAGCGGCGTGTGGGTGCGTAGCTTGCTCCAGAAAGGACCGCTGACGAAGTCCAGAGCGCGCCGGCGCAGGTTGGGCAGACGCAGCCAATCCATCAGCACATAGTAGCCATCGAGTTCGAGCAAGGGATTGAGATTGAGCAGCGTTGTTATATAGCAAGCGAAGGCGAGCTTGTATGCAAACGGACTAAAGAGCGCATCTGGGTAGGCAAAGGCAAACAGCGCAAAGATGCCGCCAAGCAATACATCGGATAGCGGCCCGGCCAGCGAGACAACAATTCGTGGCGTGCGCTTGGCCAACCAAATATCGCTAGTATCGACGAAAGCTGCTGGCATTCCATAGTACAGCATCACACCGCCACGCAGCACCCGCCGGCCATAGTGTTTCACCGCCAGTGCATGCGCCAATTCGTGCAGTGTGAACGATACAATCACAGCTGCCCACAACGCTAGCAAACTAAGGGTCACACCATCTGTATCGAGTAGTTGATAGGTGCGGGAATTGCTTGGTTGGATCATCGCCAGAGTGAAAGCGACAAACCCGGCGATGCTAATGATCGCATGGAAAATAAGGAACGGACGTGTGAAGAAAACCCATCCGCCGCCTCGGTAGATTGTTGTGATGAAACGATCAAGTCCTTCGATGGTAAACAGGCGGTTATGCAATGTTTTGAGAATGTGGCGTCCCTGTCCCTCGATGCTGCGTTGCTCCAAATGAGTGCGTAATTGTTGATACGTGTTGGTTGCGGTATCGGTGAGGAAACCCTGCTGCTTGAGGTTTTGCACCAACTCGGCAACAGGCAGGAGCTTTTTGTAACGCAGAAAACCGATAGTGGCCAGTTGGGCGACGGTCTGTGAGCCATCCATGGATTGCCAGAGATCATACTCGCTATTCGTCAGCCGGAGATAGTTGCCGGTCGGGCTGCGCATAACGATGAACGTTTGGCCGCCTTCGACAACGACTTCCTTGCCCACATCGGCAATTCGTTGGGGGCGGTAACACGCCGGATCGCTGGCCTGGCGTACATCCATCCACAGCCCAGCCGGAGCGGATTGATCATCTGTATTCCGTGGCGGAGCGCTTCTGATGTATCTGGCGGCCCTTTGCGCGAATGCGGACCAGAAGCTGCTTGCATTGTCATGTGTCGATGTAGTTGACTGCTTATCGATTTGTTGCGCTAGTCGAGACCAAAGCCCATTTGGCGCACGGCGTTCGGGCTGAGTTGCGCTAGCACGATCGGGCTGTGTTGCTTTTACTGCCACGGAATGCCTGTGCCTGGCTCAAACGCGGGGAGTATCTTATATAAGCCAAATCTCATCATACTCTCATCAACGCGGCGGATCAAAAAAATATCACAAAACGTCTAAATAGTATAGAAAATGTATAAGCAACAATCCTGGTCTTTGGAGCAACCTCAATGAACACGCAAGTCGTGAGTCTCCCCACCAACGTACGTATCTGGCAGGATGAACGAATCGGACGGTTTTGGCGTATTGCATACCCTGATGGCGATAGCGAGACGGTAGTCGGGTTTCCCGATAGTGCGGCATTGGGCGACTTTCTGGTCGAGCACTTCGGGCTGAGTCTGGTGGATGCGCTTAAAGTGCAAAATAAATCTGCCCCTAAGCATACAACACAGTGCTTGGTATAGCAATTCAGACATGCTGATACTTGGGCTGTATCGATGTGAAACATCAGCCGTAGGTTGATTTTGATCTACAACTATGCTTTTGCATCATCAGCCTGCTCGTGCATGACTAAAACATAGTCTTAGCCGCAGACCTCTGGTCACGCTCAAATAAAATCGCCCGCCCCGCTTACGCAGCGAGGCGGGCGTCCGACTTTTCGATAAGTGCGGATCAGTTTGCGTTCTGTTTTATAACTGGCAGGTAATTGACCGATCCACCCTGAATTGTCATTACTTCAGCCCGGTTTCCTGTTCCATTGTGATGGTGCAAGAGCAAAATACCCTCTGACCTATTGCGGACAAACGCCGACCGGACGAAATCAAAACCGATGGCGGTGTCGGGGAGATCATTATAGACTGGACCGGCCAGGCTATCTTTGAAGATAATGCCAGGCTGGGCAACATTATAGGTTGCAACATCGCTGATATCCACCGGCAGATAGGAATTGCCATCGGTGACCTCGGAGCGATAACTGATAACACGATAGTTGAACGCGTTATTCATGTTATTGAGACCGAGAGCGCCAGCATTTACAGGGAGCACCAGGACACTATTGTTGTGGGGCGCCGTATCAATCGTTGCGGGTGCAACATTAACAAGACCACTCAGAGAAGCTTTATTTGTCTCAAGGTTGACCAGTAGAGTGATAAATACGTCGGTGCCGTCCCTGCCTGTTGCCGTTCCAAGGTCGGTGTTGACCAGCAAAAACTCGGCGCCCGTGCCATCCTCGGCGATCCCGCTTCTGTTGGTGTCGATGAGGATGTTGAACCATGTGCCGAAGAAACGGCTGGGTAAACTCCAATCAGCGTAGGTCGAGACGCCGAAGTACACCGTTGTCTCGCTGACCACACCGGTTGGATTTGTCACTGTGGCCGTCGATTGCAGATTACTATTGATCCCGATGTACTGGAGATCGGCTGTGCTGGTATAACCTGTTGTTTCCTGCGGATCGCTCCACTGTAACTCGAAGGCGGTTAAAGTAGCGGTGAGGTTACCGGTGCTCAACCCCTGTCCGGTGAGCGAGATAGCCGAAGTTTCGGTTAGCGCAGTGTCAAAATCGAAGCTCGTCTGCGAGGCGTCCATACTGGCAGCGAGCCGCGGCGCTGCGTGGACCGGAACGCGCAGAAATGCCTCAGCAGGCTGGATCTGGCCGCGGATCTCACCGTCGGGGAAGGCCACTGTGTGGAAGTTGAGATAGAGCTTGGTACTGAACAAGGCGGCGACATCCGCTTCGGGAATGGCCACCGAGCCGGTCAGCGACGTTCCTGGTCCAACGGGCCCCTGCGCAATTAGATCGACGGCGATGTCGCCGTTGACGCCCGCAACACCACGATGGATGTGGGCGCCGGGGTTGGAAATAGTAAATGGCTTCGTGAATGTGATATTGTAATCCAGTGTGCGGGTGGCAGCGGTATAGGTCATCACCGCAGTGGCTGCGGCTGAACTGTTGTTGGCCGGAACCTCGTTGGCGCCGCTCAGCGAGGCCCGGAATTGGGTTGTTGCTGTCGGTACGAGGGTAACGTAGCCTGCCGCTTCGCCTAGCCAGTGGCGCGGCAGGTTATCTTGCTGAAGGCTAACTGTGCTATCGCGCGCACCGCGATCCATTTGGGTCGGGTCTGCCGTCATGGTCACCGAAATGACCGCACTTGCGCCAGGGTCAAGCGATAGCGATGATTGTGAGACGCTGTAGCTCACTCCAGGCATCACTACGCGCGGATCATACCCAACTGTGTGGGTTACCGCTGTTGTGCCCTTGTTGACCACCCGGACTGGCTTGACTGCTGTAACGGTCGTGCCGGTAAGAACCTCGACCGCGCCGAAGGACACGCTGACTAGGCCATCGTCGACATCGTTGTAGGCGACGACCTGGTTGCCGGCTGCGTTCGGGACATTGAGCCGGCCAGCGCCGACTCGCCCCGGACCGTAGGTTGCCCCGGTTTGGTTCTGGCCCATATAGACATCGTTGTTGGCGTTGTTCATCACCAACGCTTTGAGTTCTTCCACTGTCCACGAAGGATTGAGTTGCTTCAGCAACGCCATAGCGCCGGCTACATGCGGGGTCGCCATCGATGTGCCGTTGAAGCTTGCCCCTTGGCTACCGGTTCCGGTTGCAGCCGAGAACACCGTCACCGCGGGTGCGGCAATGTCGGGCTTGAGGAACGAGTCACCCTGGCGCGGGCCGCGCGATGAGGCTAGGTAGACGGTATCAATATTCTCCGGTTCGTTAATCCTTTTCTCATTTGCGAATGCAGAGCTAAGTGTTACTTCAACGGAGCCGGAAGCAAGAGCTGTCTTGAGTTCATCGCCAACGGCCTTGGGTGAGCTAACCGCTGGGATCACATCACTCCCAGCAATACGTAGGTCGAAGACATCGCTATTATCGACCAGAATAGCGCCAATGGCGTCGGCGCTAACTGCGTTGCCGGTGCGAGTGACCGAACCGCATTCGTTGTCTGTCCAATCGAGCAGCACGATATTTCCAGTGATGATTTCCTTATTGTCGTCATTAAAGGGATCACACCCGGTTTGTTGTGATGGCGGATAGACGAGTGTCCCCGTAATTGCCGTGAAAGTGCTCCAGTCGAACCGGGCAGAGAACGAGGCTAACTTTTGTCCAGCAATTCCAGCAGGAGAGTTGACCTGGAATACATCATAAACTGAGGAGCCATCAACCGAACCCGCAACGCTTATCGCGCGACCGGAAACAGCCGGTGAGCTGGTGATGTAGTACGTATCGCTCGCATTGCCCGATGCGGCGACGACAATCACGCCCAGTTCGGCGGCACGGTCACTGGCGATGGTCGTGGTGTCGAATGGGCTGCCATAGTCCGATCCAAGCGACATATTGAT
>JAKSDJ010000083.1 GCA_022360155.1 Chloroflexales bacterium | reverse complement strand
TGGTTCTGATTCTTCTTGTTCGCCTTGCGCCGGTAAAGCCTCACCACTGGTCGCATCATAGAGGCCGCATTCGAGTCGGTACTCGCCCGGCGGTAATGCGCGGAGAGGGAGATCGGCGCGGTCAATAACTAATTCTCCCGCTTGCCACTGCGACGTTGGATAGTCCTCATAGCGTAGCGGCAAATCACGCTGGGCGACGCGCTCGCCCTGTTGATCGATAACATGAATGAAGAGGGTGTAGTCGCGCTCCATTGTCGCCAAAGCACGCCAGTAGAGATTGATCTGAAGACCTTGCCCAATACCCAGTTCATGCACAGCAGCGCCTTCCAGCGGTGTAATATGGGTGCGTAGCTCCCCTGGTTGCGCCTCATAGCCAAGCAGCGCGATTCTATCGACGAAATACACTTCGCGTTGGACGAACGGGATCAAATCGCTCTGTTCACCTAGATCGAGGATGGCGCCGCCAGGACCGGGTTGCAGCCCGAGATCACGCTCGGGATATTGCGCGATAATGGGGGTGCTCTGGAGCAGGCGCTCATACTGCGCCCGCGACTCAGCCCCGTAGTAGTCGCTATTTACGAAGAGATAGCGAAAGCCTCTGGCCCGATACCAGTCGAGCGGGTGAGAGGCAACCCAGCGCACGGGCGTCACCGCCGGGTCGCCAGACCACTGCACTGGGTTCATTTCGACGGCGGCGAGCATCCCGCTTGGGAGTAAGCGTAGCTGTTCAGCGGCATCGACCAGAGTGTAGGGTTTGCTCCAGTAGTTGAGGAGCCAGGCGGTATCATTTGCCTGGGGAACAAGCAGGAGCAATGTAAGACCTGCGAGCGCAACGTGGCGAGGCGCTTGCTGACGGATCAGATCTGCCAGAGCGACGGCGCTCGCGGCGGTCAGTAAGATGAGTAAGGGAAAAATGAGAAGTAAGTTGCGGACGAAGTTGGTCTCGTATGCTAGCAGCAGAAGCAACTCTAGCGCAATTGCGGTCGACAACAGGGCGATCTGGCGCGGAAAACGATAGAGTAGACGCGGGAGCCCAAGCAGCGTCACGAGGCACCCGGCGGCGAGCAACCCTTCATCCCAGAGAAAGTGCGCATAACCGCCGATGTTCCAAGGGCCGGCGAAGTCGCCGCTGCCCGCAGTATACGCGGCTGATTGCGTCTTCAGGTCAGCAATAAACCGGCCCCAGTCGAGGATTGCAAATGGGTTCGTCAGACTAAACACCAAAAGCGCCACGCCGCCGCTCATGAGCACGCGCCAGAGCGGCGAACCCCAACTTTTCCGCTGCCAGTAGCACAGATGGCTGACGACGACCGCCAGTCCAATGACTCCGGCGTTGTACTTGGCGCCGGCGGCCAGTCCCGCGCCTACCCCCACAAGCAGGTAGCTACGCCAGTTTCCGCTGCTTGCTACGCCCCATGCGCCAACGAGGATCAGCGTTGTGAAGAGTCCGGCTGTGGCGCTGGTTGCGATAAAATAGCTGTTTTCAATGTGAAACGTCGCTATCGCCAGAAGCACGGCGCTGAGCAGAGCGACGCGCCGATCGAACATCTGACGCCCCAGCAGGTAGAGCAGGGGCACAGTTACCGCAGCGATGCAGGCGACTGCGGCACGATTCCAGATGTAGAGGTCGGGGGCGGTCGTAAACAGGTAGGTTTTGATTGGTATATCATTGAGCGAAGCGTAGAGCCCGGTATGGACGCCCCACCAGCCATGCAGCCACGTGACGACAGCCAGTATATAGAAGAGCAACGATGGATGCCAGAATGAGAAGGGATTGGGATCACCGCTACGGACCATCCGTACGATAATCTCGACGTAGAATGGTTCGTCGGGGTGTTCGATGTAGGGCAAGCCCCAGCCAAGCGTCCAGACACGCAGCAATAACCCGCCGCAGAAGAGCACCCCGGCGATGCCTATGTTGGAAGTATGAAAATGGCGCAAGGGACGACTCGCCATCTTAGTCAGGGCCTTATTGTGTCTTGCGTGGACACCACAGCGCTCTGGTATGCGAGAGTGTTACGGCGGCGCTGCTGCGTACTTGACTGTACCGACCTCAAGGCCGTACAAAATGATTAGTCTCGCTTTCCTGAAACTCGTGCCGGGTGGCGCAACGATGTTGTGATGGCGTAACGACGCAATGATACACATCGAACGTCCGGCTATATTCGTTCTGCAGTGTTGAGTTTAGTCGAGAATCGCTGAATTGACAAGTTTGCGGAGTTTGAAGGTGTCAGGTTCTTGGGAATCTGGCGCCCATCGCGGATATTGCTAGGCGTCGCGAAAGAGTTCTTGCTGGAATAGTTGCAGCATCCAGGCAGGGCGCAAACGTGCAGTATACTATAGGCGAGCGCACGATTTTATCGCCACTGGGGTTGGCTATAAGCAGGTAGCTTGGAGCGGAAACAGTTGACGTGAACGGCCCCAGCCGATCCCTTTATGCCGCTTGCTTACTGTCCAGCGATGCATCCGCCCAGTTGCGCAAACAGCTACAAAAAGAGATATGGCTGAAAACATCGCTCTCAATCGAATTGTTGTCAAACTTGGCACTAGCGTGCTTACTGCGGGAACTGACCGCCTCAACCGCCCCTTTATGGTCGATCTTGCGCGACAGGTGGCGGCGCTCCGTGAGCGGGGCGTACAGGTTTTGTTGGTTTCATCGGGGGCGATCGCGGCGGGTTGGGAGCAACTGGGTTTTCCACCGCGCAAGCGTAACAAGAGCAATGTCCCCTTCAAACAGGTGCTCGCCGCAGTTGGCCAGGGACGACTGATGCATCTCTACGAACAACTATTTGATATCTATGGGCTACACGTTGCTCAGGCCCTGCTTACGCGCGATGATCTGCGTGATCGCAAGCGTTACCTCAATGCGCGGAACACTCTGCTGCACTGCCTCGAACGTGGCATTGTGCCTATCATCAACGAGAATGATGCTGTTGCAACGGCTGAAATTCGCGTGGGTGACAACGATACCCTCTCCGCCCTGGTTGCCAACGTAGTCGATGCCGATCTGCTGTTGATCCTCACTGATATGCATGGACTCTACAGCGCCGATCCGCGCCGCAATCCGACAGCAACACTGCTCGAAACCGTCGAACAGATCGATCAGCACATCTGGGCAATCGCTGGAGGCAGTGGCACACATCGCGGGACGGGCGGCATGTACACCAAAATCCAGGCTGCTGACCTAGCGACCCGATCTGGCGCCACAGTCGTTATTGCCAGCGGGAGCGAGCCGGATATGATCTTGCGGGTAGCAGCCGGTCAGCGGCTTGGAACACGCTTTCCAAGCAATGTTAACCGTATGGAGGCGCGTAAGCGCTGGCTCCTTGCCGAAACGGTGCGTCATAGTCGTGTGTCGATTGATACCGGTGCGGCGCGAGCGCTTACGCAAAACGGAAAGAGTCTTTTGCCAGCGGGAGTGGTTGATGTCGAAGGGGACTTTGAACGCGGACAGACCATTCGTATCTATGACCAGGCAGGGCGCGAAATTGCGTGTGGGCTGACCCAGTATCGCGCCGCCGACCTGCAATTAATCAAAGGACTCCAATCGCGGCAGATTGCCAAGGCATTAGGCTATGAGTATGGCGCTGAAGTGGTTCATCGCGATGACATGGTGGTGTTATAGAGCGCACATAGGTGCGAGCAGGGAAGTCTCGGTTTGAGGTGACGCGCACATGCACCCGGTAGACAATGTTCATCATTGCTGCATAGCATGATTTGAGGAAACGGTCGGTTATTTCATCCTGTGTGCTCGAACACTGGCCCTGCAACGAGTTCAAGAATACCTGATGATAGTCGAGCGCCGTCGCCATCGTTGCATCGTAATCGCGGTTCGTCAAGACCCCATCGCTATGCAATGATTGCAACTCCGTAACGACTGCCAATCTGGTCCGTTCCAGGCGTTCGTCCGGGGCGAGGGCGCACTCGCGAGCATAGAGCTTCGTACGCAACGCGGTGATGATCACTGTGTAGTCATGCGTGATTCGCCTTGTTTTCTCTTGGACGACGACGAGGCGCGCCGCTTGCATGATGTTGCGCACAAAGCGTCGTTTATGGTGCTGCAACTGTTCCGCGAATTGCACATATTCGTCTTCATCAATCAGGCGCAAGCGAATGGCTCGTTCGAGCAGCACAAGACCATCACGGTGGAGTTGATGTAACTGGCGAACACATTCCCGACGGCTACAGGCTGCGAGCGTATAAATTCGTGAGCGAGCAAAGCGGCAAGTCATACCAATCTCCTCACTAGTATGCAAACAACAGCGTATCGTGTTTACTCAAGGATATATGAATGCAGACGGGCTCATGTGAATAGTTGTCTGCCGAGGTAGCCACACATGCCATTGTTGTGTTTTCACCCTGTATGACAACACGCCGATTGTAACCTTTCGAGCAAGATGTCCGCAAGGATGGACTAGAGGACTCTTTAACGATATTCCAGGGACATCTTGGATATCCTCGACATGGGAGGCGCTGCCAACTCTAGCTTTGTGCGAGCTGGTCGCTGCGGTTTTGTCGCTATTGTTCAGGCCTTGCCTCGGCTGCAACTATGCGGTCATCATGTCGTAGTATTATGCCACTACGCATGCTCTATGAGGATTTGAAGGGGTTTATTATGCAAAGTCTTTGGAACGACCGAGAAGCTGCCGCCTATGTCGGCGACCTGTTCCAGCGGGTCTATACCTCGCGCTTGTTGGGGCGTGATCCGGCGTTAGTTCTACACGGCGGCGGCAATACATCGGTAAAGATCCGCGAAACGAACATTTTTGGCGAGGCCGAGGATATTCTCTATGTCAAAGGCAGCGGTTGGGATTTGGCAAGCATTGCCTCGGCGGGGTTCTCGCCAGTGCGGATGCAACATCTGCTGCGTCTGGCGCAACTCGACGCGCTTTCCGACACGCAAATGGCCAATGAATTGAAGAGCAATATGACCAACGCCGGTGCGCCCGCGCCATCGGTCGAGGCGATCTTGCATGCCATCCTTCCCTATAAATTCGTGGACCACACCCATGCCGATGCTGTTGTCACGGTGACGAACACACCCAACGGTCGCGAGCGCATCGAGGAGATCTACGGCGATCAGGTTGTTATCATTCCCTACATTATGCCAGGCTTTCAGTTGGCCCGCGCCTGCGCAGCGATCTTCCCCGACCAGGCCGGAACGCAAACCGTTGGTATGGTTTTGCTGAATCACGGGATCTTCTCCTTTGGCGAGACAGCCAGGATCGCCTACGAACGCATGATCGAATTGGTCACGCGGGCTGAGGAGTATCTGGCTGCGCAGAGCGCTTGGCAGATCACAGTCCTGCCTATTGCGCCGCCTGAACATTCGCTGCGTCAGGATCTGGCTGCGTTGCGTTGTGAGGTTTCGCGGGCCGCAGGTGCGCCAATGATTATGGAGACCTATAGTGATCCAACGTGCCTGAGCTTTGCCCGCCGCGCCGATGTAGCGGTGATTGCCCAGCAAGGCCCGGCGACGCCGGATCACATCATCCGCACCAAGCGATTGCCGCTGCTGGGGCGTGATGTGGCTGCTTTTGTCGCTGAGTATGAGCGCTATTTCAATGACTATGCAGCCAAGCAGGATTTCGCGGGAGAAGGTCCGTCTCTCCAAATGCTCGACCCGGCCCCACGGGTGATCCTCGACCCGGAATTCGGGATCGCGTTGCTGGGGCGCACGGCGCGTGATGTGGCCATCGTTGCCGACATTTATCACCATACGATAGAGATTATCCAGCGTGCGACGGCTTTGGGCGGCTATCAGGCGCTCTCCGCCGAAGATCTCTTCGCGGTCGAATACTGGGATCTCGAACAGGCCAAGCTGCGTAAACAAGGCCAGCCTCCCATGTTCGCGGGTGAAGTCGCTTTGGTTACGGGGGCAGCGTCGGGCATCGGTCAGGCGTGTGTCGACGCGCTATTGAAGCAAGGCGCTGCTGTCATTGGCATGGACATCAACCCGACGATTGACAGGCTTTCTAGCCGAACCGGAGCGCTGGGGTTGACATGCGATGTCACCGATCCCGTAGCGCTTGAGCAAGCCTTGGAGCAGACAGTCAGAGCTTTTGGCGGGCTGGACATGCTCATTCTAAATGCGGGGATCTTTCCGACTAGCCGTCGCATCGCCGAACTGACTCTTGATGAATGGCAACGTACTATGCGGATCAACCTCGATGCCAACCTGCTGTTGATGTGTTTAGCCTATCCGCTGCTCAAGCTGGCGCCGCGCGGCGGGCGGGTTGTGGTCGTCGGTTCGAAGAATGTGCCGGCGCCTGGTCCAGGTGCAGCCGCCTATTCGGCCTCAAAGGCCGCGCTGAACCAGTTGGCCCGGGTCGCTGCCTTGGAGTGGGGCGGCGATGGTGTTCGCATCAATGTTGTTCACCCTAATGCCGTCTTCAATACCGGTATTTGGACCGACGAAGTTCTGCGCACGCGCGCTGCTTCCTATGGCCTTAGTGTCGAGGAGTATAAAACCAACAACATCCTGCGGGTCGAAGTCACCAGTCGCGATGTCGCTGACATGGTTGCCACGCTGTGCGGCCCGGCCTTTGCCAAAACCACCGGCGCTCAGATTCCGCTCGATGGCGGCAACGAGCGGGTGATCTAAGGCGCGCCTGGGGGCTCATTCGCAGAAACACAGAATCCTGCACCTTCTTATGGTGCAGGATTCTGTGTAGTTGGTGCCAAGAGCCAGACTTGAACTGGCGACCCTCGCATTTTCAGTGCGATGCTCTACCAACTGAGCTATCTTGGCAACGCTACGCGAACGAAAAAGTGAGAACGTATGTAACTGAAAACATTCTCAACTATCTTTAGATTGACGTCGCATATCTACCACTGGTGGGCGATGACGGGCTCGAACCGCCGACAACCTCGGTGTAAGCGAGGTGCTCTACCAACTGAGCTAATCGCCCTGGTGCCGAGAGTGGGACTTGAACCCACACGGGCATTACTGCCCACTAGGCCCTCAACCTAGCGCGTCTGCCAATTCCGCCATCTCGGCACAAGCTCTTGTCATTATAGTCATAGCTGACGCTCTTGTCAACTTTGCACACGGTCAAAACGTCTTTCATAAAGCCTAAATCTAGTGTTGCCCGTGGGCGCTTTAGATGAAGCAAAGCCAACGGCCCTGTTACATGTCACGTGTCGTACGTTTGGGTACAAACCGAGCCAACAGAATGCCGAATTCAAACAGAAGATACGTGGGAATTGCCAAAAGAGCCAGGTTGACCGGGTCGCCGGTTGGAGTAACGATTGCGGCAAAAATGACGACGATCACGACGGCATAGCGGCGATATTTGCTGAGTTGTTGTGCAGTGACCACTCCCATACGCGCCAGAATATAGATGATAATCGGCAACTCGAAGATGATGCCATTCACGATAAGCAGGAACGTAAAGATGTTGAGAAAGTCGGATATTTGGGGCCTGACTTCAATCAAATCGTTGTTGCCAAAATTAATTAAGAACTGGATTGCAACTGGTACGGTGACAAACCAGCCAAATGCCAGCCCGGCAACAAAAAACAGCGTGACAAAGGGCAGTGCAGTGAAGAGAAATCGCCGCTCTTTATCGGTCAGCCCAGGCACGATAAAGGCCAGCAGTTGATACACAATAACCGGCATGGCCAGGATGATCCCAACGGTCAAGGCGACGGTCATATAACTCGTAAAGCTCTCGGTGGTGCGAACGCCTTGTAAAGGAGGATAACCCTGATTCTCGACAAAGCTGAGAATAATAAAATCAATAAGCTGAACTGGCCCAAGAACGAGAAACACACCTACGCACAGACCGGCAAGCACTGCAAGAGACGCACGTACCAGGCGTCGACGCAGTTCGACCAGATGCTCGATCAGGGTCATCCCCTGATCTTCATCGGAAGCAGGTCCGACAGGGTTGGGTAGGCTTTCCTGCTGCTTGATCATGAGGAAACAGACTCCTTGGGCAGCGCCTGGTCATGCGATGGCGGTTTCCAGTCAGGATCAAGCAATCCTCGCGCCTTGAGTTGCTCCTGTAATGCGTGAAGATCGGCCATCAACGCTTGCATCTGCAGCAGCAACATCTCGCGATCATCTGGGAAGAGATGGTTAGTGGTTGGTATTGGGTCGGGGCTTGGTGCAGCGGATGCCAGGGATGCCTCAGGTGAGAGTGTTGTTGCTGGAGCGCTGGTTATGGCTTCAGTATGTTCGCCATTGGCCGAAGCGATGCTCTGCTCTTCTACGCTAGGTTTATCGTCAGGCGATTGCTCAACTGTATTGGATGGCGCCTCTGCCAAGCTGCTACCGGTTGAAGGGGGGGCGATTGAATGAAGATCTTCTTCCTCGAACAACTTCTGGCGGCGTTCGTGCGCCTCACTGATCGAGCGTTCCTTGGAGTCTGCACTATCGTTGGATTGGGGCGAGACAGCCTCGCCAACAGCAACGGTGCCGCTTGGACTCGACTGTACAGTCAAAAGCGATTGCGTTTGACTGTGGAGCTGCTTGACATCAGTTGATATATCTAGCTGTTGGCGCGTACGAACCAGTTCATCGCGCAATAAGACGATCTCTTGTTCAAAGTCTTGCCGTATTTTCTGTATCATCTGCGCTTCGGGCGATTGTTGCTGCCACGCCATGAGTTTGGCAAGTTGGCGACCGGCAAAGCGCCCGATTTCAGGGAGTTTCTCTGGCCCAAAGACAATTAGGCCGATGATAATAATGAACAAAATCTCAAGCGGCCCAAGACCAAAGAAGTTCATCATGCTCCACCAGCGCCTGGCATAGTGCCAGGGCTGGCGCCTCGCGAGTAGCAGGTGACGATATGCTGGCCCCTTGCGGATGTAACGGACGTTCTAGGGACAAGCCCATTGGCGCCTGCGCTGCTTTTCAAGGAGATGCTCGTCTATGCTAACCCAATGGTTCCTCTTATAAATTATGATACCATGGACAGTGTCGTGAATCTACCTTGCGATTACGCACCGTCCTCAAGATGTTCGTCAAGGTAATTCAATGCATCACCGACTGTTAAAATTTTCTCCGCATCTTCGTCAGAGATTTCGATGCCAAACTCTTCTTCAAGAGACATGATCAACTCAACGAGATCCAACGAGTCCGCATTGAGATCGTCAGCAAACGAAGCGCTCGAGACAATTTTGCTCTCCTCGACGCCGAGTTGCTCGACGACAATTTTGCGGAGACGTTCTTCCATTTCGGGTGAAGCCATTCAAATCCTGCCTTTCGTATACTTTTCAGTATAGCGTACACAATATCAGACACAACAACAATAAGAAGGAAATCGCCTTGTGTTGTCTGTCGAACTTATTCCTCTGCTTGTTCAGAAGCGTATCGATTGACGACTGTCCCCAGCACACCATTAACAAAACGGCTGGAGTTATCGCTGCCAAAGTGTTTCGCCAATTCTACCGCCTCATTGATGATCGCCTTCACCGGCTTTTTTTCATTATCATCAAGAAGCAACTCAAAGAGCGCAATCCGCAGAATGGCTTTATCCACACCCGGCATTTGGGTTACCGGCCAGTTTGGCGCAGACTCTTCAATAATCCGGTCAATATAGGAACGATGCTCCCATACGCCGAACACGAGACGGCGCAGAAAGAGTTTACCATCAGAGGGTAATTCTTCTTCATCGAGGCAACGCTCCAGGACAATATCCAATGGATGGTCGGTCGCGTCTACCTCGAAAAGGATTTGTAGAGTAATAGTACGTACACGATGCCGGAGATTAGCCACGACCTACCTCTACGTCTTGCACGTAGACATTGACTTCATCGACCGTCATGCCTACGAGTTCGCGAATAGCTGCGGCAACAGTCGCCTGAACGGCCATGCCCAATTCGAGGAGATTGGTATCGGGCGTAGCTACCAGATAGCAGTGAACACGTACCGCATTCGCAACAATCTGTACACTCACACCGTGTTCCCCGCCGCTGGGAACGATTCGATTGCCAAGGTACGGACGGGGTACGGTTCCAAGCCGTGCAACGCCTGGGACTGCACGTGCAGTCTGGCTAATAACGGTTGTAAGCACCTGAGGTGCAATGGTTACGTGCCCGCTTGGCTCTTGCACTGTCGTCCTCTGCCGCTGTCACTACATTGCTGTACCGCTCTCTCGCCAGCGTTGCAGCAACTCTTTGACATATCCGGTCGAGATATTGCCAGATCGAAATACCGGGTCATCGATCAGCGCCAGTTGGAACGGGATGGTTGTCTTTATACCTGTAATGACACATTCGCGGAGCGCACGACGCATCCGGTCGAGAGCCTCGTCCCGGTCCGCACCCCATGTGATAATCTTTGCCAGCAATGAATCATACGAGCCAGGCGGCGTATAACCAGCATACAAATGCGAGTCTATCCGAATTCCGGGGCCGCCTGGCGGTAGAAAAAACTCTAGTTCTCCCGCAACCGGCAGGAAGTCCCGTTTGGGATCTTCCGCATTGATACGGCATTCAATTGCGTGCCCGCGTATTCTAACGTCATTCTGTTCCATCGTCAAGCGTTCGCCGCACGCAATTCGAAGCTGCCATTTGACCAGGTCGATGCCACAGACTTGCTCTGTGACTGCATGCTCGACCTGGATGCGCGTATTCATTTCGATAAAATAGAATGCTCCATCGGGATCGAGCAAAAACTCGAGCGTGCCTGCATTGGCATAGTTGATAGCGCTAACGCCACACAGGGCCGCCTCTCCCATCCGCTTTCGCAAGCGGGGGTCGACCACTGGTGATGGCGACTCTTCCACAATCTTCTGATGACGACGCTGCGCTGAGCAGTCGCGCTCGCCGAGATGGATGGCGTGGCCATACTGGTCAGCCAAGATCTGAATTTCGATGTGACGAACTTGGGAGAGATACTTTTCAAGGAGGAGGCTGCCATCGCCGAACGCTGCTTCGGCCTCAGCGCGGGCCGTTGGGTAAGCCTTGATCAATTCGCTTTCGTCGTTGGCTATGCGCATGCCTCGTCCGCCGCCGCCGTTAGTCGGTTTCAGCAGCACTGGATAGCGGATTTGGCGCGCTACCTCTATGGCTTCATCAACGCTATTCAATTCGCTTTCGGACCCGGGAATGATTGGCAAACCGGCCGCCTGCATTGTGCGGCGGCCAGCGGCTTTGTCGCCCATCAGGCGGATCGTTGCGGCGTCAGGACCAATAAATTTCAGTTTACATTCTGTACATATTTCGGCAAAGTAGGCATTTTCGGAAAGAAAGCCATACCCCGGATGAACTGCGTCACAGCCGGTAATTTGTGCTGCACTGAGCAACGCGGGCGGGTTGAGATATGAGCGCAATGGCGCTGCTGGACCGATACAGACCGCTTCATCAGCCAAGCGCGCCGCCATGGAATCGCGATCAGCCTCGCTGTATGCGGCTACTGTGCGTATACCTAACTCTTGGCAAGCGCGTATGATCCGTACCGCAATCTCACCCCGGTTAGCAACCAGGACTTTTTCTAGCATTCGTTTTGACCAGTGACCAATTGGCGACGAAAAACAACGGGCTTGTCAAAAAACGCTTTCGAGGATGGGAACTGGCAATATGAGCTGCGATGCTCTCCTGTATCGTCCCTCGTTCCTTCGTGCGGCGTTCATTGTCCTAACGGACACCGCTGTTCGTTATGTTTCGTTCGTCACCTGTCGTTACATAACCATACCACCGTCGACGCTGAAGGTCTGACCAGTGATGTAGGCAGCGGCATCTGAAGCAAGGAAGCAAACTAGTCCCGCAACGTCTTGTGGTTGACCAAGACGACCGAGCGGTATGGACTCGAGCACGGTAGCGCGTGTTTCGTCTCTGAGGACATCGGTGAGTTCGGTCTCGATGAAACCGGGCGCCACGGCGTTGACTGTGATGTTTCGACTGGCCATCTCGCGGGCGGCAGACTTTGTAAAGCCAATAATGCCCGCTTTTGCTGCGGCATAATTCGCCTGACCGGCATTGCCAGTCAGGCCGACAACCGAGGTGATATTGATAATCCGGCCCGCGCGCTGCTTTGTCATCGGGCGGAGCGCAGCCTTGGCGCACAAATAGACGCTGCGTAGATTGGTTTGAATAACCGCGTCGAAGTCTTCCTCTTTCATTCGCAACAGCAATGTATCGCGGGTAATGCCCGCGTTGTTGACCAGAATGTCAAGACGCCCATAGCTGTTGAGAATAGTCTTGAACATGCGTTCAACATCCTCAGTTGAGCTGACGTCTGCTTGTATTGCCTGGGCGGTAGCGCCGTTCGCCGCGACAGCAGCGACAGTCGATTCGGCAGTACTGCTGTTTTTGTGATAGTTAACGATGACGGTTGCGCCAGCAGAAGCTAAGGTTAACGCAATCGCTCGCCCGATGCCTCGTCCTGCACCCGTCACCAGAGCCACGCGCTCGGTTAGATCGAGCCTCATACTTGTTAATTCTCCGCCATATCAAAAAGGGTCTGTCCATCCACAACAACGATGTTGCGTCGACCTTTGGCTGCCTTCATAACGTCAGGCATGAACTCAGTGGAAGTGATCACGAGTCCTTTGTGAATATCGCGTCGCTTCATGTCCTGCACCAGGCTTTCGACCGTGCCGGAGCGAACCTTGTCGGCTACCGACATGCGAATCAGGTAGATCTCTTCCTGATAGACAAGCTCGACATCGAGATGCTTGTCTTTGTCAATAAAACGATAGTCTTTGAATTCGAAGCCCTTCTTCTTGAACAGGTTGATGATATACGAGCCGAGTTGGGGCAAAGATAGGCCGCGCAGATCCTCGAGTGTGCGAACGCTGCCCGGTCGTTCTAGCCGCCCGCCGCGCTCCTCGATCTGGCGGCGCAGTTCACGTTGGCGCTGCTCGCTACGTCCGGCCATCACCGTACCGAATGCGGGAAAAGGGATCATGGCAAGGAGCGAGAACGAGAGGTAGAAAAAAACGGCCTGCCCGACCGACAGTGTTTGCGGGGGTTGGCCCTGTTCTATCGTCATTTGGGGTGGCGGTACAGCCCCGACTTGCCCCAGCGAGGCATAACCTGCCACGACAACAAGCCCGATGAAAAACCCGCTAATACCTAAAATCAGACCATGAAGCAAGAGTTGCTGTTGTACGCGCCGCCCCAAAAACAAACCGCCCAGAACCGGCACGACCCCAACGAGGAGTTGCAGAATTGGGTTGTTGGCAAGAAAGAGAATACACCAGCCAATCGACATGACAAACGCAGTTATCAAGGTAACGCGCCATTCAATTTGGGAAAGCGCTGTGCTGAAACGTTGAAGCAGCGAGGGACGCGGCGCCTCTTCCTGATTGGCATTGCTGGTCCGCTCCTGCTCCCTGGTATGTTGTTGCTCTTCCTGAATATCAACACTCATTCATTCTTGCTCCCGATTCTGTGGTTGCCACCGGTTCATGATCCAATAACTCTTCGACTGCTTCACGCAACATTCCAATATCGGCAAAAGAACGATACACTGATGCAAAACGAATATAAGCGACCTCGTCGACGCTGCGCAGCAGACGCATAACCTGGTCGCCAATGTTGGATGAGCTTACTTCTTGATCGTCCTGCGCCATCAATAAGGTCTCGACATCGTTAACAAGTTGTTCCAACTTCTTGGCAGACACCGGGCGACGATAGCAAGCGGTACGAATGCCGCGCATAATTTTCTCGCGATCATACGGCTCGCGCTCGCCATTCTTTTTGACCACCGTGAGGCTGACCGACTCGACCCGTTCATAGGTCGTAAAGCGCCGCCTGCAAACCCGGCACTTGCGGCGACGGCGAATGGTGTCGCCTTCGTTGAGCTTGCGCGTGTCGAGAACGTCGGTATCTTGATTCTGGCAGTAAGGACAGCGCATCCGTCTGCAATAACCAAATCTGTGAACAGTAAAATATCGGCAACTCACTGGTAGCATTATAACACAGCAGTTATGGGGCGGCGCCGTACCGCCAATAGATTCATGCGCGGTAAGCTTGACAAACCACACACAAACTGCTACCCTGCTGAGGCATCGCGTGGTATAATGATATCATGTTGCTGTCGGGGCGTGGCTCAGTCTGGTAGAGCACCGCGTTTGGGACGCGGGGGTCGGGGGTTCAAATCCCTCCGCCCCGACCATATGATGTTTCCCCAGCCTCATTTCTGCCGAATAATGCGATTAAAATGCGATTAAGATGATGACCCAGGTAATCCTGAACACGCCAACAACCGGTACTTGTCCGGAGTTGGCGTATTTAGCGTTGCGTTATCTGGCTCTGCAACAGAACCAAGCTATGGTGGTGCGACAATAACACGGTAGGTATGGCAACAATATTGCTTGTAGAAGACGAGATGACTTTGGCCGAAACCTTGCGCTACAACCTTGAGCGTGAGGGCTATATGGTGCTGTTGGCAAACGACGGTGTGCAGGGATTAGAATTAGCTCGTCGCGAGAACCCTGATCTCCTGGTGCTGGATATTATGTTGCCCCGACTCGACGGTTTTTCGATCTGCCGGATTCTGCGGCAAGAGAGCGATGTTCCCATCATTATGCTTACTGCTCGCCAGGACGAGGTCGATCGCATTGCGGGCTTGGAGCTAGGGGCTGACGATTATATCAGCAAACCGTTTAGCCTGGGCGAGTTCTTGGCCCGGGTTCGGGCAATCATGCGGCGTGCTGAGCGGCAACCCCGTGGAGTCAACCGCGAGGTGCTTGAAGCCGGCGCACTACGGGTTGACACAAGCAGCCGTCGGGCTTGGCGCAGTAGCACCGAACTGAGCCTGCCCCAGAAAGAATTCGATCTGCTGACCTGCCTGATCCGTAACCGGGGTATTGCGCTCTCGCGTGATCTGCTGCTCGAACGAGTCTGGGGTCTTGATTTCCTGGGTGATAGCCGCACAGTGGATGTACATATTCGCTGGTTGCGCGAGAAGATCGAGCCAGATCCAGCTCGACCGCGGTACATCCTGACGGTGCGTGGGGTTGGTTATCGCTTCGAAGTTCCGTCTGACGAGGGCCTAGCTTAAATGCGCAAGGCGTGCAGATCTTGCAGGCATGACGTATATGTCTGACACAGCAATATGGACATTGCTTCTAGGGAGTCTGGGGCTGAATGTTTGGCTCTGGATGCGGAATCGCAACCGCGATAACCGTGCTCGAATTATGCATCAAGAGCTAATCGGCAATCAGAGCATAACCGCTGACTCCAATATCGTTGAGCAAGAAGCGCAGAAAGCGCAAGTCGAGGCAGTGCCGCCTGATCCGCCTGATCCGCTGCTGCCTCCGACCTATCCGCCATTATTCCAGGCTGCTGCTTCAGCCCTTGATGTTGGATTGGTGGTTGTCAATGCTGATCGCCAGATTTACTTTATGAATGCCAAGGCCGAAGAATTGTTGGGGTTGCATGCCAACGAAGCCAGCGATCAAGGTCTGATTACTCTCCTTCGTGATCATTATGCCGATGAGTTAGTGAGCAAAGTCATTGCCGATGGCGAGACCCGCGATACGGCGATTCAGCCGATCCTAAGCGGGCGCACCCTGCGCATACGCTGTACACCATTGTTGCCGAACAGTATGCCGTGCGGGGCCTTGTTGGTCATCCGCGACATGACCCAAATCAACATGCTTGAGCGTTCGCGGCGCGACCTAGTAGCCAATGTCTCGCACGAGTTACGTACACCGCTCGCCTCGCTCAAACTGTTGGTCGAAACCTTGCAATCTGAGCCGCCTATTGCTGTCGCTCATCGGATGATGGGGCAGATGTCCCAAGAGATCGACGCGGTGACCCAACTCGTGGATGAGTTGCACGAGTTGTCGCAGATCGAATTGGGACGGGTCACCCTGAAATTGTCGCCCTCGGATATTACCACGGTTGTCGAACGGGCGCTGAGGCGCATTCGACCGCAGGCCGATCGCAAACAGCTCCGCATCGCTGCACAGATTCCTGCGAATCAGCCCCAGGTATTGGTAGATGAGGACCGGATTGGTCAGGTATTGCTCAACTTGCTGCACAACGCCGTGAAATTTACGACTTTCAATGGATTGATCACAGTACGCACCAGCGTTATTGCTGTGAATGAAGCTCATCCTTTGCTCGGCTCCATCGAACAGTCAACGCTGGAAGGCAGCGAGTCTGAACAGTGGCAAACTCTGGATCAGTCAGTTGCGGATTATACGCCGCTCGCAACCCTGAACGTGGCTGAACGAACGGTTATGACTCTGCCAGCGCCGCACTCACCTGGTCTCTGGATGATGGTTAGCGTATGGGATACTGGGATTGGCATTCCGCGTCAGGAAATCCCCCGCATTTTCGAGCGTTTCTATAAGGTGGATCGCTCACGCAACCGCAATGCTGGCGGTACTGGACTGGGTCTAGCAATCGCCAAGCATCTTATTGAGGGTCATGGGGGGCGCTTGTGGGCCGACAGCGAAGAAGGGCGCGGCAGTACGTTTTATTTCACACTGCCTGTTGCATGATACGGAACGGTAGAACACGACCAATGGTACGTGTTACTCCTGACGCTTCAAAACAACTATTGTAATGTCGTCGCTCTGACTTTGGCCGTTGGCGAAAACGCCAATCGCCTCCAGTACAGCGTGGGTGATCTCCTCCGGACGGTGTCGATGGTGTGTGCGCATAACCTCTATGAGGCGTTCGTCACCGAACAATTCGCGTTGCGGATTCATTGCCTCGGTAACGCCATCGGTATAGAACAGCAAAATATCGCCTGGTTCGAGTATCGTGGCGTGCTCTTCGAACTGGGGTTGTGGAATAATCCCTAGCACGATCCCCTGGGCGCGTAGCTGCTCGATTTCCCCCGTCGCTTTACGATAGAGTAGTGGGTAGTTATGCCCGCCATTCGCATAGGTTAACTGGTGTGTCCCCGTGTCAAGTATCGCGTAGAAGCATGTCACGAAGAGGCCAGCCCGCGCATCGGCCAGGATCAGCCGGTTGGCCTGATCGAGCACCGTTGCGGGCGAGCGGCCATCGATGGCTGTAGCGCGGAGCAGTGTGCGTGAAAGGGCCATGAAGAGCGCTGCGGGAACACCCTTATCGGTCACGTCGGCAATCACGATGCCTAGCCGGTTTGCACTTGCAGCCTGCGCCGAGTGGCGTTCGGTTCCAGATATGAGCGTCTGTCCATGTTGCAGCGAGTCCATACGCCGTTCTGTCCGGTTGGAAGGCGCGCCGGCTAGCCAATACGGATCGTGCAGCCGTGATTGATCAGCGGCAAGTTCAAAGAAGTCATAGAAGTCGCCTCCGACCTGACGAGCTGCGCGATAGTAAGCGGCAATTTCGTAGCCCGGCGCCTCCGGGCAGCAATCGGGCAAGAAACTAGCCTGAATGTCGCGGGCCAATTCGAGTTCTTGCTCAAGGCGCTGACGTGCCAATGCTTCCTGATGGAGCCGATCACGCTCAAGAGTTTGGACCAACTGACTCGACAACAGTCCAAGAAGCTGATTCTCATCGTCCAGGAATTGGCGATAGCTCAGGCTATTGACCATCAGTGTACCAATTGGAATACCCCCCAGCGTCACCGCGACAGCGAGGTGACCCTTGAAATTTTGTTGGACCAGCAGCGGCGGTAAATCGGTGAGTGCATCGGCGGAAAGATCTGTTGTGGTTTCGGGAAGATACCAGAGATGCGGTACATCTGGGTCGAGCGTCAACGGCCAGGCGCATTCGTCAGGCAGAACCCAGCCGTGGGCGGCGCGTAGAATAGCCCGCCCCATCAGTTCATCAGCCTCGATAAAGGCGCAGGCATCGGCTTCGAGTAGGCGCGCACTAACCCGAACCAGACGATGCAATGCCGGCTCGAGGTCGTCGGCAACCAACAGTTCCTGTGACAGCTTGAGGAGCGCACCCTGCTCTTGCACTCGACGGATCTTGACTTGTTCGTAGAGTCTGGCCCGAGCGATAGCGGTGCCCAATAGATAGCCTGCCGCCGAGAGCAAGTGCAGTTCGGGCGACGGGATCCGGCCCCATTGCGTCGTCGCAACGTTTAGAATGCCCAGGATCTCGTCGCCGCTCCATAACGGTACAGAGGCGTGCTGCGCCAAGCCGCGCTTGTCGCCAATTGCACCACGCAGTCGGCTACAGCGTACCATGTTGACTGCCTTATTGAGTTTTCCCGCTACACATAATTCCTGGCAGTCGCACTCGTCGTTCCACGCTGGGCCAGGATAGGTGATTGCCGGCGGAAGATTGTGACGCGCTGCAAGTGTAAACGCCTTACTCTCATCGGTAAGGAAAATCCAACCAGTATGCAGCCCCATCAACTCAACGATATGCGCTAATGCACTGTCTAGCGCTTCGCGTAAATCAAGCGCTTTGTTTAGCGTCAGGGCCAGTTCGTTGAGTGTTGTGAGCTCAGCGATTCGTTGTTGCGTATCTGCTGGGGCCATAAGATGTCGTATTGCGTAAAACGTAATGCATAATTTACATTTTACACATGACATTTTACACTGCACTGCGAATCTTACGTGTCGCGTTTCCGACTAATGGCTACACCGTCGCGCAATGGGATGATCACCGATTCGAGTTGCGGATGACTCATCACCGCTTTATTAAAGAGTTGGATGCCGCGGACAAGCGGCGGCGCATCTTCCTCATCTTCGAGCACCTGTGCGCTGCACAACACATTGTCGGCAACGAGCATACCGCCTGTGCGTAGCAGCGGTACACACATCTCCAGCGCTTGGGTGGCCTGATCGACATTCGAGACGCTGCGCAAGATGTCAAGAAAGATCAAATCATATGGACCGCTCAGGGTTGGCAGGATATTATACCATTCGCCTTCGTGAATGGTGGCTTTGTCGCCAAGTCCCGCTCGGCTCAGTACGCCTCGTGCTAGTTCACAACGTTCCGGCTGGCGTTCGATACCGGTCAGATACCCGCCAGTAGCGGATAACGCTTGTAATAACCACATCGCAGCATAGCCGGTCGTGATGCCGACTTCGAGCACTTGCCGGGCTTCCATGCTGCGGGCCAACAGATAGAGAAGCTGGCCTTGCACCGCGCCAACCAGAGAGAGCCCCTGCTGTCTTGCTTGCTCCTCTAGCGCCGCCAACGGTTCGATTCGCGGCGGCATAAGATCGGACAGATAATCTTCGATCGCGATATTGGTAATATCGTAACGCATGTACCTCCTCCTTGCGTAGTGTTTTATCCCGCTACGACCTGATTGTATCATAAGCTTTCTGCTTTCAGCAATCGGGCCGTGCGTGCAGACAAATTGTAAAGTCCCCTTATCTTGTAGACATAAGCGGGGCTTAGTCGGTACAGAGCCCGCGCAGCAAGTTCCTTGGAGGTCGCCTGCTCTCTGTTGATCGGCATGAGTGTGTAGATACGGCGTATGAATAACGATTGGACGTTTGATATGGATGCCGCCCGACGCTGCTTTGGCGATGTCGCCGCGATTCATTTCCACAGTCAGGTGAATTGTGGTATTATGCATAGCGACGAACGCCAGCGACTTTTAAAGTTGGGTTTATTCAGCGATTCGCAGGACTTGCGTGGTAGAGAAGCGTGAGTAGGCGGAGCCTTCCTGTGATTCCTTTTTGTTTCCCTGTATGCCCGCATCGTCGATTGCTAGGCGAAACCGATGTGATGTGTTGATGCCTTGCTGAACTTCACGTTATCCAGGATGAAGGATTGACGAAGGAGTTCCGCTATTTATCGTCAAGAAGCAGGTTGCCCGGTATTTGCAACCTGGACTATTTTATTCGCTCATAGGCTAGCCAGTACTGTGCCACGATGCCTATGGAGAGCAGCCCTAAGGAACAGGCAACGTGAGGAGAGCGTGCCATGGCGATTACGCGGATTCTGATTGCTGAAGACAACGATTTAGTCTCGCTTACGCTCGAGGAACAACTCAAAGGGTTAGGCTACGATGTAATTGGTATTGCCCGTTCGGGTACAGAGGCTATCAACTTGGCGGGTCGCCTGAGTCCAGACCTGATCATTATGGATATTCGCATGCCGGAGATGGAAGGCACTGAAGCTGCCGCCCGCATTCGGGATAACAACCCTGTTCCTATCATTATGCTTACTGCCTACGCGGACAAAGATACGATCCGTAAGGCGGAAGCGGCAGGTGCGTTGGGCTATTTAGTCAAGCCGGTGAACGAAAACGAATTGCCGCCAGCCATCAATATTGCGCTGGCTCGTTTCAGGGAAATCCAGGCGCTACGGGCCGAGGTGGTCGAGTTGCAAGACTCGCTCGAGGCGCGTAAGCTGATCGAGCGGGCCAAAGGTATTCTGATGCAGCGTTTGGGTTTGAGCGAGCGGGACGCCTATGAGCGCCTGCGCCAGCGCGCGCGTGATAAGCGAGCGAAGATGAAAGACATTGCCCAGGCGATTATTGAGGCTGAGGAACTTTTGGGTACATAGTGATCATGTATCGATGATCATGTATCAGCGATGACAAGTTTGTTATCGTTTTTCGTCATAACTGCTCTTGACTCGCACAGGCGGGTATGTTATAGTCGCTTTGAAGGCAACCTATATTGAGAGGCTTTTAATAATGTCGTACGGTCGCAACAGCTTTTATTTTTACTTTTACTTTACCAGCCGACATAAAGCCTGGTTGCTTCGCGTTATATAAGAAAGAATAGCAATACAATATCGGCGGGCGTGGAGCAACAAGCTCCACGCCCTTTTTGTTTGTCTGCTAGACAGTCAATAGAGAGGGCAATCATGACAATCTGGTGTCGAGGCATCCGTGGTGCGACCACCGCAACCGAAAACACACGTGAAGCGATCCTCGAAGCAACGCGCGAGTTATTGCAACTCCTCATCGCCGCGAACGGGATCAAACCGGAAGACATCGCCAGCGCGATCTTTACCACCACGCCCGATCTCAATGCCGAGTTCCCGGCGGTTGCCGCCCGCGAGTTGGGCTGGATCGATACAGCGCTTTTGTGCGGGCACGAAATGAATGTACCCGGCAGCTTGCAACGCTGTATCCGGGTGCTGGTTCACTGGAATACCACCCGGCACGCCAGTGACGTTGTCCATGTGTACATTCGCGGTGCGCGGGGACTACGCCCAGAACGTGCGATAATGACAGCCTTTGCGCCCCAACCCCAACCTCTCAGCTCATAGCTGAGAGTTTTTGTTTGCATCAGTGAGAGGAAATAAGCATTATGACTATTACTATTGAACAGCGCAGCGCCCAACGCTTGATAGTCGCCCAGCCGCCGGTAGCCATTGAACAGCCGTCAACAGATCACAAGGAGGTCAACGCTATGATTGTTGTCATGCGCAGTAATGCTGACGAAAGTCAGATTAACGCAGTCCTGGAGCGTTTGAAGGAGCACAGTTTACGCGGGCATTTGTCCCAAGGTGAAGAACGTACGATTATTGGTGTGGTTGGTGCGGCCATACCGCCAATATTGCGTGAGGAGTTGGAAGTCTTCCCCGGTGTCCAGCAGACCGTGCCAATCACGCGGCCCTACAAGCTCACCGCCCGCGAGTTCCGCCCAGAGGATACGATTGTGATGGTTGGTGATGTGGCGGTTGGCGCCGGCTCTTGCGTAATTATGGCCGGCCCCTGCACAGTTGAGAGCGAAGAGCAGATCATAACCACAGCGCGATCTGTGCGCGAGGCTGGCGCGACAATGTTGCGCGGCGGCGCGTTCAAACCCCGCTCGTCGCCCTACACGTTCCGGGGAATGGGTGAAGAAGGGCTGCGTCTACTGGCGCTGGCTCGCGCCGAAACTGGGCTGCCCATTGTTACTGAAGTGATGACGCCAACCGATGTGGATCTTGTCGCGCGCTACGCCGATGTGCTCCAGGTCGGCGCACGCAATATGCAGAATTACCAACTCCTCGAAGAAGTTGGGCGTACCGGGAAGCCTGTACTGCTCAAGCGCGGCCTTTCAGCGACCATCGAGGAGTGGCTGCTCAGCGCCGAATACGTTGTGGCGCAGGGCAATCCGAATGTCATTCTCTGCGAACGCGGCATCCGTACTTTCGAGACGGCCACGCGCAACACGATGGACCTCAACGCGGTAGCCTTGGCGAAACGCCGCTCACACCTGCCGGTCATCGCCGACCCTAGCCATGGCACTGGCAAGTGGTATCTGGTTCCGCCACTGGCGCTAGCTTCGCTGGCCGCCGGCGCCGACGGGCTGATTATCGAGGTGCATCCCGACCCGGATCGGGCCAAGAGCGACGGCGCGCAATCGCTCACACCAGAGAATTTCGCTGCGTTGATGTCGCGCTTGGCAGCGCTTGCGGCGGCGCTGGGTCGGTAGAGGGGCTAATCTGGGTGCATGAGAATCCAAGAAGTGCGGTGAGGGGAACAAGTTTACGTGAAGTGTGCGGAGTTCTTGGACGCTCGTCTGTGAGGCGACGCGCGCCACTGAAAATCTATCACGTTCTGTTGTGATGCTAACGAAAGCGAATTGAAGCTGTTAGGGGCAGGGGAAGTCCCTGCCCTTGCGAACAGTCTTCCCAATGAGTTAGGGGCATCCAGTCAATCTAAAACTCCTGTCACCTTTCCCTGCCTAGCGCCTGATCAACTTGTCACCCGACCATCGCTTGACATAGCCATGCGCCGTGCTATAATGCGGCTGCTGATCCCTACGTTAGAATGTCAGGAGTTTGTCGCACGTGGTTCGGCTATACCCTCATTTACGAAATCTCGTTATTACTATTCTGCTCCTTACCCTGGTGGTAGTTTTCGCGACCCATCGCGTTTCTGTAGATGCTTCACCGCCTAGCGCTCCATTGCAACAGGTTGATTTCTTTTGGAATCCTACTAGTGGGAAATTCAGTGCGCAACCAGGCGAATCAAGCACTTTTACCTCAACCTTAAGAAACAATGGAGCTAATGATACATTCAACCTATCTGTAACTAATTTACCCTCAGGGTGGACAGCAGATTTCTCGCCTGCATCAGCCATTGCGCTCAGTACCAATGCGCAACGCTCGGTTGTCGTGCGGATAACCATCTCTGCGAATGCGGCCGTTGGTACAACAGCTAATCTAAATATAGTTGCAGCAAGAGCTTCTACGCCTACTGAACAAGCAGTAGCCTTTTTGGAAGTCAGTGTTGTTGCTGCTCCGACAAATACTCCAACCCGAACTCCTACTGCTGGCCCAACGGCCACTCCCGCGCCGCTCTGTCGGGATGGTTTTGAGGGTGATAATGACCGTGGGTCGGCAAAAGTAATCGATGTCAACACCACCCAGCAGCGCACGATCTGCCCGGCAGGTGATCAGGACTGGCTGGTATTTGGCGGGGTCGGCGGCAAATCCTATACGGTTGACATCAGTGAAATGTCGTTTGGGCTGGACCTCTCGCTGGAACTGTTTGACGAGCAGGGGCGCAGCCTTGCCTTCAACGATGATTTCTTCAACCGCGAACCGCCCAACCCCAATGATCTACGCCCGCGTATTTCGTTCACGATACCGGTCGATGGGCGCTACTATATTCTTGTCCGTGATACTGCCAATCGTGGTAATGCCAACTATTTCTACACTATCGCATTGATCGGCGAAGCGACTGGACCAACCCCAACAACCATTGTTGGGGTCTGCCTCGATCTATTCGAGCCTGATGGCCTGCCCGAAGAGGCACAGCTGATTCTCTCGAATGAGTTGCAAGAGGATCGGCGGCTTTGCCCGAATGGCGATGCTGACTGGGTTTATTTCTTCGGCAAAACGGGCAAACGTTATTTCATCTTCACCGACACCCGGCGCTATCGTGGGCCGAACCAGGTTAATCAGGACACTCAGGCTGGCGCCGATACGGAGATATTCCTGACCGACCGCGATGGGGTGAGCCTGATTGACCGCAATGACGATATACCCGGTGGTGAAACGCTTGACTCGCAGATCGAATTCATCCCCTCTGTAGATGGCTACTATTACGTGCAGGTCAAGAATATTGGCGATATTGGCAATCAGTTCATTCGCTATGACCTTACCCTGCAGCTTTGTGTTCCGGGACAGACCGATTGTGGCCGTTCGTCGAATACGCCGATCCGACCCACCCCGGCCACGGAGGAGCAGCCAACCGTAGCGACGCCATTTGCGCTATCAACCAGCACGCCGACCAGCACCCCAACCTCGACCAACGCCCTAGAGCAGGTAAATACGGTCCAGGCGGCAGACTTTGCTGATGTGGCTTTTCAGCAGGTCTGGCAGCGTAGCGACTTGCCCATCGCTAACCAGCGGGTGATTCGTACCTGGGTGTGGGGGCCGGATGCTCTCGCCACGCGCAACGAGATGTATAACCAGTCGGCCACCGGTACACGCCTAGTGCAATATTTCGACAAGGCGCGAATGGAGATCAACGATCTGAGCGGCGACAGGTCGAGCCCCTGGTTTGTGACGAATGGCCTGCTGGTGAAAGAACTGATCAGCGGTCAGATGCAGATCGGCGATAACGAGTTCACCCGCCGTCGTTCGGCAAATATCGTGCTTGCCGGAGATGCCGATGATGCGACGGCTCCGACCTATGCCAGCTTGCGCGGGTTGCTGGATGAACCATTTGCCGACCGGACCGGCAATGATGTGCTTGAGTCACTCGACCGTAGCGGGCAGATCGGCCGCTATACCGGGCCGCGTCTAGCTGCGGCGAGTTTGGTGCGCTACTTCCCGGAGACTGGCCATAACATTCCGGCCATCTTCTGGCAATTTCTCAACGAGCAGGGTGAGATCTACGAGCGGGGGCGCTATGCCGATGGCCCTCTGGTCAATTGGCCTTCCGTTGTAGGTTATCCGCTCACCGAGCCTTATTGGGTGCGGGTTCAGGTTGGTGGTGTATCGCGCGATGTGCTAGTGCAAGCGTTCGAGCGTCGGGTGCTGACCTATACTCCGGGCAACCCCCCTGGTTGGCAGGTGGAGATGGGCAATGTCGGACGGCACTACTATGAGTGGCGCTACGGTCAATCCTTACCATAACGATCAACGAAGCGGTGAGCTTGAAAAAGGTATCGCTCGCTGCTCATTGATCGTTTATATGTAACGATACGTCTGGCGCTTGTGCCGAGATAGTGATGAGGTGGTTGGGCTCATCCTGGAGTTGATATCCAAATTCATTTCTTCCATCGACATAGCCTCCTATATCCAACCGCGATAGGCTTGCTCCTGATATATTCGTCGTTCATGTTCATCGCTCATCGTGATTATGAATCGTACCCGGCGTGACGAGTCGCTCGATGTCGTCCATCATCTTATGGTGGGCATCGGGCCACGCTCCGCCACATCGCTAGCCGAAGCCCAGGCCGCAGCATATATTGATGGCCGTCTACGCCGGGCAGGGATGCGGGTCAGTGCTGAAGCGTTCACTGCGCCCGCCAGTTTTGGTTGGACGTATCCGCTGTTGGCGATCCTAAGTGGTTTGATTGCGCTGCTCAGTGTTTGGTTGCCGCTGCTGTCGTTGTTGTTGGCATTGCTTGGGCTGGCGCTGGTGCTTAGTGATGGGGCGCTTATTTCGCTTCCATCTCTGGCGTCGCATGGTGAAAGCCAGAATGTAGTTGGAACACGCGCTAGCGAAAAAGAAGAGCGCTGGCGTGTCGTTTTGCTCGCACCGCTCGACTCTCCCCTCCAGCAAGGATGGTTTGCGCGTTTTCGCGGTGCGCGTCGGGCCGCTATCATTGGACGAATCATTGCCTTCACCTTGCTGGCCCTCCTGTCCGGGCTGCAATTGCTTGATCCGCAACATCCTTTTTGGCTGTATAGCCATGCCCTTCCTGTCATGTACTTGTTGTTGACCCAGATACCTGGCGCCTTTCGCACCAAAGCTGCAGCAAAAGCTGAAATGCCAGGCGGAGCAGGTGCGTTGGCCGCGATGCTTGCTGCCGTTGAGCGTTTAGGAACGCTTCGGCAGGTGCAAGTGTGGGCTGTTGCACTTGGGGCTACTGCCACAGGAAATAGCGGTTTACGCAATTTCCTGGAGCGTTACCCTTTCCCCCAAGATACAACGCTCTTCATCGCTCTGGAAATGATTGCTCAAGGTCAACTTACGTATATTTCGCGCGAAGGCGTGCTGTTGCGCCAATACTCAGCTGATCCCCTATTGATGCAGCTTGCTGCTGACGCAGATGCTAGCGATACTCGGATCGACGCTGAACCGCGCTCGTACCATGCCGCACCCACGCTTGCTACCCTGCTCCATGCCGAAGGTTATCGTCCCTTGACTCTGATGACTAGTGCAACGTTTACCAAGCCAGTGTCACGTGACTCGGATACAACAGCAGTGGATCAGCAGACAATCGAGCGAGCTGCTCGATTGTTTACCGCGATCGTCAAGCGCCTTGATGAAGAAGGCGGTTCAGGTAATGGAATGTGAGGTTGGCAGCGTTTGATTGAGGTGATTAAAGACCCGAGAGTCATCAAATGACGTTGGGTTTTTGTTATAGCTGCCAAAACGGCATTTATTGGCCGTAGCGCCAGATATAATAGTGTTGGCCGACGTTGCCCATTTCTACGCGCCAGGCGGGCGGATTGGCCGGGTTGTAGGTTAGTACTCGTCGCTCAAAGACCTGGAACAGGATCGATCGTTCTATACCGGCTACTTTGACTTTCGTCCAATAAGCGCCACTAACCGGCAGACCGAAAACGAAGATAGGATCGTAGACTTGGTCGCGAATGTAGCGCTCATTCTCATAGACCAGACCACGCTGGTTCATGAAATCGACAAAAGCTTTAGCGACACCGTGGTTGTTCTCGCCGCGCACCAGCATAGTCGCCGGATCGTTGACATAATCGTTGAATCCGGTGATCGACCCATCAGAGTTGACGAAGCCAGTGGCGGGTTTGCCCAAGTCGCTGAGGTTAACCTGGCCGGGATTTTGATAGAACCATAGCAGGCTGGCATAGGTCGGGAAGGTGTTGTCGGGATCTCCGATGGCTGCGATAGCAGATGGCCCGCGATACTCAAAAGCATCATAGCCAAGCTGGAGTCGTCCTGTCATCAACTCGATTGGGAGCAGACCGTTGGTCACATACCAAGTGGCATTGGGGTCTGCGGTCGGATCGTTGATCTCCATCCGTGATTTATCGAAATACTGGACAAGCCGGGTTCCCTCGGGGCGGTTGACGAAGGTTTCGCGGAGTTCACCGGAGATTGAGGCCGGTCCCCAGGTCCAGGATCGATTGGTGACCTGCTGTACTACCGGTAAATCTTGTCGCTGCCAGACTCGTTGGAAGGTAGGGTTTAAGGTTGCGGCCGTGGCCGGTTGAATTGCCAGGAGGGCGACGGCCACAAATGCCGCCACAACTCCAAGGATGCGTCGCATACGTAGCTCCTTTCAATAAAGCGTATCACTTCGAGGTCTTATTGCTCAACGATGTGTTGAGGGGACGCCCTAGATACACCGCTAACAACTCCTTGCCCCCAGCGGGTTATGTGACAATGCTGGCGCTGAGGGCAAGGTATCTCAACAAAGGGCGCCGGAAATCTACCGGCATCCTTTTGACCGCAGACTGCTAGATTTGAAACCGAACTCTGACTGCATTGCAATGCAGTCATTGTGAGTGGAATGCCATATCCTCCCCATGTTGCTTGAGTAGACAGACACGCGGAAGCTGCGCCCAAGTGTGGCTTGCTTCCAATTGATCCGTCCTCTTTTATCATGATATCTGCGAAACTCTCAGTGTGCTTCGGACATGTGGGGGGATTACGACCTGGCTAGATGATGAGTTTTTATGCATATTGTGCGACTATCGCTAGTGGTTGCACATTCTGATGCCCCGTGGTATTATCTGGTAGCCCCGCCCTGTACGTGTACGGGTATATGTTTTGAGCCAACACAGTTTCTCTGGGAGCTTTGCTCTAACGAGTTAAGTTATGCGGCGGGCCGCAAAAGCTTACAGGCGGGCACCCACCTGCTTATGCAGGTTCGAAACTGACCCGTTCACGACAAGGCAGGGCCATTTCATGGATTTGCGATGTTGAATTGTAATCTTGGCTGTGCAGCCGAGAAACGCAAAATCGCGAAGCCAAATTCCCAAGTGGTATGATTTACCTCTTTTACGGTCCAGATGAGTTCACGCGCAGCGAAGCTCTGGCAGAACTACGTTCATCTCTCCCCGTTGAAGTTGCCGATTTCAATATAGCCTTGCTTGAAGGGCGCAAGCTCAAGCTTGATGATCTAGCGCGCGCCTGTGAGGTGACTCCTTTCTTGGCGGAACGTCGTCTGGTGATCGTTACCGATGCGCTCAAGCATGCGAAAGCTGGTCCAGAGCGCGATGCTCTGCGCGCCTACCTGGAGCGCATCCCGCCGACCTGTGACCTCGTCTTTGTGGAAGGCGAGAATGTTGATCGGCGTAGTTCGCTATTCACCTATCTCAAAAAGGCTGCCCAGATCCAAGAGTTTCAGCCGCGTGAAGGGGCCGAATTGCGCCGCTGGCTCGATGCGCGGGCCAGACGTCTGCAAGTACGGCTGGATGCAGCGGCGGCGCAGCGTCTGGTTGACTATGCTGGCAACAATAGCCGATCGTTGGTTAACGAACTGGATAAGCTAGCGAGCTACGTTGGGCGAGGCGGGCGAATCAATGCTGATGTTGTGGATCTGTTGGTGCAAGACGGCCAAGAACAAAACTTGTTCGCCTTTATTGATAATTTGAGTTTGCGACGGCGTGGGACGGCATTGCAGGGATTGCGCTCGCTCTTGAATGAAGGGCAGGCGGCGACATATATTCTGTTTATGCTAGCGCGACAGGTGCGGATCTTGTTAGGGGTGCGCGAACTGGCGGCGCAGCGCCTACGCCAGGACGAAATAGCAATGCGTCTGGGACAAAAGCCGTTTGTGATACGGAAGGCGTTGGAACAAGCGCGCGGCTTCGAAGCGGGTAAGTTAGAGCTTATTCATGATCGCTTGCTCGAACTTGACCGGGCCAGCAAAACTGGACGGATCCAAGCCGATGTTGCGCTTGAACTGTTAGTGTTGGAGGTGTGCGACAAATGATAAACGAGGGACGATGCCAAGACCTTGCTGCATCGTCCCTCGTTTGCCTTGCGCTGTTTCAGGTTGTGGGTCGAGTAGCGACGTTAAACTTTTGCATCAGGCGCGACTTGCGGCGTGCCGCGTTGTTCTTGTGAAGAATCCCTTTGACTGCTGCTTTGTCTATCGTGCGAACGGCTTCGCGAAGCGCTTCTTCGCTCGGCGATCCGCTGAAGATAGCCTGTTCGGCTTTTTTAATCATTGTCTTGACACGTGACTTATACATCTGGTTGCGCAGCCGCTTGTGCTCATTTGATCGAATGCGCTTTTTTGCCGATTTTGTGTTCGCCAAAGTATTCAGCCTCCTACTGGTGAATAACAAGCAACGAGCAGTAAGTGGCTAATACCATCTCTCTTCAATCTTGCCACACTACTCGTTTATTATGCACTAATCTTGAATTATAGCAGAGGGAAGCCTTCTGTGCAACTTGCCTCATTCCTCCGCCGGCTTCGCCTAAGCCCTTTCTTCAACAGCCTGATTGTGATGGGGGGCTATATTTTGAGCCGGGTCACCGGACTCGTCCGCGATGTCATCCTCGCCGCCCAGTTTGGCACCTCCCCCGACTTCGCCGCCTATCGCGCAGCATTCAAAGTGCCCGATCTGCTCTACATTGTCATTATTGGCGGAGCGCTGGGCAGTACCTTTATTCCGGTGTTTATCGAGGTTTGGGACCGCGATGGCAGCGAGCGTGCCTGGCGGATGGCAAGTGCAGTGTTGACCTGGGTACTGGGGCTACTTGCTCTAGCAAGCGGTTTGCTCTGGGTGCTGGCGCCGTTGCTGATTGGCTGGTTCTTCGGCGGGCAGGGTTTTTCCCCAACTGGTCGCGAGTTGATCACTGATCTCACCCGGCTCTTTCTCCTTTCGCCGTTGTTGCTAGGGCTGGGAGGGTTGGCAATGGCCGCGCTCAATGCCCGTGATCGCTTCACTCTCCCCGCTATGGCGCCCTCGGTGTACAATCTGGGGATTATTGCTGGAACGCTGGTGCTTGCGCCGCGACTGGGGATCTGGGGAACTGCCTGGGGCGTGATTGTTGGGGCGCTTGGCTACTTGCTTGTGCAGATACCTGGCCTTTTCCGCTTGGGAATGCGCCTGCGCTTGACGATGGGGCGCGGTATGGCCGAATTGCGCACGATTGCAAGCCAGATGGCCCCGCGGGTCGTAGGCCAGTCGGCGGCGCAGTTGAGCATCCTGGTTACCGCAGCGCTGACGGCACGGCTGGCTCTAGGTGATGAAAAACTGGCCGGGTTGGATTACGCTTATCAGTTGATGTTGCTTCCCTATGGAATCTTCGCGCTGAGTCTGAGCACGGTGGCGTTCCCTTTGTTGGCGCGCCTGTTTGCCGACCGCCAATTGGACGAATTGGCCGACCGGGTGCGCCAGACCTTGCGGATGATCCTATTTCTTACCCTGCCCGCTACCGTTATGCTTATGGTTTTGGCTGTGCCTCTAGTGCGGCTTGTGCTGCAACGCGGTGAGTTCGACCAGGTATCTTTGACCTTCACTGTTATGCCATTGTTGGCCTACGCGACGGCGCTGCCGGCTTTTGCTGCATCGGAGATACTGATCCGTACGTTTTATGCAATGCAGCAGACCCTTGTTCCCGTACTGGTCGGATTGCTTCAAGTAGGTCTAAACCTTGGCTTGGGCATATTGGCTCTCAATATGGGCGGTAATGTCGGAACGTTGGCGCTGGCTTTCAGTGTAGCAAATAATATCGAGATGTTATTGCTGCTCATCTTGTTACAGCGCCTTTTGCCAGGTATTTGGCGTGATGGCGCACTCCGTCGCTCGGTGCTGGCCTCTGGTCTGGCTACAGTTGTGCTGGGGGGCATGGTGTGGACTGTGCGCCAAATGTCCTTAGCGACCCTGCCATTCCTAGCGCTCGATGGCTTGTATGCCTGGCGAGCCGACATGCTTGCGCTTGTCGCCTGGCTTGTTGCAGTTGGTATGGTCGCCCTGGCTCTCTATGTTACTTTGGCCGCATTTCTTGGCTCTGGCGAAGCCCGTATAGTCTTGTCTCGATTGCGCCACCTTGCCGCCAGAGAGCGATAACCGTAGAGTGCGCAGAGCGTAATCATTTTCTATGGGGCATATCGCGTGAGGTGTAAGGAATGACTTGGTCAGCATCATCGGTGTCACGGAGGAGTTCGCGAACCGTGTAGTACAAAACTGGATGCATCAAGGCGGGGGCGATTTCAGCGAGCGGCTTGAGTATATAGGCGCGCTCGGATATACGAGGATGGGGAATGATAAGTTCTAACGCCTCAATGATAATAGAATCGTAGAACAAGATATCGATGTCGATTGTCTGAGGACCATAATTTACATCGGGCTTTCGGCCCATAAGCCTCTCGATCTCTTTGATCGCTTTCAGCAGTTTGACGGGCTTGAGTTCGGTCGTGCCTTCGATAACGGCGCTGACGACGGCGTCGGCTTCCATTTGACCTAGTGGAGCGATGACATAGAGGCTCGAATATCGTTCTGGCGCCATAATCGTGCGTAGGTGATCAATAGCGGTGCGTAGATGCCTGACTCGGTTGTCTGCTGTACTGCTCAAACTCAAAAAAATGCGTGATATTTTTGGCATAATCGTAGATGCAACATGCGCACGGTTGTCATGAAGGCTGACCCGCATAGTCAAAAGCTAGGCGAACAATGAGAAAACGCTTTCATTCTTTTACTTTGTTCACAATAGCAGGCGATAACACAGACCGACAAACCTGCCAAGCTTTTGGCAAAGGATATTGCTTGCGAAACTGGGAATGGGAAGTCCCTCAAATGCTCTCGTTTACAGGGGCATCACGATGGTAAAGCTTCTGTCATTGCCTGAACAGACAGTTGCTTGTACGTTCGGGCGGGTTACTTGCACTCCATCGCCCATGCTATCTGAGCGATGGAGGATTTCTTACGCGATGGCTGTGTATCAGATAGCCCATGGACGTCGCCACTTGCGGCAGATAACCTTCAGTTCTGGTTCATTATCCCCCACGATGTCCATCTCATCCATCAAGCGGTGCGCCAATAAACGGATGTTTTCCCAATCCGGAGTTACGGCTGTGCCAATCAACTCTCGACTGGGCTCCGCAGAGTCGAGGGCTTGACCTTCTGCAACCAACTCGATCCCGGGTTCTTGATCATGTCTGATATGACTGATCGTGACCCATCCTCCGTGGGCACAGAGCAGGATATAACGGGCCAATTCCGACGCTATAGTGGCGATACGGGCTTGGTCCACAGCGTTGAAGCCTGTTCGTCGGGCAGCATCGCGGGCGGCAATACGCGCAGCGAGAACATCCGGCTCCGAACGGATTGAAACGACATTGGGAGCTGCCATGTTAGAGCTATTAGTTCTGCGAAAGAGAGGTAATGTCATTTGTATAAAAACCGAGAAGCACTGTTTCTCACGACAAGCGATTGGATGTGATTGTAACTGCTGGGAACATGGATCTCGGTCTAATAACCAATCTTGTACATTGTGCCATTGGCCTGATCCAGGTGAACATGAGACAAACCTTGCCTGGATACTTCAGCATACTTTAGATGCTATGTATTTCAACGCAATATCAGTGCTGCTTTCGCAATGCACAAGACAGCAATTATGCAATGGACTTGTCGCAAAACAGCGTTTTGTTGTTGGGGTTGTGAAGGGGACGTAGTTGAAGGGATAGGTCTGCTTCAACCCCATCTCTGTGTTAGTATCGAACAAGCCCAAGTGTTCGTAAGGGCGCCTCCGTTATAAGATTCGCGCATCCGCCCAGGCAAGTGCAATGGTGGCATGGTAGTTGGAGGCTTTCGGGATATGCTAATGAATCGATTAAGTAATGTATAGGGGATTATACATGGATTTCGGTTACTCTGCAAGACAAGGAATGTGGCTTTAGAAAGAGCAACACGACGAGGGGTGCTGGTGTGTTTGCCTGCGTCGTGTTGCTTGAGGACCGATGCTGATGGTTTGTATGCTAATGTGTCATACAATGTCGCTGTTCACTTGGGTGTGACAAGCGTAAAGTCGTGGGCCTCTCCGTTACGTTAACGCAGCTCAAATGTCACCTGGACCTGTACTTGGAAGGTCTGCTCACCGGCCTGGATGGGAACATTCGCCTTATCTTCGGCGATGTTGGCGCGTCCGGCCTGTGGCATGATTGGTGGTGGCGAGCCGATATTCTCGGTGATTACAAGTACCTGGCCAAGGGAAGCCCGGCTGCCTTGCGCCAGTTGTTCGGCTTTGGCCCGGGCGTTATCCATGGCCTCGCCCCGCGCCTGTTCGAGGAGTGTGCTGGGATCATCTACACTGAAGCTAATCCCATAAATGCGGTTCGCCCCTTCACGAATGACCTGGTCGAGCAGTGTGCCAGTCTGTTCAAGATCGCGGATGGTGACAGCAACGGTATTGCTAACGTTGTAACCGGTGACCTGCCGCCCCTCATTATCGTAGGCGGCGTAGATGTTGAAGTTGGTGGTCTGGATATCGTCCTCGCTGATCCCCAATTCTGTGAGTTTCGCGATGATAGCTGCAACCTGGGCGTTATTCTGATCGAGCGCCTCTTGCGTTGTCGCCGCGTTGGTCTCGACGCCGATCTGGACGTGAGCAGTGTCTGGTTTTCCGCGCACTTCGCCGTCACCGATAACTGTCACTTGGCGCATGCCTGTTACGCCTGTATTTTGCGCTTGTGCCGGCTGGGTTAGGGATAATCCCATAATAGCGCCTAGAACAAGCACGGCTACGAGTACTGCACCTGAGAGAATGCCGATAATTGCTTGAGTTGAACGTGTCATAGCAACCGTCTCCTTTGAAATGTATATGGGTTCTACGTGGCCCATAAAATCCTGCTGTTCGATCTAGAGACGGCAGGAGGCAGGAAAAAGTTTCGGTGTGCGGAGGGAGGCGTTTGCTGTGAGTGAAAAGGGGCGGCTTACAAACCGCCCCCAAGCTGAGACTGTAGATGCCTATGTCCCAGTAGGACATTAATCGAGCTGAACTGAAGAGGCTGTATATGGAGTCAGCTCACATGCCCTTAATGTGGCAGCTAGATAATAAGCATGAGGATACAAACTACTCAATTGCGACAAGCTCGATATCAAAGGTCAGATCTTGTCCGGCCAGAGGATGATTTGCATCCAGGGTTACGTTGGATTGGGAGACTTCGGTGATAGTTACAACAATCGGCTGGCCATTGGGCTGACTAATCTGGAGTCGCTGGCCAATTTCGGGCAAGATATGAGAAGGAAACTGTTCGCGTTCGACCTGGAGCACCATGTCTTCACGATGCTGCCCATAGGCTTGATCGGCTACGATGGTAGCGCTTTTCGACTCGCCGGGTGTCATGCCAATAATGGCATGCTCGAATCCAGCAATAATTTGTCCGGCGCCGATCGTAAATTGAAGCGGCTCGCGGTTGGTTGAACTGTCGAAGATGGTGCCGTCCTCTAATTTGCCTGTATAGTGAACTTGGACGGTATCTCCTTGCTTGGCGGTTGTCATAAACTACTCCTTTCTCACCCGTATACTTAGCAATTACTCATATAACGACATGAAGCTGCCAAGCTATGGTATAAACCCACGAGCTAACCTTAACATAGGTTGTGGCTGATGACAAGGCTTCTTTCATAACATCGTTAGATTCGTTGAGGGCAAGATTGGGCTATGCCAGCCTTGTGGGTTCACGTACGCCGCTTTCCATGGCTGGTGAACGCTTCTTCGCACGCCGTTGTGTTGAAATCGAGAGTGCAGCATTGTCTAGCGTTGTGATATTTCTGCTATACTTTACCTTATCACTATCTTTCCAGTTTTAATACCTGGTAGCTGGGAGAAGCGAATCCTCGGATGGAGCGTACCGGCGGCTTTGCCGAATGGCTATGTTGAGCGGTTGACCCCATCGGCGTTATTAGCGCTGGAAGCGCGAACCCCTGCTGACCTTAATTGTGTAAAAGCTGCAAGGATGGTGCTCAAGAGAGGTCAAGATCTCCAGCGAGATGTCTGGTTAGTATCTTGAAGATGCACTGCTAGAAGGAAATGCTATGAGACGCACCTTTACGCTCGCCTTGGGTCTCTGTTTTTGTCTGACCCTGGGCGCATGTGGTCCGCCCTTTGGGTCATACGGCAACCCAACTCTACCTACGTCAGAACGATCATATGGATCATTGCCTAGTGACACTCTCGCTCGCCCAACCAACATTGTTTCGATTGTGCCAACCATTCAGTCAACAACGGTTGAAACGATCCAGGTCGACACAGATATTTTGACGTTCTTGCAGAATGATGATCGTTTCTCAACACTCGTTACCGCTCTGGAAGAGGCGAACTTGCAAGAAGCGCTTTTAGCGAGCGGCGCTGCCGAAACACTCTTTGCTCCCACGAATGAGGCCTTTGCCGCTCTGCCCGAGGGCGCTCTCGATCAGTTATTGGCGGCCCCTGATGACCTGAGTAACATTTTACTCTATCACCGTGCGGCTGGTCCTTTGGCGCCGTCCCAGGTCGCTGCCCTGCAGACCATTGGCACCCTGCAAGGCGACTCAATCAATGTCGCGCTTGATGACGATAACCTGGTATTTAATGGGAATGCCCAGTTGCTTGGCCCAGTTGTCCAAGCTGCAAATGGTATTATTCTGGTGATTGATCAGGTGTTGATACCGCCGGAATAAACAGACCTGTGTTTGTCGCCTAGTAAGATAAACACCTCTGGCAGTGCTGTTCAGAGGTGTTTATCTTGGTCTACAAACGACTGAAATATATCTTGAGAACTACCCCTGTATTCGGTTATGCGGCGAGTCTGGAAACAAGGTGAAGCGTTTTCGTAAGGCGCGTACTACCAAACATCGCTTGTTTCTAGGTCGTGGTACAATGGTGCAATGATGTATCAGAGCTATGCAGCCGTCTATGATGGTAGTGGTCAAGTTCGCTTTGCACTGCTCATGGCATCATATATCAAAGAATTACTTCACCGCCATCCAGTGACTGGTCTGCGAGCGCTCGATCTGGCCTGTGGGACAGGAACTCTGGCCCTGATTCTGGCAAGTGAAGGATGGCACGTTTGGGGGCTCGATCGGTCGGCAGCAATGCTGGAACAGGCCCAGGCCAAGGCTGTGAACGCTAATCTCCCTGGCAGTTTGGTTTTTGTCGAGGCAGATATGCGTCATGTGGCCAGCGCTATTCCCCTGGCAAGCTTCGATCTGGTAACCTGTACCTATGACAGCTTGAACTATCTCCTGACGGAAAGCGATCTCAGGGCATGTTTTCATTCGGTAGCTGCTGCTTTGCGCCCTGGCGGGCTGTTCGTAGGCGATATGAATACCTGTCACTTTCTGGAATATCACTGGGGCGCCTGTGAGGTTCAAGAGCAGAGCGATTATATTCAGATTACTCAGAGCTACTTCGACCCGACAACGGCAACAACGACAATGATGCTTACCGGATTGGTTGGCGACGATGATCAGGGCTATACGCGCTTCGAGGAGATACACGCTGAGCGCGCCTATCCGCCTGAAACCGTCGCATTGCTACTCGAACAGTCGGCGTTGTACTGCGAATCAGCGTACAACTGCTTCACCTTTGATCCGCCTAGCGCAACATCGCGGCGAATTCTGTGGCTGGCACGCAAACTGGAAAGCAGGAGGCAGCAAGCAGAACATAGCGCTTACTTTCTTCCCCAAGGCGCAGGATAACTCGCTATCCTGCGTCTCCTACTGCCTACTGAGGTTCTTATGAAACGAGTCGTTGTCATCACTACCGGTGGTACCATTGCCATGAAACGCAGCCCTATGGTCGGCGGGGCCGTTCCCTCGCTGAAGGGCGAAGATTTCCTCATCCTCCTCCCGCGTGAAGGGGTAGACCTCGTTTTCGAGGAGTTCTCGAACTTGCCAAGCAGTCATTTGACCCCAGTTAATGGGCTTGAATTGGCCCATCGCGTTGAATCGATCTTGCTGATGCCCGATATGGATGGTGTGGTTATTACCCATGGCACCGACACGCTCGAAGAGACGGCATATCTTCTCGATCTAACGCTCAAGTCTTCCAAGCCGGTGGTTTTTACGGGTTCGATGCGAACAGCGACCAATGTAGGTTATGATGGGATTGTCAACCTGGCGAATGCCATTCGTGTCGCAAGTTCAGCCGAAGCGCGCGATCTTGGCGTGCTCGTTGTCTTCGACGAAGAAATCCATGCGTCCAGCGCTGTTCAGAAGGTGCATACCCAAGCGCAGCATGCATTCCTGTCGCCGGGTAGCGGCCCGCTGGGCCGGATCGACGGAGGTCGGCTCTGGTTGACGCACCATCCTGCACAGCGCCAGCATATCCCCTGTGCGCGCCTCGAAGAGATGGTTGACTTGATCCGGGTGGTCCAGGGAGCTGACGATCGCCTCTTGCAGCATAGTATTGATGACGGGGTGGCAGGCATTGTGATCGAAGGATTGGGTGGCGGACGGGTTCCGCCCTGGTGGCTTCCAACAATTGCTGCAGCAATTGAGCGTCGGGTTGCTGTAGTGTTGGCATCACGTTGCAGTGCGGGTAGCTTGGGTGACGAGTATGGTTATGTTGGCGCATTTCACGACCTACGCCGTCTTGGCGTCTTGATGGCTCACAATTTGACTGGTTCCAAAGCTCGGATCAAGCTCATGGTTGCGTTGGGTGCAGCCCGTCACGATGGAGAGTTGCGTGGTTGGTTCCCGGCATAGTTATGCATGATCCCTGTATTGAATCACAAGAACTGTAACACTCGCTATGCTCCTATCTATTGATATTGGCAATACGAACATCAAATTAGGAGTCTATGAAGAGACGCAATTGATCAATAATTGGCGTATTTCGACCGAGCGCTTTAAGCTAGCCGACGAATACGCGGTATTGGTGCGCAGCCTCTTCGCAATGACCGGCATCGATATTGCTCAAATCGTTGGTTGTGCGATTTCGTGCGTGGTGCCGCCGCTTACTGCCCAGTTTCGCGAACTGGCTCAGAAATACCTGCACCTCGATCCGGTTATTGTTAGTCCGGGCGTCCAGACGGGGTTGCGTTATGCGATTGATACGCCAAACGAACTCGGCTCTGATCGCATTGCCAATAGCCTGGCTGCGTATCACAAGTTTGGCGGCCCTGTCATTGCGATTGCCTTTGGTACGGCAACAGCATTTGATGTCATTACTGCCGATGGCGCTTATATTGGCGGCGCCATCGCGCCAGGCATCGGGATTAGCGCCGAGGCCTTGTTCCGCTCGGCTGCTCGCCTGTATCAGGTTGAACTTGTGCGTCCGCCCCAGGTGATTGGTAAGAATACGGTTCACTATATCCAATCAGGCCTGATCCTGGGTTATGCGGGCTTGGTCGAGGGCTTGGTCACAAGGATGCAACAGGAGATGGATGAGCCTTGCACCGTAGTGGCTACCGGTGGTCTGGCAGAAGCGATTGCCAACGAGACCTCGGCAATTTCTGCTGTTGAACCATACCTGACTCTTGAGGGCTTGCGCTTAATCTACGAGATGAATCGCTAACCTGCCGATGTTATCCAAATCGCCGCGCTGTATGTGGAGCAGGAAGCTGTTCTTTTGCTGAAAGGGTCCAGTTTTGCGCCTTGCTCCTATTCCAGGCTCAGGCGGCGGTCAATGCAATACACTTATACGTCTCGTCGCATAGTTCGCTCAATGCATAATCTTGTAGCTCTAGTGGAGTAGCTGGTGAGCATTCTTCCTCCGCAAGCGGAAAAGGCGACATACGTCGAGCGTATGTTTGCACGGATCGCGCCGAGTTATGATCGAGTTAATCGGATCATGACGTTTGGCCTTGACCAACCCTGGCGGCAATATGTTGTGTCTGCCGTTGCGCCGCCAGTCAATGGTTGCGCACTGGATATTGGCACAGGCACTGGGGATTTTCTACCTTTATTGGCTGCCTGGATGCCTGATGGGATTGCGGTGGGGGTTGATTTTTGCGTTCCTATGATGCATGCTGGCTGGCCCAAACTGCAAATGTACAGCAATGTTGGGCGCACCGCCTCTATCCGGCCGGGCGTTACTGCTTTTGCTGGCGGCGACGCTTTACAACTGCCCTTTCCAGACAATACATTCGACACGATCACTACGGGTTTTGCAATGCGCAATGTTACCAATATCGGCGCAGCATTTCACGAAATGTGGCGTGTGGCTCGACCTGGCGCTTGTATGGCCTGCCTAGAAGTGGCTCGCCCGCAGAATCCGCTTTTGCGCCTCGGCCACCAGTTCTATTTTGAACAGATTGTTCCTTGGATTGGCTTGCTCCTCAGTGGTGATCGCAGTGCGTATATGTACCTGCCTCAATCGGCGCGAGCTTTCCCGACGCCGCCAGTCCTCGCGCAGATGATGCGTGACGCTGGATGGGAGTATGTGACCTACAAGCTGTTGGGGATGGGCTCAGTAGCAGTACACGTAGGTGCGAAACTCTAACGCGAATCGCAACGTCACATCTATGCTGATATTTCGTAATCATGTTCATATGTCGTGTTTGCCATAGGCGCGACGGAGGTACTATGTCTCGCTATCCCGAATCCTGGGGTGATGAAGATGAAGAGGCCCGGCAGCCCCGCCGTCGACGTGAGACGGTTATGACCCGCAGCTTGCGTAAGGCGCGCGGCGATGAGGTCGACGATACAGTTGATGAATACTACTATGATGACGATATCGATGATTATGCGCTGCGTAGCTTGAACCGCTCTGACGATCGATTGCGTAGACGGCGACGTAGCAGTGGGGGTAGTTGTGCGGCAGCGACCCTCTATGTGCTTCTGGGGGGCTTGTTAGCGCTGGTCATCGTTGGATTTTTTTTCAATCAAGCCACAAGCAGCATTGGCAATTTTTTCGGCGGCGTTGTGCCTGATGTGTCTGAATTGCTGGAAACGCCAACGCCCACTATTCGGATGAGCGCGGCGGCAGTCGTTCAGCGGGTGCAGCAACTCAATCGGCTGGAAACGACCCGCTATACTGTGGAGCGTGTCATTG
>JAKSDJ010001005.1 GCA_022360155.1 Chloroflexales bacterium | reverse complement strand
CTCATCAATCTCAAAGTCAGCAGGAAAACCGTCAATAACAACACCGACTGCTCGGCCGTGGCTCTCGCCGAATGTTGTGACGCGTAAGATTGTTCCGAATGTGTTCCCTGTCATTAGCTCACCGTAAAAGAAGAAAGCAGAGCGTTTTCCCGCTCCCCGGCGAGCAGGGCCGCGCCGAGGGGCCAGGCTGCCCCGATCGCGAGCCGGCCTGGCCACCCCAGCGCGCCAGCGCATGCCCAGCCGACCACGCCGACCAGAACCAGTCCAGCTAACAGCGGCGCGCCCGCTGCCGGCCAGGTCGCCACCGGAGCGCGCCAGACCGCCAGCGGACCAGCTGGCGCGGCGACGCGCACCCAGCCTGGCGCGGGCGGCTGGTCGGTCGGGGTTGCTTGGATCGCGGCGGTGTAGTGCGTCGTGAGCAGCTGGGGAATCGCGGCGGGCACCTGTTGCGGGCTGCGCACATCGACCCGGCGCGGATAGAAGCGATAGCGCGCCCGGTGGAGCAGATCGCTGACCGGACTGACATCGAGCAACAAGACCGGTCCGGCCGGCAGCTGATCAGCGACGGCCAGCAACTGCGCGATGGCGCTGGAACGTGCGGTATACGTCGGCGCCTGGCGGGCCGCCGTCTGATCGCTCACCCCCCCGTAGGTCGACCCGACCGCACTGAGCAGGTTGATGAAGGTCAGGACCGTCCCCAGGCTGAGCGCCCCGGCGAGCGCCAGGCCAACCAGCGCCAGGCGCCGCCGCCAGTGCGACCCGGGCGCGGCCAGCGCCAGCCCGGCGACCAGCAGGGTGATGATCACGCGTTGGACCTGGGCATAGGGCGGCAGCACGGGCGGCGCCGCCGGGATGGCGTGGGCGGCGGCGCGCAGGAGCCAGCCGTCCAGGGCCAGGGGCGGGTGGGCGACGACCTGCATGCGCGCGACGTGGAACGGCGGGGCTTCCCAATAGGGCGCAACCAGGCGCAGATTGCGCACCCCGCCCTGCCAGCCCGGATGCGCGCCGACCGGGGCGACGATGGTCTGCGGACCGCCATCGAGCCGGACGGTGAGCGGCAGGACGTGGCGCTGCCGGGCGTGCTGGGTCCAGGTGAGGCGGAGGCGGGCTTGTTGGGGCGCGACGTGGGTGGTGATGCGGACCACCACGAGATCAAGCGGGTGCGCCTGAGCGTTGATGGCCGCCGCTGCCAGGCTAGGCCGCGCGTTCGCCGGCGCGTCGTGATGGTTTATGCGGAACAGCGCAAAGGCATGGCCCAGATACCACAGCGCCAACAGCCCAAGGCACAGGGTGAGCACGCGCCGGATGGTTCGTTGCAGGATCAAGAGCATAGGTTCACGTCATCCGCAGACCACGACGCACATCCCTTTATCCCAACCGGTACGTGACATCGCATCAATGTATTGCCTGGCAAGGACGCCGTCAGAGACCAGATCGCCGCTTGCCGTTTCAGCGCCCCGGCGCTGGCGTCAGCGCTGGTGGTGATCCGCCTGCCGGTCGCGCCCGCGGCGCGGCGATGCACGTAATGACGATCGCATGCTCTAGGCGCACCCATACTACACAACCGGGTTCATAAGGAAGATGCGCGACACGCCATGCACTACGCCCCAACCCACAATCTGCCCGTTGTCGTTGATATCAACCGCCACCTTGAGCTCCCACCCCGTTCCGCGCGTGTAGTCGTT
>JAKSDJ010000152.1 GCA_022360155.1 Chloroflexales bacterium | reverse complement strand
GAAGGTTTTGTTGACTCAGAAAGGATAACCAGTCCCACGCAGCTTGAGGATGTTGGGCGCCGCTGCTCATGCTATAACTCGTATGAAGACTCACGCCGCCGCCGATGGTGGGCGGCGCAACCGCAGCGCCGACTGCGAAGGGGAGTGTTGCGTTCGCTGACGTTGGCAAACCCGTGCGCCCAGGCCAGATGCCAAGCTGTTGCGCCCGAATCAGGTCTGTGAGGGCTGCCGAGCTGGATTGCTGCTGCGAGTCGGGGGAAATATACACTACTCCAGCTTTAATCGACGCGGCAATATTATCGAGAGCTGCCACAAGAGCCGGCGTGTCCAATTGAATCGGCTCGATGGGCTGGGCTATGCTCGGTGCATGCTGTGTAGCGAGGAGACTAAGCCAGAGCTCGAAACCTGATTGGTCGTCCCATATGCCATAAATGGGCGTTTCTGAGGAGGGTTGGGATAATTGTGCAGCAGCGTGTAGCACATCATTCCAACTCCAATCGGGTGAAGGCGGTGGCGCCTGGCGCTGTTCCCACAGGTTCTTATTGTAAAACAACAAAGCGGGTGTAACGATATGCGGAAGTAGATAGACGCCAGTTTGGGTCGACGCGGCGTGGAGCGCCGGCGCATAGAAATCTGAGCGATCAAAGGTTGGATCAGCCTCCATCAACGGACGTAAATCGGCGAGTGCGCCATTGCTTATTGCGGTTGCATCACGCACGGCAACAACCGCCGTATCCGCTGCGCTGGCCGTCTGTGTGATATCGGATGTCGTATCAAAAGCGACAAATTGAACCCGTGTGTGGGTTTGTTGTGTATTAAATGCCAAGATGGCCGCTTCATAGCGGTGGCGGTGCGCCGCAGGGGCCGCGAAGGTAATCACGGTGGCGCTCATTGTCGCGGTGGGAAGTGGTGGAGCACTCGGCGCCGACGGAGATACAAACGGCATACAGCCACTGAATGAACCGAGCAGCAGGAAGATAACAAATAAGAAGCGTATATATCGCATACACACGCCTTTCGTTGAAAAGCTATCGAGTGGAGGTTATTGCCTTCAGCCTAAACCATGGACCTTTTACAAACATATGCTAATCCGGCAGATAAGGGATATGCTAGCATTTCTAGAGGAAAAGAGCATCGCTATGGTCATACCTTGATCGCGTTCAGCTTCACCCTGCATAGTTGGGACATCGCGTATCTGGTCATCGACCAGATAGAACAGATCGATTCTACCCTTCGATTGCTATGATGTGTTCTGCCCTAATGATGATAGAGTACGCTCAAGAGAACAGAACACATGTGGCCTACCAAATGTCCTCGCCACGAGCGTCAGAAGTTAAAGCCTAACACTTTGATCCTGACTGACGCTTGTACGATAGATCCGTATTGGACATGTCGCCTCATCTTACGGAAATACTTTGCATATTTCGGTGACGTGTGTATCCAAGTAGAGAACACACCTCGATTTCGACCGATTTTTAGGCTCAAGTGAGGAGAGAGTTCCATTTTAGGCCGAAAAAACAATCAGGGCTCTACGGAAGCCCGTATTTATAACGGTGCGTGTTACTATTCTGGTAGACGAGCCGGGCGGCGAGGATGACCTCGCCGCCCCACTTGCGAACGAACCGGAACGACCCCTAGCAAAGCGCTGTCGTGCTACCGGGCTGTCTCTAACAACCACCCCTCGTAGTCCGGGTCGACTTGGCGCGTGCATTGACCGAAGTAACCCCCGTCCTGCACACAGGCGAGGTAGTGGCGGGTGGTTGCTTGCGCGTGATGTAACGCGTCGTCCAGGTTATCGCCGCGCACAGCGCGGTCAACCGCCTGATAGAACCAGAACAGCTCAAAGCGCGGGTCCGAAAAATCTATCGCCTGGGTCGGGTCGATGGCCGCCGCATTGGCGCTCAACGCGGTGCGGTAGGCCTGGTACATCGCCAGCGCCGCCGCCGGCACGTGTTGTTGATAGGCCGCCGAGTCCGCCACCGACTGGCGGGCCGGAAACCGCATTTTCATGACGTATCCCGCCGGATCGCGGCTCAGATAGGTCACCCACGCCCAACAGCCGGCGGCGTCCTGGGTGTCGGCGGCAATGTACAGCCCGTCGAGGTAGAAGTCGTCGGCGGTCAGCTTCCCGGACCCCAGCGGCGGCAACGTCACGCCGAGGTGCTCCACCGCCGGCGCATCGCGATACCTGAAGAGGGGATTGCTCCCGCCATATGCAAACCACATGCTGACCTGCCCATTTATGGCTTGTCGCGCCAGCTCGTGCCCACTTGGATCACCGGCCCGATACTGGGGGAGATGCTCATTCGGCGCCGTTTGCTGGAGCAAGTCAACGTACCATTGGACCGCCTGCACGACGTTCGGATCGGTCAAGGTCGGTTCCAGCGTCGTGTCGTTCACCCGAAACAGCGTTGCATCGAAATGGCGTAGAAAGAAATTGAGATCGGTGCTTTGTAAGGCGGCAAAGCCATACTGCGCGTTTGCGGGCTGGGTGAGTTGTTGGGCGGCGCGCCGAAAGTCATCGTGGCTCCAATCGCTAGCCGGCGGGGCAAGCGCGGCGTGGTCGAAATGCTGGCGGTTATAGACCAGCGCCCAGGGAAAGGTCACGCTATATGGGAGGCCAGCGAGGTGGTTGGCATGCCGGAAGGGCTGCACAAACACGCCAGGATAGTCGGACG
>JAKSDJ010000774.1 GCA_022360155.1 Chloroflexales bacterium | reverse complement strand
TAGCTCGCTACGCTAGGCACACGCGCTGCTGAACGGCGGCGCGGAACATCCGATTGGCGACGCACCCGGCGATAACGACGTAACGAACAACATGTAGCTGTCACTGCGTGGCCAATCGGGCGCGCGTCTTACAAGCAGCATCGTCGCTGCATCGATACACACGAAACAGTGTGAGCGAGATCGAACCCTGCTCACACTGTTTCATTTGCGGTCTGACAACAACGTTCCTGCCCGCCCAGCGCCTACCACTATCGCAGCGCAAACTCTTCTGTGATGATAGCGCGTCGTTGCTTCCCATGGCGGAGGAACTGCTGCCTGAGCGTGTGCATCATCGGGAGCGGGCCGCAGATGAAAATGGTCGACTGCGCTAACGCTGGTTGACCAAGCAGGCGAACCAGGGCGTCGTAGCTGAGTCGCCCGCTAGCGGAACTCACATGGAGCTGATAGCTGATGTGGGGCGCAGCTTGTTGCACCGCGCAGATCTCATCGTGGTACACCGCATCTGCGGCGGCGCTCACCGTCCAGATCACGTGAAGCGCTCGTTGCACGGTTGGCGCGGCGGTTCCTTCCGCTTGGAGCATGCTTAAGAACGGCGTAATACCGATCCCGCCCGCGATCCAGACCATGTCCCCGCAGGTGGTCCGATATTTTTCACCAAATGCGCCGTAGGGTCCAAAGACGATGAGCTGATCATGCACAGCGAGGTGGCGTAATTTGGCGGTATAGTCGCCCAGGGTTTTGGCCGAGACCCGAATGCTGTGCGGGGCGATGATCTGGGAGACCGAGAAGGGATGCTGTTCCAGCGCAATGGGATGCGCTGACTGCTGCACCGCGATGAAGACGAATTGACCAGGCTGCACAGGCATCGGACGATCGAGGCTGATCTGCAGCTCGTTCACGTCAGCTTTCAGGGCGTTGTGGGTGAGCGTTCCCGCGTATCGCGGGCCGAAGCGACGATAGAGAAAGAGGTTGTAGAACCAGGCATAGCCACCCAGCGCCGTGAGCACAATCATATACCAGTCGACCTGGAGAATGATGGCGTGCATACCGCCGAGCACGTAGGCCAGCCCCATCGCCTTATGCGTCTCCAGCCAGATGTGATACGCTAACTTAATCCAGATGGTGAGGATAACGAGAGTGGTCAGGATGAGCATCCCCAGAAGGCCGAACGTGTACGACAGATCGATGCCGGGAACGACATAGGTGGCGATCAGTTGCAGATCGGGCGTAGCCTGGATCACCAGGATCGCCATGTGTAGGACGACCATAGTGAGAGTCATTTTCCCAACAAAAGCATGGAGTTGATACACCTGATCCAAACCGCCGCACAAGCGTTCAATCCAGCGCCAACGGGTTGCGAGCAAGAAGTTCAGACAAAAATAGATCATGCTCCAGAAGCCCAGCGATGTCCCCAGTTCATAGAGCGGATCGCTCGTATCGCCGGGGAAGGCGAGGGTCATCGTCGCGAGGCGAAACTGCACACCTAGGAACAGGTTATAGAGCGAGATGAGTATGATGTAAATGGCAAGCAGGTATATTGCCAGAACGGTTAGGGGAATAGCGTTGACATCTTGCCAGATTCGACGTAACCGAGCTTGTCGAATCGGACGAGTCGGAGCCGCGTGTTCTTTCTGCACGGAATGGGTTCTCCTCAAAGGCGCACGAACCTGGACAGCTTTGGCTGTCTCCTCGGTTGTGCGCCAAATGGATACCGGCGTATCATTTGGTTAGGGTAGGATTTCGCCACAGGTAAACTGCCGATTACAGACAAAACACCATCGGTCTGTAGCGATCTACCGCCAATCGACGTGTCTTCGAAGTATCTGCGGTCAATTGCAACACTTTGCTAGAGTCCTATAGTTAGGATCGCGACGGTGGCATTCGCGTTAGCTGCGACGTCCGCATCGTACTTCGGAGGAGCCCGGCGACGGCGCATTCTTGTTGGCGGTCGATGAGGGCGTGTTGCCGGCCTTAATCTTGGCTTTGACCATTGTATAGTGCTTCTTGAGGCGCTTTTCATAGGCGCGATCGCTGATGAGGGTCATAAACAGCCGTAACAAAGCTGGGGAATAGGCCGACTAGGGATTAAAGGGATCGAGCGCCGACCCCTTGGCGGTCACGGCATCGGCCATATTGCCCAGCCATTTACCGTAAAACTTGGCGCTTTCCCATCCATAATTGATTGTGGCCAGTATTTTGTTCGGGATATCGGCTCGGACCACGTTCACCAGCACACGCCGACAGTCGCAGGAAGGCTCCACGCAGTAGGACTCAAAAAAGCCACACTCGCCATCGGGCAGCCCTGGCATACCTGACACATGCGCCGACCGGGTTTCCGCAGCGGCAATATCAGGAAAGTATTGAAAAAAAGGCGCCATTGTCATCGCGCTTCCTCCAACGCGTATGCAACTAGTGAATACTGCATCATTTTGCGGTAGCAGCAGCGACGTTTGGATGCCCGCATATTATACAACAGATAGCAGGCGGCAATACGCTCTCATCGGGCGCAGGCAACGTGGAACGTCCGTCGCAGCTTGGCAGACGCATGCGGCGAGGCTGCGCCCGCTCGCGTTATTTGCGTTCGACTGCCTGACGTTGACGCGGTCCTAGCATAACTATTTGACGAATCTACCGCTACCCTGTACTATGTAAGCTACCGAAAGTTGTAGCAATACTGGCATAGTCGCCCTGCACCACCGTGTGGGGTTTTTGTGTCTATTCTGCTGTTCTTGGGTTGCCTGTGACAGTCACTGACGATCGACAACAGCGCATGTTCGCGCCACCATTTACCAATTACCAACTCGACCATGCTTACGACGACATGTTCGACTCCGATGGTACATCACGCTTGCACTACCAAGCGCTGTATCAGCGTCTGCACGACCTACCCGCCGCTGAACTCTACCAGCGCCAGAAGATCGCCGATATTGCGTTTCTCAACCAGGGCATTACGTTCAACGTCTATAGCGACGGCGACGGCGCCGAGCGCATCTTTCCCTATGATCTCTTGCCGCGGATCATTACCGGCGCCGAGTGGGCCACGATCGAGCGCGGGTTAACCCAGCGCATCACGGCCCTGAACTTGTTCTTGAACGACATCTATAACGACGGCAAGATCCTCAACGATAAGGTTGTGCCGCGCGACCTGGTCTATACCTGCCGCCACTTCCGTCGCGAGATGCGCAACATCCGCGTGCCGCGCGATATCTACGTCTCGGTGGTCGGAACCGACCTGGTGCGGCTCACCGATGGTCGCTTTGTCGTTCTGGAAGATAACCTACGGGTACCCAGCGGCGTCTCGTATATGCTCGCCAACCGCCAGGTGATGAAGCGCGTGTTCCCCTTGCTCTTCAGCAACTATAATGTGCGCCCGGTCGACAGCTATGGACAAGCCTTGCTGGCGACGTTGCGGGCGCTGGCGCCGCCGAACCGGCCCGACCCGACGATTGTGCTGCTTACACCCGGCGTCTACAATTCGGCCTACTTTGAACACACCTTTTTGGCCCGACAGATGGGCATCGAACTGGTCGAGGGGCGCGATCTCTTGGTTCATAATAACGTCGTCTATATGCGAACGACGGCGGGACTGCGCCGCGTCGATGTGATTTATCGCCGGCTCGATGACGATTTTCTCGACCCGCTGGCCTTCCGCCCCGACCCTGGGCGTAGCTGGTCTGCTCAATGCCAATCGCGCCGGCAATGTCGCCCTCGCCAACGCAATTGGCACCGGCATCGCCGACGATAAAGCGCTCTATGCCTTCGTACCGGCGATGATTCGCTACTATCTGAGCGAAGATCCCGTGCTCGATAATGTCGAGACATATCTGCTTTCCGACCCAGCCCAGCGCAGTCACGTGTTGGACAAGCTCGACCAGATGGTGGTTAAAGCGGTTGGCGAGTCGGGCGGTATGGCATGCTGATCGGGCCACACAGCACCGTCGCGCAGCGCGAGGAGTTTCGGCAGCACGTCTGCGCCAACCCGCGCAATTACATCGCCCAACCCACCTGACTATCTCGCGCGCACCTTGTTTCATTGATGGCCAGGTCGAATCGCGCCATGTCGACCTGCGCCCGTATATCTTGTATGGCGAAGAGATCAAGATTATTCCGGGCGGATTGACTCGCGTAGCGCTGCGCCGCGGCTCGCTTGTTGTCAACTCATCGCAGGGCGGCGGCAGCAAGGACACCTGGGTCTTATTCGAGTAGTCACGAATGATGAGGACGGATCGCCGCCTAACCATCCCTCGCCGCTCATCATTGATATTCCTAAGCGCACCGGTCAGCGAGAGTATTATGGAAGTGCGCATGCAGCCGCGGAGTGAAGGCTCACAGCGCTGCCTCCAGTTCGCCCTCAAGACAGACCCACACGCGCGAGTGCTGTCCTACGCCGACCACTACGGCAATAATGTCCACCACTTCGATGTGCCCGGTCGTCACATCCAATTGACCATTACCGCCGAAGCAGTGATGGAACAAGCCCCGCAGGCAGAGCTGCCCGCTGCCCTCACTCCCACTGCCTGGGATGAACTCGATCAACTGACAGCGCAGCACGATTATTGGGACATGCTGATGCCCAGTCATTTTGCACATCCGACCGATCGGTTGCACAACCTGGCGCGCGAGCTTAATATACGGCGGCGTGACGACCCCCTGGGTCTGCTGCGCGAGTTGAACACCGCCTTGTATGAAAGCTTCGACTATGCCCCGGATACGACGCACGTCGACTCACTGATCGACGACGCACTGCGATCACGTCAGGGGGTCTGCCAGGATTTTGCGCACATTATGATTGCACTGGTGCGCGAATTGCGCATCCCTTGCCGCTACGTCAGCGGCTATCTCTTCCACCGCCGCGAGGACCACGACCGTTCGGAGGACGACGCCTCCCACGCTTGGGTCGAGGCGTTTCTGCCCGAACTAGGCTGAGTCGGCTTCGACCCGACGAACAACCTGCTCGCGGGCGAACGGCACATCCGCACCGCCGTCGGGCGCGACTACGCCGACGTGCCGCCGACCCGCGGCGTCTTCAAGGGCGACGCCGAGAGCGAGCTCGATGTGGGCGTCAAGGTGTCGCCGACCGACGCGCCGCTGCCCGCCGAGGATCTCTTGCCGAAAATGGAGTGGGCGCCGTTGGAAGCCGCAACGCAGCAGCAGCAACAGTAGGACGTTGGCAGGTTGACAGATTGACAGGTTGACAGGTTGAGGGCTTGTCGTATTCGCAGGTTCCAGTTCGCTGCGTGGAGAACCATGACTGTGCATTAGCCGCGTCAGTGGGTCTTTTCACTTATCTG
>JAKSDJ010000520.1 GCA_022360155.1 Chloroflexales bacterium | reverse complement strand
GGGCGGGGGCAATGGCGGCTCGCCGGTGGAAGGGGACGGGGCGGTTGGGGTGGGTTGGGGCGGGACCGCTGCACATCCGGCAAGCATCCAGATCAGGATGAGCAGACCGGTCAGCGGTGCGGTTCGTTCAAGGTAGCGCATCGTACTCTCCTGTTCCGCACGGAGGGTGCAAAGCTGACTATGCAGCGGCTCAAAGCCTACTCTTGCCACCTAATCTAGACAGGGCGTTTAGGCTACAACTAACTCGACCTTGAGTGTTCGACCAGGGCATATGTATGCAAAGAAGTTCTCATAAATGCCAGGAAACCGATTGGCAAACCATTCGACTCCTATGGTGCGGAATACATGCCCAAAGCCAATATAGCGCGACTTGATCGTGAATCTGGTGTCGCTAAACCATATGTAGCGTTTTTCATCGTCTGTAAAATAATCAAAGGTGTGATATGTAAAAAACCTTACGTGTGTTGGATCACCGAAAGCGCCTACGCATGTAAAATATGGAACGAGAATCTCAATAATCGCCCCTGTAGCACAGACGCGTTCGATTTCATCAAGAGCGCCGGTGAGATCTCTGATATGTTCAAGTACATGGTGAATGTAGACCTTTTGGAATCTGTTATCTTCAAAAGGGAGACAACACTTCTCGATATCGGACACGATATCTACACCTGTTAATCGAACGAGATCCAGACCAATCGCCCCATTATGTTTATTCCGACCACATCCAATATCAAGCGTCACTGACATGTTCGGTATTGCCGGATCACTAGCCATCACTATATACCCCTCCGCCTGCCGTGCGAGGAATTTGTTTCAATCAGGTTCAATCCAAAGCTGCGTGGAGTGAGGCGCTGGGCGGAGTATGGTGCTGCGTGGAGTGAGGTGCTGGCCTTCTCGCCTCGTCGTCTGTGCGTCGCAGACAGCGTACCAGTGATGGAATGCGCCGTCGATAGTACTCAAGTCCTGTAAGGAAATAGGACCATCATTGTGTGTCGTGGGCGCGCGGCTGCATGGTACAGTTAGGCGTTAGCGCCGCCTACATCGCCGACCCGGTCTTGAGCCGGTGCAGTTCGGCGTACAGCCCATCCCGCGCCAGCAACTCGGTGTGGCTGCGGCTTTCGGCGATGCACCCGGCCGCCAGCACGACGATCCGATCGGCCATCCGGACGGTTTCTAGCTGGTGTGAGATCAGGATCACGATGCGGCTCTGCCGGCGACCTTCCTCCTGTCGAACTCATGCATGTATCGCAGCGGAGGCATGCGCCGCAGCCGCACGAATTGGATGGATACCGAAGAGCACGGCTTTTGACAGCGTATGGCCGGGCGTTGGATTGGCTTAACACCCCTTTTCTCCTTGTCCCAACTCTTGCTCATCATGAGCGCATCCATCCCTCGCAACGGAGTCCTGCAATACCGAACGCTGGCGGCGGTGTGGGAGAACCAGCGCCCTAGCCCGTTCCAGCGCCTGCCGCTCACCAGCGCTCCAGCGCGAAGGCGACCGTCTGCTCAAGCGACATGCTGCGCCCGGCGGCCCAAGCAGCCTCCAGCGCTGCCGGAGCGAGCTGGGCGCGGATCGTTGCCATGCTCTGCTCCCATTCGATGCGGTTGGCCGGCTCGATCAGCATCCCGCTGGCGTCGAGCGTGGCGTGCAGCGCCCCGGTGGCGCTCAGGAGCCGGGCGGCGCGCGCGGGCTGACCCGTGGCGGCGGCCACAACTCCAAGCCCGGCCAGGGCGTCGGCGGCGCTCCAGGTATGGCCGATCTCGAGAAACATCTGCAGGCTTTCGCGAAACTGGGCGCTGGCCTGGGTAGTGTCACCCTGGGCCAGCGCAACATACCCCAGATTGTGGAGCAGCGAGGCGCTACCCTGGTTGTGGTTTTGCTCGCGAAACAACGCCAGACCCTCGGTGTAACACTGGTTGGCGCCGGCATAGTCGCCCATGCTGCGCAGCGCATCCCCGCGGTGATTGATCGCCCAGGCCAGATCGTGCCAGCGCCCCTGCTTGCGGGCCAGGGCTGCGTCCTCGCCGAAGAGACCGGCGGCGCGCTCGTAGTGACCCTGCCGATACGCGCGCCACGCCATCTGGTGGAGCATCTCGGGCAGATCGCGAATGTCGCCGCGGGTTTGGACCAGCGCAAAACTCTCGTCGTAGTAGCGCTGCGCGCTTGCTCTATCACCTTGCTGCCAGAACAAATCACCCATGTCGCCAAGCCCATCGGCGATCAGCAGCACATCTTCGTCCCTGCGCAAGAACTCCAAGGCTTTTTCCAGGTTGGCGCGGGCTGTTGCGTAGCCGTGCTGACGCATATCAAGCCAGCTCAGGCTGCGAAACACCCAGGCCATATTGCGAGCATTGCCGGCTTCCGGTAAAAGCAATTTGCTGCTTTCGAGCAATGTCCGCGCCTGCACAAAGTCGCCCTGATGCACCAGTGCATGAGCCAGCCGATTCTGGGTCAATGCCAACCGGCGCTTGTCGCCGATCGTCTGCCAGAGGGCGATACTCTGCTCGGCGAGCATGCGGGTCGCTGCATAGTCACCCTGAAAATCCGCCAGGGTCGCGGCGCGGTAGAACGCCCGGGCGCGTAGCTCTTGCAACCCGCTATCGCAACTCAGGTCGAGCATGCGCTCCAGCCACTGGCGACCTTCACTGAGGTATCCCCGCCTGATCCAGAACCAGCCAAGCGCCACGGCGAGACGCAGGCCAATCGCGCAAACGCTGATCGAGTCTGGATCGGGAGAGCATTCGACCGTCTGTGCGGTCAGGCTCCAGTTCAAGGCGGCGCGCAGGTTGGCGTGATCCTGCTCCAGCCGCTCCATCCAGACGCCTTGTTCGCGCCCGAGGAACTGCTGTTTTGCCGCTTCGGCAAGCTCGACAAAGGCCAGGGCGTGTCGCCGCTGGATCAGCTCCAGTTCGCCGCTCATCGCCAGGCGCTCCTGGGCGTACTCGTGCAAGGTCTCCAGCATCAGAAAGCGCGGCTCGCCATCATCGCCCGCTGCGCCGATCTGCACCAGGCTCTTGTCAGCAAGCGCTGCCAGCAGATCGCAGACCTGCAGCGCCTGTATCTGAGGATTGTGGCTTGGATCGTCGGCACAGACCGCTTCTGCCGTCTGCAAGGTACAGCCCCCAATGAACACGCCCAGCCGGGCAAAGACGCGCTGCTCCGCCGGGCTAAGCAACTGGCGGCTCCACTCGATGGCGCTGCGCAGGGTTTGCTGGCGGGCCGGTATATCGCGCGGCCCGCCGGTCAGTATCCCCAGCCGATCGTGCAGGCGGGCCAGCAAGGCCTGGGGCGTAAACAATTTGCAGCGTGCCGCCGCCAACTCAATCGCCAGCGGCAGGCCATCCAGGCGGGTGCAAATAGCAGCCACCGCCGGTCCATTCTCTGTGCCCAGGCGAAACGCGCGGTTGACCGCCTGAGCCCGTTGCACGAACAGCCGGATCGCTGGATAGTCGGCCAGTTCGGCAAGTGGCGGCGCGTGATCGGGCGCGGGCAAGCCCAGCGGCGCAACCGCAAACTCGTGTTCAACCGAGAGCCGGAGCGCCGCCCGGCTCGTCACCAGGATCTTCAAGCGCGGCGCGTCGGCCAACAGATCGCTCAGCAACGGCGCCGCCGCCAATACTTGCTCGAAGTTGTCGAGCACCAGCAAACGCCGGGCTTGCAGCGTCGCCTTGAGCTGAACCAGGAGCGAATCCGGGGTGGTCTCCTTGATGTTGAGCGCCAGAGCGATAGCGGGCGCCACCAACCCCGGCGCGCGCACGGGGGCCAGCGCGACAAAACAGACCTGTCGTTCAAACGTGGCTGCCCATTGCTTGGCAATCTGGGCGGCCAGGCGTGTTTTGCCAATACCTGGCGGGCCGGTGAGCGTCAGCAGGCGCAGATCGTCGCGCTGCAAGGCCGCCGCGATCGCCGCGAGATCGGCGTCGCGCCCGATCAGCGGTGTTGTTGGGATGGCGCCTTCGCCGGCGGATAGGAGTGGTGACAGCTCAGTCGTGACGGGCGCGGGCAGCCGATCCGGGCACATGTCCGCCCGCGCCGCGCGCAGAAACTGATCGCGCGCGGCGTCGGCCAGTTCCAGCTGGTTGGCCAATCGTGCGGCGATCTGGGCGGAGGGGCGGCGCTCGTCGGCTTCGATTTTGCGCAGCGTCACCGTGGCGTAGCCGACCCGCTGGGCCAGCTCGCTTTGGGTGAACCCCAACGCGGCGCGGCGGCGCTTGAGCCAGAGGCCAAACGAGAAGGTTGCTTCCATCGACGCTCCTTCCGTTCGCTGCATACCAAGATCCCGACTTTGTATCACCTATTGTATCGCAAGCCGATACCCGGCGGCATCGTACTTGTGGTGTACTACTCGTGATGAGGCGATGGCCCCCGCGTATGCGGGGAGCAGACGATCAGACGACGGATAGGAGCAAATCACCGTGTGCGCCTGAGGCGCGAAAACGGGGCGCTTCGCGAAGCGCCCGCGAACAGACAGGAGGTGCGGAGATGCGGAGAGAAAAAGTGGCTGGTATCATACTCACGCTTGGCCTGCTTGCGGTTGGCAGCGGCTATCTTTGGCTCGGCGGCGCTGCGCCGCAAGGTGAGTTGCCTGTTTTCGAGGTTCGGCTCACCCTGGATGAGCGGCATATCGTGAAGATCCATAGCGGCCCTGTGTGCTTGCCCGAACTGCCCCAGCACGCCTGCGCCGCCGGAGTCACCCGCGACGAGCTGTCGATCAGCTACCTGTCCCCCCACAAACCGCCGCTCACTCTTCGGCTGCGCTAGCGCAAATAGTCGATAACTAAGAATTGAGAATTGAGCGTGCGAGGCTGTAACGTGTTAACGTTCAAACCTGCCAACCCCTGTCCTGAGCGTCGCCGAAGGATGCCAACGTGTCAACGAACGAACGTTCAAACCTGCCAACCGACCACTCTGCTAAGACAGCGACGTGCCGTGCGGCTGCAAGCTGCACCTCCATCGGTCATATTGCTACGAACCAGATCACCCTGCCAACGTATCAACGTGTCAACGTGCGAACCTGCTACACTACAAACGGTTGTGATATACTTTTATTGTCGTTTGGAATAATTAAGATATGTTTTCGATTTGCAACGTCCAACGTTACCATTTGAATCAGGCCTGGTTCGGCGGCGCTTTTATGGTTTGGCGTGATGCCCTACAGCAATATCCGTACAATTGCACCGTAGTACTACAACGAGACATGTCATTCTGAACGCAGTGAAGAATCTCCTTGCCAACGGGTGTGAGACCCTTCGCTGCGCTCAGGGTGACACCCGAAGCGAATTCCAACGCGGTGCGCTTGAAAGTCTCGTTGTAGTAGTAGGGCATCACACATCGGCGCTGTGCCTAACATGCTCTCAATCGGTAACACACAGAAGAAACATGTCTAGATAATGAAGAGGATTAGGATGATAGGAGCGTTTCAACAGGTGTTTGATCCCGACAAAGTCGAGCGCGATCTCACTTTTCTGATGGAATGTTTCGCTGAAGTGCTGACCGAAATCGGCGAGGCGGATCTGGCCCAGGCATTGCCCTGGCTGCCGTCCGCACATCTGCCAGCGGACGATGTCGCGCCGGAACGGTTGGCTCAGGCTTATACAATCGCGTTCACGCTGCTCAGTATGGTCGAGCAAAACGCCACCGTCCAATATCGGCGCACTATGGAGGCCGAACATGGGCTCGCCGTTATTCGCTCGCTCTGGGGCCAGAGTTTGCAGGAAGTTCGCGAACGCGGCTTGTCGCCGGCGCAGATCGCGACCATGCTCCCGCAGTTGCAGATCGAGCCAGTGTTGACGGCCCATCCGACCGAGGCCAAACGGGCCACGGTGCTCGAACATCACCGCCGGCTCTATCTCTTGCTAGTCCAGCGCGAAAACAGTATGTGGACGCCCTATGAACACCAGGCCATCCGCGATGAGTTCAAAACCAGCCTGGAATTGCTCTGGCGCACCGGCGAAGTGTTTCTCGAGCGGCCCGATGTGGCCTCCGAGCGGCGCAACATTGTTCACTATTTGAGCAATGTCTTTCCGGTGGTGCTGCCGGTGCTCGATCAACGCTTGCGCCAGGCTTGGTCATTTCTGGGTTTCGACTCAGGTTTGCTTCCCGATGCCCAGGCGCTGCCCCAGCTGCGCTTCGGGGCCTGGGTGGGCGGCGACCGCGATGGCCACCCATTCGTGACCGCAGCAGTGACACGTGAAACCCTGCACGATCTGCGCGGCCAGGCAGTGCAGCTTGCGCGCACCCAACTGGAAGAGCTCACCCGGCTGCTCAGCCTGTCCGACCGTTTGCAAGCGCCGCCGCCCGATCTGCAAAGCTGGCTTGCCGCTATGGCCGGAGAGCTTGACGCGGCGGGGCAGCACGCTCTGCAACGCAACCCGGAAGAACCCTGGCGCCAGATCGTCAACCTGATGCTGGCCCGGCTCCCGGCTGACCCTTCTGGCAACCCAGGGCCGCCCGAACATGAAGAGAAACGCTATCAGCGCAGCGCCGAACTCGTGGACGATCTGCGCCGGCTCGATCAGGCGTTACGCGCCGTGGGCGCCCATCGGCTCGCCGATCAGTCGGTACAGCCGGTGATCCGCAGCGTGCAAACCTTTGGCTTCAACCTCGCCGCGCTGGATATTCGCCAGAACAGCCGGGTTCACGATCTGGCCTTGTCCCAGTTGTTGCAGGCGGCGCACATCACCCCAGCCGACTTTGCAAACTGGGGCGAGGCGCAACGGCTGGCGCTGCTCGAACAAGAATTGGCGCTACCCCGACCTTTCACTCGCCCGGAATGGCATGCTGGCCCCGAGGCGGATATGGTTTTGAGCAGCTATCGGGTGGTTGTCGAGCATATCGATCACTATGGCGCGGAAGGCTTGGGGGCGCTGATCATCAGTATGACCCGTAGCCTGTCCGATCTGCTGGCGGTCTACCTGCTCGCTCGCGAGGTTGGTCTGATGGTCGATACCGCAGATGGCCCGGCCTGCCGTTTGCCGGTCGTGCCCCTCTTTGAAACGATCGACGACCTCCAGCGTAGCCCAGAGATCCTACGCGCCTTCCTTACCCACCCGGTGACCCAACGCAGTCTGGCTTATCAGCAGGCCCAGCGCGGCGCGCCTGACCTGGTGCAGCAAGTGATGATCGGCTACAGTGACAGCAACAAGGATGGGGGGATCTTTGCCAGCCTATGGGGACTCTATCGTGCGCAGAAAACCCTGGCCCAGATCGGGCAGGAGTGCGGCGTGCGGATCAGGTTCTTCCATGGCCGCGGCGGGACGATTAGCCGCGGTGCGGGACCGATCCATCGCTTTATCAAGGCGATGCCGGCGGCGGCTCTGGCCGGCGATCTGCGCCTGACCGAGCAGGGCGAAACCATTGCGCAAAAGTATGCCAACCGCATCCAGGCGGCGTATAACCTGGAGTTGTTGATGGCCGGCGTGATGCAGGCCACCCTGATCGGGCGCCACACCCCCGAATCGACGCACTCGCTCGATCCGCTGATGGATCGCCTCGCCGCCGCCAGCCGCCAGAGCTACAGCGCGCTGCTCCATACCGATGGCTTTATCACCTTCTTTCGCCAGGCAACGCCGATCGACGTAATCGAGCAGAGCCGGATTGGCTCGCGCCCCGCTCGGCGGACTGGGCAACAAACCATCGCCGACTTGCGGGCCATCCCGTGGGTGTTTAGCTGGGGGCAGGCCCGCTTCTATCTGTCCGGCTGGTATGGGGTCGGCAGCGCTTTGGCCGCCCTGAAGCAGGATGATCCGCAGGGCTTTGCTGCGGTCAAAGCGCACCTGATCAGCTGGTCGCCCTTGCACTATATCCTGAGCAACGCTGCCACCAGCATCGCGGCAGCCGATGTGGAAATAATGCGCGACTACGCGGCCTTGGTGGAAGATGCCGCTGTGCGCGAGCGCGTGCTGATGCCGATCCTGACCGAGTATGCGCTGACCCGGCAGATGTTGGAAGAGCTCTATGGCGGGCCGCTGGCCGAGCGCCGCCCGAACGTCCACGGGATGATGCAAGTCCGCCAGGAAGGTCTGCGCGCGCTACATCGCCAGCAGATCGCGCTGCTCCGTTCCTGGCGGCAGTTGCAGCGCAACGGTGCTGCTGCCGAGTCCGAGACCCTGTTGCCGCACTTGCTCCTGACGGTCAACGCTATTGCGAGCGGGTTGGGCAGCACCGGGTAAGCCGTGCATCGACGCGAGAGGCGCGCCTTTCGCCCGCAGATCAACTGTTAGCTGGCTTCTAATTTCATAAGTTTGTGGGCTAACAAAGGTAATGGTCTGTAATGCTGAAGGGAAAAGGGTCATGTCTTTAATGGAATTTCTGATTTGGAATGGTTATACCCGGATTCCGTTATCGAGGAGCGAGGTTGGTCATTTTCATACGGAAGGTTTCCTGAATAACCGTCCTATCGCAGTGTTGATAGACACCGGCGCAGCTAGTACTGTGTTTAGTCTTGACTTGGCGCGCAGGATGAATCTGCCGCTGACAAAATCATCAATGTTTGGAGGTGGTGCAGGTGCAGCACAATTAGAGATTCATCAAATTCAGGATGCACATTTCGTGATCAGCGACATCCCGCCGAGAATTCGCGAACTTCTTGCCATGGATTTGTCTCACGTCAATCAAGCGTTAGCTTTCAAAGGATCAAGCCCAATCGATGCAATACTCGGCGTTGACGTATTGGAGGCGCATTCAGCAGTGATTGATTATGGCAGCAGTTCGCTATATCTCAAGCGGTAAGAAGCGTTTTCAACTGCGGTGACAGCTAAAACAACGGCACGCACCTGACGGCTGGCACGTCGCCTCTCATCTCGATCAATCGCCTGGAGCGGCATGTGACACCTGGCGATCTTGTCGATGATGGTTCATATAAAGCAGCGTGGAAGGCTTTGCTCTTCACGCCTCCCGTATTTGCTGTAGCCTATCGGGTGTTTTAGGGCCACAGCAAAATGGAATATCAGTCGAAGAACAACCATATGATTACCGCAGATAGCTGTAGATCTGCGGCAATCTTGTGCTCATTTGCGTCATCTGGGCGCTCTTGCAGGAGTTGACGCAGCCCTAATTGAGTATATCGAATCGATTGACACAAGAACGATAATAAGACTATTCTCCAAGAAGCATGAAACGATAAACCGAAGAGGATCACGATGCAACTCGCAGTATCGCTGGAAGATATTCGCCGGAACCGCTACGAAACAGTCGCCGAGTTTGCCAAGGCCATTATTGTGATGCTCCATCATCAGGGCCGACCGGGATGATAATAGCGGTGGCGCCTGGTGTGTATTTTTTGAGAGATTTGCCTTCATCACGTCAAAGTTTGCGTCAAGCAGTTTAGCAGCTTGAAAACCGCCATAACCGCCGTCAACAATCAAAACAGAACGTTTCTGAGTCATTTTGCAACACTCCAGTTTTATAGAAATTCGGCTGATTATTTTGGTTTTCCAGAGCTGAGAGGCCGCTAAAACCCCTCAGCTTTTTCGTCAGCATTTCAAGCTACCGGTGCATGCCGACCCGGCGACCAGCCGTGCAGATGGCGACTGGCAAAATCGAGCGGGATCTGCTCAAGCTCCATGGCAAGAGTGTCATTCCAGCGGTTGAGGAAGCCCATGAGTGCAATGGAGGCTACGATCTCCACGATCTGTCCTTCATCAAAGTGCTGGCGTAGCTCCGTGAAATGCTCGGCGGTCACGCAATTGGGAACCAGTGCGCCATCGCGTGCAAGTCGCAATGCGGCTCGTTCAGCAGCAGAGAAGCGGCTATCTGTTTCAAAATCCCACACCGCGGCGACTTTGTCTGCGTCTGTGCCAAATGTGTTTGATATTTGTGCAGCGTGCGCCTGACAGTAGCGGCACCCGGCAGCGGTGCTTGCAACCTGCGCAATCATCGTTATCAAGGCAGGCTCGATGGTTGTGTTATGCATGATGTTGCCCACCAGGGTCAAATATCCACGGGCAATTTCTGGCCGGTGCGCCATAGCAAGCACGGTGTTCGGAATGTATCCCATGCTGTCGTACGCCTCTTTGGCAAATGCTTCTAAATCACCCAACTGATCTTGTGGCGCCAAACTGATATGGGTCATAGGAGTATCCTTTTCTATAAATCGACAGCGTTTTACCGATTCGGTCGATTTGTGTCACGAGACTTGTTATCAGTATAGAGACAGTATATAATGAAATCAAATCAACTTGTTCATAAATATATGAAATTTTTGCATATGAATATCACGCAACTCCAGGTTCTCATCGCGCTTGTTGAAAGAGGAAATTTCACCGAGGCAGCGGCGTCGATCCATCTCACCCAGTCTGCCGCAAGCCATGCGCTGGCTAAACTCGAGTCGGAATTAGGCGTGACTCTGCTCAAACGGGGGCGCAATGGCGTGACGCTCACCGAGTTTGGGAAGGATGCACTGCACCACGCACGGGAAATCCTGTCCCAAATTGAAACTCTGCGCCAAAAGGCCGGTATTGCGCGTGGCCTTGCAGCTGGTAAATTGCGGTTTGGCAGTATACCGCCCTTGCTCTCGGCCCATTTGCTGACGGGGATTATCAGCGATTTTCAACATGACTACCCAGATGTCGAAATTATTGTGCTGGAGGGAACCGGCGAGGAGGTACACGAGTGGCTTGTAGAAGGCATTGTCGATGTGGGCTTTGTGATACCCGCTACGCCAGGGATTGAGAGTGTCATTATTTCACAAGACGAGCTACAGGTGTGTGTTCCTGTCGAGCATCCGCTGTCCGCCCGCACCTCCATCAAGGTCGCCGATTTTACCGATGAGCCGTTTATTATGGCAAAGATTGGGTGTGAGCTTGTTGGGCCGTTACTGCTGGAGCCGCAGCACATACAACTCAACGTTCGTTACATGGTTAGCGAGGGCCGAACAATGCTCACCATGGTGCGAGAGGGCTTGGGGATTACGATACTACCCAAAATGCTGTACAAAGATAATTTCGAGGGCGTCCAGTCGATCAGTTTCGATCCGCCAGCGCTCTTCGAGATCGGCTTAGGCGTACGTTCATTCAAGACCGCTTCACCGCTGGCCAAACTTTTTATCGAACAGGCCCAAATCTGGGCGCAGAAGCAGGGCTTTGCTCCCACAGAGGCTGATTAAGCAGGAGGACGATGGCGCTGCAGCAAGGCGCGCACCTGATCCAGCGGCAGCGCTTCGCCGACATGGCCCTGATAGCCTTGCACCGTTGTCGCCATGCAGAGGGCGTTGTAGATCGCTTCTTCGGTCGCTTCGATGACGGCCTGGAAGAGCGGCGACATCAATTCGTTAGGCAGCTCGCCAGTGGCCAATAGCCGATCTCCCGCCGGCCAGGAACGACGAACCGATTCGGCGGTGGAAAACGCGATCACGTAGTCGCCCGACCCATTCGACATGGCCGCACCTGTTCGTGCAAGCCCGGCCAGCGCCCGTTGCGCCAGGCGAGTTGCATTGCGGTCGCTCACTGGGGCGTCGGTTGCGACGATGATCATGATCGAGCCGTCGGCGTCTCCGCGGTCGATGGCATTTTTGAGGTAATATCGACCTAAAAGCTGCCCAATCGGCACGCCGCCCATGTACAGCGCCCCGCCAAAATTCGCCTGCACCAGCACCCCGACCGTGTAGGCGCCAAGCGACGCCGGCAACACCCGCGAGCTGGCGCCAATGCCGCCTTTCCAACCAAAAGCCATCGTCCCCGTTCCAGCGCCAACCGAGCCTTCGACAACCATACCGCTCTGCGCGGCGTCAATCGCCTCACGAATGGCAACGGCGCTGAGCGAGCGGGCGCGGATATCGTTGAGGTAGCTATCGTTGGTTTCGCCGACCAGCGGATTGATCGAGACGGCATCCTCATTCCCTAGATAGGCGAGCGTCCAATCCAGGATGGCATCGGCGGCGCGCGGGGTAGCCAGGGTGTTGGTGAGCACAATCGGCGTTTCAAGCTCACCCAGTTCCTGCACCTGCGTCGCGCCGATCAGCTTGCCGTAGCCGTTGCCCACCACAATCCCCGCCGGCACGCGCTCGCGATAGAGGTTGCCCGGATGGGGGAGAATAGCCGTCGCGCCGGTGCGAATGTGTGCGCCCTCGATGCGCGTCACGTGACCAACGCGCACACCGGATACATCGGTAATCGCGTTGAGCGGGCCAGGCGACAAAATGCCTGGCGCCAGCCCCAGGTCGCGGGCGCGCTGGCGATGGACTGTCGTAGCTTGATCCGACATCGTTGCGACTCAACAGTTATACCAATTCAATGTACATCACGCATGTCATGCTGAGCCCTTCGGCTACGCTCAGGACCGGCTGCGCGAAGTATCTCGGCTTTCTTCTGGAGAGACCCTTCGCGGAGTTTACCCTGAGCCCTTCGGCTGCGCTCAGGACCGGCTCGCCGAAGGGCTCAGAGCCTGTCCTGAACAACGTGCAGGAGTGACAAGATGCGGAATGTCTAAGTCAAACTGGAATTATAGGTTATGCCAAAAGCGTTCCCCATTGTATGGCTTCCCTGTGATCAAAGCAATATGGTCAAAATAATGTTGTCAGAGTCTTAAGAGTTCCGTAAGAAAAACGTTAGATTTACAAACTATACTGCGCGTTTGAGGAGATCAATATGTCTATCACGCTGTTTTAGCAATGAAAAGGATTGGTATGCCACGTCTTTTATTTGGTATGTTCCTGACGGCCTTCGTTGCCCTTGTTCTGGCGGCCTGTGGCAGCGCCGCACCACAAACACCTGCAGAGAGCGAACCCGCGCAGCCCGCAGCGCAAAGCGAAGCGACCGCCACAGCCGAGCCAATGGATGAAGAGCCAAATACAGAAACTCAACCGACCGCGACCGCCAAGCCGATGGACGCGGCGCCAACCGTAGCGCCCCAACCGACAGATGAACCGACTGCGACAGCGGAAAGCACCGAGGAAGTCGCCGCCGCGCCCGTCGAGGAAGCGCCTGCCGAAGTCGCCGTTGATCGACCGGCGTGGCAGCAATTGGCGCTCACCGACGCCCGCACCGGCGAAACGTTTACGCTGGCCGATTTCGCTGGAAAAATCGTCTATGTCGAACCAATGGCGACCTGGTGCTCCAACTGCCGCCAGCAGCTTGGCAACCTGAGCCAGGCGCGCGCCCAGCTCGACAGCGATCAATACGCCTTTGTCGCGCTCAGTGTCGAGACGACTATCTCGGGCGCCGACCTGGCCGCCTATGCCGATGAAGCCGGTTTTGATTGGACTTTCGCCGTGATGACGCCCGAGGCGCTCCAGGCATTGACCGATGTCTTTGGCCGCACCATCACCAATCCGCCGGCGACGCCCAGCTTTATTATTCGCGCCGATGGCTCCACGACCGACCTGATGACCGGTATCACGTCTCCCGACGTGATTGTTGAAGAGTTAACCGCTATTCAAGGAAGCTGAGTCAGATAGCGATGAGTGAACTGTTCGAAGCATTTATTCTGGGCAACGGCGCCATTCTGGGCAATGTGTGCATGTTGCCCCTCTATCCAGGGCTGATCGCCTTCCTGGCCGGAAATGCCAATAATGAACGGGCGGCGCGGGCGACCGGATGGCTGGGGGCGTTGGTGCTGGGGGGCATCCTGAGCATGATGACGCTGCTTGGGCTGGTGGTCTTTCTGTTGCAACAGTCCTTTGGCGCGCTGCTCCCCATCGTGCTGCCGTTGATCTATGCTGTGGTGATTGTGCTGGGGGTGTTGATGCTGCTCGGGCGCAATCCATTCGCCCGGTTGGCGACTGCGCAAGCGCCAGTGTTGCAAAATCCCTATGCAACGGCCTATGCCTACGGCTTGCTGCTCGGCCCGATGACGCTCCCTTGCACCGGCCCGCTGATCGTGAGCGCTTTCGTCCTGGGGGCCGGGAATGTCGCCTCACTGGCCGATGGGCTGATCTACTTCTTCGTCTTTGGGCTGGGGTTTGGCTGGCCGTTGGTGTTGTTGCCGCTCCTGGCAATGCCCGCCCAGCGCCGCTTCACCCAGTGGCTGGCGCAGCGATATACGCTGCTCGGGCGGCTATCGGGGATGCTCTTGGTGGGAATCGGGCTGTTCGGGATCTGGGTCGAGGTGTTGCCGAACTTGTAGGTGATGGTAGCGTTCAACTCGTAGGGCTGCGTCAATGTCCTACAATGGCGCGCAGATCGTGCAAATGGGCGCACGATTGCCACAGATAGCTGCAGATCTGCGACGATCGCGCCGTTGATCTTCGGCTGATATTCCACTTTGACGTAGCCCTATCCAAACCGTCTTGTCTCTTGACTCATGCGCCCAGCGCTAGCCCGGTTTGATCGGGCTGCGTTGGGCGCATGACGTGCCCGCTGTTCTTGTGATCCATATTGTGTCTGCTGTGAAGGCAATCGTAAATGCCAGATCTTCGTCAGCCAGGCGCAATGCGCCACTGGCGCCGACATTATGAGCCGCGCCCGTCTGCGCCAGTCCAGCCAATGTTAGGTACGCCGGACATGTCACATTGCGATCGCTCACCGGGGCGTCGGTTGCGATGATGCTCAGAATTACATTGCAAACCACCCAAGACTGCTATAATCCATTGTGGACCCATCAATTCTGTCTTATCAAAACAGGAGGAGGCCGTGGCGGATCAGCTAGTCAACAAGATATCTGTAGTTACCGGCGGGGGTTCAGGTATCGGATATGCAATTGCTGAGCGATTTATTTATGAAGGAGCGCAGGTCGTCATCGCAAGCCGTAATCGTCAACGCCTCGATGCTGCAGTTGACCGTTTGGGTCCGCGCGCCCAAGCTATCGCGACCGATGTCGCGGATGACCAACTAGTCGCGCAGCTCTGCAATCAACTCGAACGAATCGATATTCTGGTTACCTGTGCGGGCGGCGCACTTTTTGGCCCTGTCGCTGCCGTTTCCCCACACGCTGTGCGCGAACTCTTCGCGACACGCTTCTTTGGTCAACTCTCCATGATCCATTATGCTGTACCCAAAATGTCGGCAGGGAGCGCCATTATTTTGTGTTCAGGAGCAGCTGATGTCATTGGTCTACCAATGTTTAGCGCTGGTACCGCTATTGACGGGGCAATTAGTTCGATGGCGCGATCACTGGCGATCGAGTTGGCGCCACGAGGTATTCGGGTGAATACAATATCACCAGGATTGATCAAAGATACCCAAATCCAATCTAATATGAGTCAGAAGCAAACGAGTCAGTTTGTGCAGCAGACCCTTGCTGCAATTCCGCTCAAACGACAGGGACTGCCCGCAGAGGTGGCTGATGCGGCGCTCTTTCTTGCGAGCTGTGAATATGTCACAGGTCAAATTATTCAGATCGACGGTGGTTGGTCTGCCGCGTGATATGGTTGTTTACCATAGACGCCATCTGGTTGACAAAACGTGGTTATAGCGATCTGGTCGACTAGATGGCAGCATTTTTCGCTTCCCCTTGATATCCGTACTTTGGCGTCCCTGGGTGCGCGGGCAGGGCGCTTACGCACCCAATCACGTGATGGTGACGTTCGCCAAAAGTATAACCATTTGAGCGCATCCGCATAGCTCGTAACTCTCTGCTCATGAAATGTGACGATCCAAATTGGTTATGGAAAAGGTGTTCGTAGTGCCGTTTTCAGGCAGCTGTACTGCCGTAAAACCGCCTAAAGGCGGCACTATGT
>JAKSDJ010000459.1 GCA_022360155.1 Chloroflexales bacterium | reverse complement strand
TAACGCCAGCAACAACACCGTCGGTATCGGGAACATTATTAGCGGGAATAACGGCTATGGCGTCTCGGTGGGATTGACCCTGCCAACAGCAACCGAAGTTGTCTCAAATACGATTACCGGTTCGACAATCGGATTGAATGCTGCGGGTACAGCAGCGGCGCCCAACACCTCCGGCGGCGTGTTGCTCGACCGCGGATCGCGGTCTGCGCGTATTGGCGGCGCCAGCACCGGGGAGCGAAACGTTATCAGCGGGAATACTGGCTACGGCATTAGTATTACAGGAAGTTCCGATAACGCTGTTCTTGGCAACTATGTTGGCTTGAGCCTCGATGCAATCAATGCCATCTCGAATACTATGGGCGGTGTCTTAATCGAGCCAGGAGTTCGAGGCAGCGTTAATTTTGATGCCAATAACAATATCATCGGCGGCCCGTCGTCGAGCGCCCAGAATGTGATCTCCGGCAACGGCGGCTCCGGCGTGGTGATCAGTGGCGCCAGTGCGCTCACCAACACCATCAGTTACAACATCATTGGTCTGCGTCGCTCGTCTTCGACGTCGCAGTTCAACGTGGCTGCCGGCAATGGCGTCAACGGCGTCTGGATTGCGAATGGCGCGCGCCAAACCGATGTCCTCACCAATACGATCGCTACCAATGGACAATCCGGTGTTCTGGTCGAGGACAGCACTTCGACCACCATCCGGGGCGGGTCGGCGCTTACCAATACCATCGGCATCAGCGTTAGCGACAGCCTCACAACAACGGTGCGCTTGCTATTCGCAGAGGGGAATAACCAGGACGGGATTGTTGTCGGCGGGACGTCGCGCTATGCGCCGATCACGCAGAATACGATTCGTGACAATGGCGCGGTTGGCGTGCGGGTGACTGATACGGCCCAACGGGTGCGGATTACCGAAAATGTGATCACAGGGAACGGCGGCGTGGGCGATGGCATTCGCCTCGACCCTTCGACACCGTCTGGCGGCAGCGCGACCAACCCCAACCACGATATCGACCCACCCTCCTTACTGCGTCTGAATCAGAATCTCCAGCTCACCGGGCGGGTTCTGGTCGACGAGGGCGATCCGGGCTCGTGTATAACCTGTACTATTCATGTTTATACCGCCAATCCTCTCAAGCCGGATCAGCAGGGCCAGACGCTGCTTGAATTTGGTCCATCGAGTTTTATTGTCCCCGACGCTAGCGGCCTCTTCACCGCGACCCTGCCGCTCAGCGACTTCCCCGAGCAACTGGTGCTGACGGCGACCGACATCAATGACAACACATCGGAGTTTGCCTCTTTTGTCCCGACATTTGGCCTCGAAATCGCACCGCCGCTTGCGAGTAACGCCATCCCTAGCGAGACGATCACCTACACGCATCGGGTTACCAATACGGGGTCGGTCGACCTGACCGACCTGCGTCTCCAAGCCGCCAGCACCTTGGGCTGGACCGCAAGCGTATCGCCAACCAATCAGTTTACTGTACGCGCCGGCGAGTCGCTGCCGGTTGACCTGGGGCTGACCCTGCCGACCGGCTCGGCCCCGAATGTGCGCGCGGGCCTGATCGATGAGACCCGCGTGACGGTCAGTTCAACCAAGAAACCGGACGCTACCGCCAGCCTGACCGATACCACAACAGTGCTCGAAAAGTTTGTGCTGGCAGTAAGCCCAGTCCAACGCTTTGGTGCCGGCCGGCCCGATACAATTGTTCCTTACGTCCACAAGCTGACAAATAATGGCAACATTACTAGAACGGTGTCACTGGCGGCAACAACGGATCGGGGCAGCAACTGGGATACGACAGTCACACCCGCCAACGTTGAACTTGGGCCAGGGCAAACTGCCGATGTGACTGTGCGAGTCCGCATTCCGCTTGGCGCGCAGTCCAACATTACGGCGACAACAACGGTGCAACTAACCACGCCTGACCCATCCCAGGATAAAGTCGTCACCGATATAACCAGAGTCACCCTCGAACAATTGGCGACGATGACGCCCAATCGGGAGGGCTTTGCCGCCGCTGGCACGACGATCAACTTCGAGCACGTGGTAAAGAACCTGAGTAACGGCCAAGCGACCTTCAAACTGGGCGGCGGTTCGAGTCTGGGCAGCAAGATAACCTTCCGCTCGAACACGCCGGGCGTAACGCTGGCTCAGGATAATACGTTCACCATCGGGAACCAGCCTGGCTTGAACCAGTTCTCTTTCCTGGTTGAGATCACTATTCCCCGCGAAGCCCTGCCGGGACAGCGCGACCTGGTGAACATTTTCCTAAGCGACTCGTCAGGCAATACTATTGGCGGGGCGACAGTGCAAGATACGATCACAGTGGCGCGTGGACAGAATTTGCCACGGATCTGGCTACCGGTCATTATGCGCTAAACATCACACCCATCGAGCGGTTTTCTTCGAGAAGCACACGAAGCGAACGTAAAACGCGCAGGAACCAGCTCGTTTTACCCTTCGTGTGCTTTTTCATCCACGGCAGAAGCGTTTAGGGTTCAGCGTTCAGCCGTCAGGATGCAGCGGGAATAACACCCTTGAAAGTCACATACATTGTCATCCTGGGCAAAGCTTCAGGGGTGGACCGAACGAATGGACGGAGATGCGACTTGAAGCATCGGGATGAGCCAGCCCCTCTCCCATTTTGGGTTTAAGGACAGACAGAACATCCGATCTAATTCGGTGTTTGAGGCTTTGGGATGATCTATATCCCCTCACCCCCTAGCCCCCTCTCCCACAAGGAGTTTAAGGGCGGACAGAACATCCGGGCGAAGATATGGTTGGGGGGCATTGAGAAGCGCCGTTTCCCCTCTCCCCCTACCCCCCTCTCCCACAAGGAGAGAGGGGGAACCGGTCGCACCAAGATGCGGCAAACCTCGCTCTGAACATGGGTGCTGTCCGCCCCTGCCCCTCCGCACGCGGGGGGTTGTGGGAGAGGGATGACGCACGCGCGCGTCTATGGCATTCGATTGCGGTCCATTGTCATTACGAACCTCCCTTCGGTCCGTCCCTAAAGAGCGAAGTACAAGGGGCTCTCAAACTGTTGGCAGGGAGATTCATCATTGCGCTGGTCCTGAACCCTTCGCGAGCCGGTCTTGAGCAGAGCCGAAGGGCTCAGGGCAAGCAGCCGCAGGGTTCAGAATGACAAATCTCGTCGCAGTGCTAAGTAGGCGCGGTTTACAGCCGTGCTAGCTGTCTCTTGAAGAAAGCGGCTTGACATACGGCTCAAGGCGCAACTACGCCGGTAACGTAGCTACAAACCCGTCTGAGGGCTTTACAAATCGGAGAGAATCATTATAGTACAGTATGACATACACATATCGGTCGTTGTATGTAGCCTTGTAAAAATAACAACCATACAATTACAAGGCTTACGCAGTTGTTTCCCTGCCCATTGCGGAATCCCGCATGAAATCACAAACGACACGCCGAGTCGCCTATGGCAACGCGGCCCCAACCAAATCTTGTTGTATCGCGGGCGCGGCTCCGCCACGCCCGCGATACAACAAAAGAGACCCTTTCACCCTGCCAGAGGCGTATCGGGTCACATCCCAAGGAATAGCGACTGGTACTGGGTACGCCCCGTCAATTAAAGAAACATCGCTTTCAGTTCCTTGCCATGCACCGAAATTATCTGAAAGCGAAGCAATGCTCGACAACCGCTGCTGAACGTTAAAAACTGAATAATCCAAAACCATCAAGACCGTCACAACCAGGTGCGTATAGCGCTGCAATGACATGTTCGTACCCTGTCAGGATGGAGGAACAAACAACATGATACTTCGATCTCGCTACCTAAGCCTCTTGGTTCTCCTGGCTCTACTCGCTACGACGCTGCCGATAAGCTCGCCAGCGCGGGCGCAAGCGCGGACCTTGACCGTGACCAAGGCCGCCGACACCAACGACAATGTATGCGACGCCGATTGTTCGCTGCGTGAGGCGCTAAACCACGCCCAGAACGGCGATACAATCCTGTTTGCCAATGGCTCGACGACCTGGACGATTCAGTTGAGTTCGGCATTTGGTCAGTTACCCGCGCTCGCCCAGGGCGACATCACGATCAACGCGGGCACACAGCGCAATGTCATCATCGACGGCAACGTGTTAGGCAACGCCTTTGGTCTACAGATTACCTCAGCCAACAATATCATCCGCGGGCTGGTGATCAACCGCTTTCGCGGCTCGCTAGAAAGCATCGGCGGCACGGGGATCTTCATTAGCGGCCCTGGCGCGACGGGCAACCAGATCTACGGCAACTACATCGGCGTCGCCCAGAACGGCAACGATGCGGCGGGCAACGGCTTCTACGGCATTCTGGTAGACAATGGGGCCAGCAACAATGTCATTGGCGCGGACAATGCCGCCGACCGCAATGTGATCGCCGGCAACGGGCGGGCTGATGTCGCGCTCTTGATGGTTTCGAACAGCAGCAGTTCGATCCAGAATAATCGGTTTGTCGGCAACTATATCGGCGTCAACGCCAGCGGTAGCGCGCCGATCAATAACGCCAATCCTGGCGTCGAAGCCGGCGTCCTGATCGCCGACTATGCGCGCACCAACACGATCGGCCCTAACAATGTCATCGCAGGCTACACGTCAACCAATACAGCTTCAGCGATTGCCGGGGTCTCGGTCTTCAGCAATATTTCCAGCCCAAGCGCCAACTTGCCAACCGGCAACCGGATCACCGGCAACCGGATTGGCACGAATGCTGCTGGAACAGCCGCGATCTCTAACCTCACCGGGGTGCGCCTGGCCGGGATCAACTATGGCGCGGTCGACACGACTATCGACAACAATATTATCTCAGGCAACGACGGCGCGGGCATTCTAGTCAGCAATAACAACCCGATTGTCAATACAGTGATCTCGAACAACCGGATCGGCCTCGGTGCGAATGGCAATGCGCTTGGAAATGGCGCGCAGGGCATCCTCATCTTCCGCAACGACCCAGGTGCCGGCGTGACGGTCGGGCCGGGCAATACTATCTCGGCCAACGGCTTGCAGGGCGTCCGAATCGAGACCAGCGGCAATACTGTTTTTGGCAACATTATCGGCGCAAACTTGTCCGGTTCGCAAACCAGCGGTTTCGCCAATGGACGCGATAACGTGCAGATCTATGCGGGCAGCGGCAACCGGCTCGGCGGTCCTAACTCTAGCGACCGCAACGTGATCGGGCTGGGCGGCCAGCGTTTTGTCGGCGTCGCCCTCGAGAGCGGATCGAGCGCCACGACCGTCCAAGGTAACTATATTGGCCTGAATGCCGCCGGGACGGGCGCTCTTGCTTCGTCAATCGACAGCGGCAGTACGGGTCTCTTCCTCGACGGGTCGGATGGCAACTTCATCCGCAACAATGTGATTTCCGCCAATGGCACCGGTATTTTGATGCAGGCCGGGGCGGACAATAACCAGGTCCAGGGCAACTACATCGGCACTGACGCGAGCGGCAACTACCCCAGCGCGACTTTGGGCAATCGGCGCGATGGCATCAATATTCGCGGCGGCACGGGCAACCTGATCGGCAGGACCGATCCCGCCCAGCGTAATATTATCGCCAACAACGGGCGAAACAGTTCACCCTCAACGCTTTCGCCCAGCTTGTGGTACCACGGCATCCGCTTCGAGGGCGCGAACGCCTCGAACAACCGAGTTGAGGGCAATCTGCTGGCGAATAACGGCGCCAATAACAACGGCAGCGGCGTTGGAGTGCAGGGCGCGACCGGCATCGCCATCGTTCGTACCGAGACGACACAGAACTTCAGAGATGGCATCCAGTTGATCAACAGCGGTAACAACGACCGGGCCGCGCCGACGAGCCTCAGCGTATCCCTCGTCGGCGGCGTGCCGACCCTCAGCGGGGCAACCGATTGCGGCGCAAACTGCGCCATCGAGGTCTTTACCAGCGCGTCCTTGGAAATCGGCGAGGGCCCAGAGTATGTGACCCGGCTCGCCGCGACAAGCGGCAACAATTTCAATATCGCACTGCCGAACTGTAAGCGCTACCTGACCGCCGCCGTTACCGACAGCAGCGGCAATACCTCGCCGTTCGCCACTATGATTGACGGCAATAACAATGGCTGTCCCACAGCGCCCGCCGAGCCGAATGTCGAACTGACCGCCGTCAGCGCGACGACGGCAAGCCTCCTGCCGCCCGGCACAGCTCTCTTCACCTACACGTTGCGCAACAGCGGCGGCGCGACGGGCGCTTTCTCGGTACAGAGCAGTAGCAGTCCGCCCTCGGGATGGAATATCCAGATCAACCCGACTAGCGTATCACTCAGCGCCGGACAGTCTACTCCAGTACGCGTCACGGTGACTGTGCCCGCAGGGGTGGGCGGACAAACGTATTCCACCCAGATCCGCGCCTCGGTCGTGACCGGAAGCGGTACACTCCAGTCCGAACAACCCAGCGTGACCCAAGCTACCAAGACTTTTGGCGTCTCGATCACACCCGACAATCAGGGCGGTCAGGTTACGCCTGGCGCTAGCCCGGTTGAGATCGACTATACTCACATTATCACCAACACTGGCAACGGTCTGGATACGATCACGCTGCGCGTAAGTTCGACCGCGCCGAGCGTAAGCACGTCGTTCCCCGATGGCAGCCAGTGCTCCAACCTGGCAGCGGGCAGCTCCTGCACACGGCGCACCCGTGTCACTGTAGCAGCCAACAGCACCGATCATGCCGACACAACTACAGTTACGGCGACCGCTTCGAACGGCAGCGCCACAGACACGGCTACAGTGACAACGGCAATTCGACAATCTGCTGTTCCGCGGATCACGCCGACTGTGCAGACCAAGGACGCGCTCCCAACCAACAGCGCGATCTTCACCTATACGGTGACGAATATCGGCCAGGCGACCGGCACGTTCACCGCAACCATTCCGCTGGCGCCCAGCGGTTGGACGGTGACGCTCAATCCGGCTGCACCGGCAAGCTTCCAACTGGCCCCTAATGCTAGCCGCACTGTCACCCTGACCATGCAGATTCCGGCGACGCCTATTCCCGATGAGACCGGTCCAGGCAATCCGGGCTACCGAGCCCAGATCCAGGTCGCCTCGTCCGACGGCGGCACAGCCACGGCGGAGGCCTACACGCGGGTTCTGTTGCGCCCGGCTTTCGAGTTTAGCGCAGCAACACTCAATCCGCTGAACAATGTTGCGCCGGGACAGATCGTCAGCTTTACTCACACACTGACCAACACCGGCAATGGCCCGGATACATTCTCGATTGTGGTAACGCCGACAACAGGCTTGACCCTGCTCTCGGTAACGCCTTCGAATCCCAGCCTGGCCCGCAACGCCAGCCGGCAGATTGTGGTCAGCGCACAAGTCGCTCAGGGAAGCGATCCTGGCGCCCAGACACTCGATGTCACCGCGCGGACGAATAGTAGGCCAGCGCCATCACCAATCTCTCGGATTGACACCGTCGATGTCATTGCAACAGCTTATCCGCAATTCTCGCCCGCCCAGACCCAGAACGCCAATCCGGGCCAGGTGGTGACGTTCACCCACACGTTGACCAATAGCGGCAACCAGGCCGGCGTTTTCAGCCTGAGCGCCAACGCGCCCGCCGCCTGGAATCCGCAGATCGTCAACTCGAACTGCCCGGTCGGCCCGAGCACGCTGGACCGTGGCGCAAGTTGTCAGTTCAGCATCCAGGTCACCGTGCCGAACGGCGCTCTCGCCGGATCATACCCACAGATCAGCGCCGTCGCCGAGGTCAACGGCAATAGCAACAGCGTAACCGACACCGTCAGTGTCGGCGCGGCGCCGGGGCTGGCGTTCACGCCCGATTACACCGGCGCAACGCGGGGCAATGCTGACCCTGGCCAGGTGGTGACCTACACCCACACGCTGACCAACACCGGCAACGCCACCGACAGCTACACCCTGACCCTCGATCTCAGCGCCGCCGATTTGAGCGAGGGCTGGAGCGCAACCACAACGCCGTTGCTGCTCAGCGCTGTGTCAGCCGGGGCAGAACGAACCGTCGAAGTTGTCGTGCGCACACCGACTGGGGTCTTGGCTGGCGCTATCGGTACGGTAGTAGTGACGGCCAGTTCGATGCTGTCGCCAAGTCTGCAACGCAGCGTAACCGTAGAAACCGAACTGAACGGCATTGCCAGGGCCAGCCTCATTCCTGATCAGCAGACCCGCAGCGCGAGGCCGACCGACACGATTTCGGATACCGTGTCATTCTTCCATACGCTGCGCAACACCGGCAGCCTCACGATCCCGTATACGCTCAGCACGACCGACACGCTTAACTGGACCTCCGCAGTCTCGCCGACGACGGTTGGTCCGTTGGCGCCGGGCGAAGAAGTGAACGTGACCGTTAGCGTCGTAGCGCCAGCAGGAACAGCCATTGGCACATCGAATGTAACCACGGTTGCAGTACGCGAGGCTGGCGGGCCTGGTACAGTATTGGCCGAGGGGCGCGACACCGCAACCGTGGGACCAACGATGACAATCCTGTTGACGCCCGAAGTCAACGAGGGAACGGCTCGCCCTGGTTCGACTGTCGTGTATACGCACACACTGACCAATGTTGGCATTCAGGACGATACCTTTACGTTCTCGACGATCGCCAGTTTGGGCTGGGAAACAGAGGTTGCGCCGATAGCAGTAAGCCTGCTGCCGAACGAGAGCGCGGAAATTACGGTAACGGTGCGCGTACCGACGTCGGTGCTTTCGGGGACGCTCGATGTTGCTACCCTCGTGGCGCGTTCGGTGACCGACCCAACCCTGTTCGGCAGCGCTGAGGAGCGCACAACGATAGTCCAGGTTGTACGCGCCGAACTGTCGCCGCCGCGGTTCCGCAACGTCGAGCCCGAACAGCAGGTTTCGTTGATCCACACCTTGGTCAACACCGGCAACGGGCTGGACACCTTCGACCTAGCGGTGAACGACGAACGAGGATGGAATGTCACTATCTTGCCGCACACGGTCACACTCAGAGCGGGACGAGTCTATTCGTCTATTATTGTTAGTATCAAAGTGCCGCCCGATTTAGAGCTCGATACGACCGATACGATCACCGTTACGGCGACATCGCGAAGCGATCCGTCTGTGACGGCCAGTATTTCTGATGTGTTGAGTAATACGCAGGAAAATATTTCGGTGGAGAATAAACGCTATCTCTATCTCCCCGTCATCGTCCGCGAGTAGTTATCAGCTTTATAATTGTGTAGCGTTTTACCTGCACCACCTTCAGGCAATGAACTGAATCTGCCCGAAGGTGGTGCAGCATTGTTTTACTTTGATAAAGGAGGGAGTTGCAGATGAAGATTCTCGCGATTCACGGTCCCAATCTCAATCTGCTCGGGCAGCGCGAACCAGGGATTTACGGCACAATAACGCTGGATCAGATCAATCAGAGCCTACGCGAACGCGCCGCCGCTGCTGGTGTTACAGTAGTGCCGTTCCAATCGAATCACGAAGGAGCGCTGATCGATTTTCTACAGGCCGAGGGATTGGACGCCGCCGGGATTATTATCAACCCTGGCGCGCTGACACATTACAGTCTGGCCTTGCGCGATGCTTTGGCCAGTCTGCATGCACCGATTGTTGAGGTCCATATCTCGAACGTCTATAAACGCGAGCCATTCCGCCATACATCCGTCATCGCACCCATCGCCACCGGACAGATCGCTGGGTTAGGCTGGCGCGGCTACCTCTTGGCACTGGAATGGCTCCTTTCGATAGAAGGGTGACGCAATGACCAAATGATAAACGACCGCACAGTGCAAACAACACGGCCACGCTAAACGAGTAAGATGTTCAAGTGCGGTTGGCATGGCCATCGCATTCACCCTGCTATGCCAAATGCGGCTGAATTCGCACGTTATAAACGGCGTTTGTTCAGGCCAAATTATTTGGAACAGTATCTCACTCCTTCACTTGGTTATTCCTCAGGGGGCAGCGATGTGGTAATGTCATAAACGAACACTTGCACATCGAGGCCCTCATCGGTGAGCATTTGGATAGTCCGATCGCGTGTGGCATCCTTGACGGCGTTTTCCTGGTCGGCGGGGGCATAGGCGCGAATGCTCGCCTCTTCAGCCGAGGCCCGCATAACACGGATGACGGCGCTAGGGCATACAGCGGTAATCCGTCCTTTCAACTCGGTAATAGCTTCTTCAAGGGTCATGGGCATTCCTCCCAACGATCTGAGATATTCTATCAGTCCCTACTATACTCGCTCGTTGTCATTTCGGCAACCCTTGTGTGATTGCCGGGAACGAGTGCGGCCTTGCGCAGCAGGAAGATTATTGCACCAAATTACCACAAAAAGACAAGAGCCAACAGATGGCTCTTGTCTGGATATAGCTGACGGTTCCCCCAGGGTGAGTTAGCGCGACGAGATCGAGACTCTTTCCTTACACCGGTCACGCAGCTCATCGTGAGAAGGCCGCTGACAGCCTCTTAATCAGTATCGTCATCATTATCGTTGTCGTCATTATCAATCTGGGGAGAAAACAGTAAGCGTTCTGCTTGAGAAATTTGTCGGCACGCACGGTCCAACGCCAAACCGCGTTGCGCACAGATATGCCCTGATTGTTCAAAAGAACGGCGCGCTGCTTCAGCGTCGCCAGCTTTCTGGTATGCTAGCGCAAGATTGTAATAGGCCAACGCTTGCTCTGGAGAGTTGAGCGGTGCAACTTCGACAGCTTGAAGATAACTATTCGCAGCATCTTCATACTGGCTAATAATAAGGGCATTGTTGCCCTGACTGATATAGCTTGAATACGGCTCGCCGCCGCGCCTGCGCGCTTCAGACGCAGCCTTCATGCCATCTTTCGCCGCCGTCATTACATCATTCGATGGCAGCACTGGTTGCGGGAACCCTTCCGCTGCTGAAAGATTATGGTTTTCTTGCACATGATCGATCGTTGTTCTGCTCAAGGTTTCATTGAAGATAACAGCTACATGCGGTATACTGACTATCAGACTAATGACAAGCAACAGGCCAACCACAAAAGTGCGCAAGACTTTGCGGCTTGGTATGCTCAGCGCCACGCACGCCTCGCCAAGCATATAGGCGCCCCAGATGAAGGTGCTGACATTCAAAATGGCAACCGGGAGCGTCGAGCCATGCAGCAGGAAAGAGAACACCGGCAATGCGCCGATGACAGCAATAATATACGGCCAACTGTCGCTCAGTTCAAGCGTGCGGCGCAGTTGAAGCGGGCGGTAAGCCAACCAGTATGCCAGCGGCGCGAGAATCAATATGCCGCTGAGCGCTGCTATATAGAACAGTGTGTAGAGAGTCGGCGATAAAACCGACAGCAACGGTATCCAGTTATTCTCGGACGCCATGAAGAGCAGCAGTAAGACCGCACCAACAACAACGGCAACCCCGCTCTTGCTACGCAACAGCGAATACCCCAGATCCCGGCGCTCGACTTGCTGATTACCCGCCGCGTCGAGCCGCTGTTCGATGTCCCGCTGGACATCGTCATACCAACTGGTAATGCCGTCAATGCGCAGATCCTCTCCGGCTTCGTCTTCGAGAAACGAGCGCGAGTAGAGCGACGACGGCTGCTGCCAGATGGTACGATTCAGACTATAATAGCGCCGAACGCTCGTCCAAGACATCTCTTGGATCGGGGCGCCGAAACTATCATAGCAGGTGATTTGGCTCGGTTGGGTGACAATCACGTCGGGTTGTTCGCGTTCGACACGGGTGATTGGCAAGAAGAAGACCACGCTCAAGCCCAACAACGTGTAGGCGGCAAGATAGAGCGGTATCAGGATGGCGAGCAAACCCAGCGCAGTCAATGGATTGTAAAACGTTTCGATGGATAGTGCGCCATTCCCCAACGATTGGACAACCGGCGTCGGCACGAAATAGGCTAGCAATAGGAGCATGACGGGCAGGGCCAAAATCGAAGCCACCTGTAGCAAGGGAAGATAGCTGCTAATGAAACGCCCAACGTAGCGTTTCACAGGCTCGGCAGCGATGAGCGCCGTGATCTGCCGCCCGACCGGGGAGTCCTCGCCAAGCGTGCGGCGCCAGACCCGGAGGTTGAACAGGATTTGCTCGCGGGCTGCCGTGTAGCGCAGCGCGCGAAACCGATCCAAGCTGCTGCGATAGCTCACGAGCGCAGCTTCAGCATTCCCGGACATCGCCGCAGCCCGACCTTGCAACGCCAACACAGCAGCTTCGCGCCGGATATCGCCGAGCGCGCGAAAATTCTTCAAGGCATTGGCCAGGATAAGCTGGGCGCTGCCCACATCGCCCAACTTCAGGTAACAGTCGGCCATGCTGCACTGGAGCCAGTCGCGGCGATAAGGATCTTGCGCTTCCGGGCGCTGTAACAATGCCTCAAGCTGCTGCAGCGCTTTGTCGTGATACCCAAACCGTAAGAGCAGTTCGGCCAGGCGCTGATCGACTTTCAACACTCCCACGTTATCGCCAAGAGCCTGGTAGACAGCACGCGCCTGACGATACCAATTGCGGGCAGTGTTATAGAGCCGTATCAGCAGCCAGTTCTGGTAATGAGCGCTAAATTGCGGAACAGGAAAATCTTGGGCGATGCGCTTGAGAAAGAAGGCAATAATGGCAAATGGCAGACCAAGCAGCCATTCCCAGATCTGCGCGAGGAGCCGCAATGAGCGCGGCGAGGCGAGCGCCGAGGTGTACCATCCGCCGCTATTATCGCCCAAACCCCGATAGGCGTCGCCGAGGAGCAGCATTGTCTCTGCAGATGACGCTTGGTCTTTTTGAGTTTGGAAATAGGTCAAGCTAACGCGGTACAAACTGGTCGCACGAGCCCACTGTCCAGTCTCGGCATATACTTCGCCCAGGGAACGATGCGCCCGCGCTTCTAACGCAGGATCCAGATCCGCAACTTGCAACAGATCTTCAAGTTTTTGTTCAGCGTTGTCGAGTCGCAAAGCGGCACGTTGGATCCGCGCGCGGAAATAATCGATCCAATGTTGTTGATCGGGATTGAGCGGAGCCTCACTAGCGACCTGCAAGAGCACTTCCGCCTCGGCCAGCCGGTGATTCGCCTCCAGTTCAGCAAAAGTGCTGCGCAGCTTGGCCATGCCTGCTTCAGCGTCCGCCCAGAGTGAGTAATAGATGGCTTCGCGTTGCCACAACTCCCACGCACCGGTTGGGATCGTGTGCCAGGTTGGGCGATAGGGCTGACTCGTTTGGGGCATGTGTTCAGGTTGCGATGCGGCGATCCGTTCGGTGAAGTGTTCAGCGAGGCGATGAGTGAGTTCGCGCAACTCGTCGGGCCGATTTGCCAGCCACTCTTCGAGCAACGCATAACGGATCTGGTCGTGATACGCTAGGCGGCCTGGTGCAATTTCGCGTACGAAACTGTAACTGCGGAGGAGTTCGAGAACCCGTTCATTACCGCTCTCTTTGCCCCGTAGAACGGCGAGCGTTTTGGTATCGAACCAACGGGTGATGGCGCAGCGACGCAAGACTTCGGCTTCACGTGGGCCAGCATGCCTGAGAACCTGATCGAGCGAGAGGGCCAACATGGTATCACCGCTTTTGCGCTTTGCCATCAGCGCAATTTCGTTTATGCGGTTATAATAGGTTTCTTTCACAGCTCGGTAAAATCATATGATTATGTCAATAATCAAGATGCAATCTTTATTATACAGGAGATTTCGATAACGGTTGTTACCGTCAGTTTTGAGAATGGAATTTCTTCTGCACAGCATTTCAGATACGTTGCATGATTACTCGCCAGTACGCGCCAGAGGCGCTCATAATAAGCTGAAAAGCTGAAACCCACCTCCTGCAATCGTATATAACGTCCCCATGAGATCTCGAAAATTCAGCTTACCATTCATCATCGGCAACAGAAGGACGGGTTGCTTGCTCCAAATTGTCGCCAAGAATGCCTAGCAACTGAGGATTACCCTGGATCGCGGTATACAGCGTCTGGATCTCGGTATCGCCAAGGGTCAAGCCGCGATTCTCGCGCAGATACTGGGTGACATCGTCAGGCGTGAATGGTTCAAGCGGGAGACGTCCCAACACCGCGTTCCACTCAATTCCAAAATCAGGAACCTGGTTACCAGCCAACACAACAAGGACATTGGCGAGTCGACCCTCACGGATGCGCGTCAGCAGTTGGCTCGTAATCCAGCGATCGGTGGTATTGGGCGCCCAACGGTCACTCTCAAGCGAGTTGCGCTCATATGAGTCAAAGAGAAAGACGATTTTTGTCTCCTGAGATAGTGCAGCGAGACAGGTGAAAAATACACTGGTAATCCGATCTTCTAAAGCCTGCAAGGCCAAGGGGTTGTCGGTCTGCACAATAAACAGGTTGTCTTTGAGAATGTTTCCCCCGGCAACATCGCCGATGCTGACATCGCCAATCTCGCTGCCGCTTCCCAAAGATATGCTCGCGCTAGACCGCTCGCCAGGCCCATTATCGATGCTCAGACGCGGCACGGTTGTGTCGTTAATGGCTTGAGTCAGTGGGTTGAAGTGGGCGCTGTCGAGGGCATCTCGGAAGCGACGAACCAGGGCCAGCGCATCATACGCCTGGCCATCGCTGAAATCGATCAGCACACTTCGGGCATCGAGTTCCTGGGCCTCGTTGGCAAACTGCCGCAACAACCATGATTTGCCCATTCCTTCTGGGGCGGTGACGACGATGATCCGACGGCCACTTGCGCCTCTCAGGCTTTGGCGAAAGCGGTCGAGTTGGATCAGGCGATCCACAAAAAGATCTTGGAGCGTGCGCGATATCATGCTCAATGCTTGGATGTTGGATTTTGAAAGCTAGACGTTAAACTGAACGACTTTACATGCAAGCAATCCCCAATTGGAGTTCCAAACCCACAGTTAGTGATGATACATTCGGCTTAGCTTCTCCTGTTGAGAGTGTGGCTGCAATCATACCAAACTACGGCCAATCCCCAGTCACAAATCGACGCAATGTATTATAGAATTGAGGCAGGTCACAGACTGGAGCATTTTCAGTTTGACGATGCCCGACGAGTACCGGATGCAATTGGGCGAAGACGCACTGATATCGTCACATCCCTGTTGCACAAAAGGTATAGCGCCTGCAAACCATACCTTTAGCCCAACCAAAAACGACTCGGTTTCGCCCAACGCGCATGTTGCCGCCACTCACGCTGAACGAAACCGAAGTATTTCCAGAAGTCCAGATCAAACAGCGTCTTTCCACCGCATTGCTGTTAGATCACATTCCGCTCTGCATGCAGAGCGCCTTTTTGAAAACGAGTGATACGCAATTCATCGATATCAAAACTATGCGCACGTCCATCCAGAATTTCTTCGGCAACCACCAGGCCCGCGGCTGGAGCATGCATAATGCCGTGCCCGCTGAAACCGCTGGCATCAACATAGTTCGGCAGATCGGGATGGCGGCCCAACACAGGGTTCGCATCGGGCGTAATCTCATATAACCCGGCCCAACACTGCTGCTCGGCCAAGGCGGCCTCTTCCAGAATAGGGAAGCGGTAGAGACCAGCTTCCAACAATATATCGAGCCATTCCCAGTCAACGGTTGTATTGAAACTACTCGGCTCGTCCTTCCGCGAGAGGCCCATTAACATACTTGCGCCTTCTTTACGCATATAGAAGCCGCTGCCAACATCGACTGTCAAAGGCGTGGGACCAGGAATTTGCGGAAAGGGAGCTGTCATATACACGTTGCGACGATACGGCAAAACTGGAAGATTTACCCCAGCTAATTGCGCTACCTGTCCCGCCCATGGCCCTGCCGCATTGACAACCATATCGCAGCCGACTGATCCCGCATTTGTTTGCACTGCTGTAACCCGCCCGCCCGTTATTTCGAAACCAGTCGCTACTGTTTCACGTTGTAACGCAACGCCCAGATCCCGAGCGCGACGCAAATAGCCGGTAGCGATGCCGTGCGGGTCGCAATAGCCGTCATCAGGGCCAAAGGTTGCGCCGACCAAGTCGTCGGTGCGCACACGCGGAATGAAACGTGCGGCCTCGTCGGGAGTAAACAGTTCGACCCGCACGCCATACTCGCGCTGCATTGCAACATTGTGGCGATACTGCTCCCATGTTGTCGGATCATTGATCAGAAAGAGGTAGCCGACCTGATAGAGTTCCGCATGCCCGCCGACTTCTTCCGAAAAATGCTTGAGTCGCTCGATGCTATAGCGCGAGAGTTGGACATTTGTCGGGCTGCTAAACTGATGGCGCACCCCAGCGGCCGAGCGCGCAGTACTGCCACTGACTTCAGTGGCTTCTTTTTCGAGGATCAGCACATCAGTGCAGCCCCGATCAGCGAGATGATAGGCGACGCTCGCACCAATCACGCCCGCACCAACAATGACAACCTGCGCACGAGCAAGCATGGGAAGGCTCCTTCTGGATCAGACTGTAGCAGTAGCGATATCTGTGATTATACATCACACTAGTGATCCCAGCCACCTGAAACGCCAATCAACTATTATGTCAAACGGAAAGATCGCGGAAGATCTACGTCCCCTGCAATCCCGTAGGGCGTTGACACGGCCTTGATTGGCTACTGCTCAAGATTGTTCCATGAGAATCTACGTACGATTGGAGTAAATTCGCATGCGACTGGGGAACTATCTCTTGCGTTTCGAACGTTGCGTTTTTGGCCTGGGCGCCGGCGATTCGATCTCGATCACCTCTTGCGACTCCTCACCCAGCAGCGCCTGCGGGTCGTCTATGACCGGCTCGCTTGCGTGCTCCAGTGCGGCTGTTTTTTCAGCTTTTTGTCTATCTCGTTCCTGCGCTTGGCGAATAGTCTTTTGGCGCTGTTCACGCCACGCCAAGCGCTCACGAATCTGTGTCTCGAAGCCATGATCGGCCGGCTCGTAGTAGATTTGGCCATCTAGATTCGGCGGGAGATGCGCTTGGTCGGAGCGACCTTCCGGCAAATCGTGAGCGTATTCATAGCCCTTTCCATAGCCCAGCTTCTTCATGAGGTCAGTGGGAGCGTTGCGCAGATGCAAAGGCACCGGCTCGTTACGGGTCTGCTCTACATCTTTCATCGCTGCGCCATAGGCGCGATAGACAGCGTTGCTCTTGGGAGCCTGGCAAAGATAGACAACCGCTTGCGCCAGGGCCAGATCACCCTCCGGCTGACCCATAAAGTGGACCGCCTGTTGTGCAGCAATTGTTAGCGGCAGAGCCTGCGGATCGGCCAGGCCAATATCCTCGATAGCCATACGCACAATGCGCCGGGCGATATAAAGCGGGTCTTCGCCGCCATCGAGCATCCGCGCCAGCCAGTAGAGTGCGCCATCGGGATCGCCGTCGCGAACACTTTTATGCAACGCGGAAATAGCATCGAAATGCAACTCGCCGCGCTTGTCATAGCGGGTAGCTCGGCTCTGTAGCGCGTCACGAATGTCCTCCAGGGTGATGAGTCGTTTCGTGCCGAGCGCTGGCGGTTTAGAACGCACCGCGGCTTCAAGGGCATTGAGCGCAGTCCGAGCGTCGCCATTGGACATATTGAGCAAGTATCCGCGCGCATCCGCTGCCAGCATGACATCGAGATCGCCTAAGCCATACTCCCGATCATTAAGCGCCCGGTCCACTAGTTCGCCAATCTGTGCGTCGGCTAGGCTTTCCAGGGTGAAGACCCGCGCCCGTGAAAGCAACGCGCTGTTCACCTCGAACGATGGATTCTCGGTGGTTGCGCCAATTAGGATGATTGTGCCATCCTCGACATAGGGCAGAACTGCATCCTGCTGGCCTTTGTTGAAACGATGGATCTCATCGATAAACAACACGGTATGCTGCTGGAACATCCCCAGCCGATCCTGGGCCGCCTGAATAATCCGGCGCAAATCGGCCACCCCTGCTGTTACGGCGCTCACCTGCTCGAAATGGGCATTGGTACTGCTGGCGATAATCCGCGCCAGGGTCGTTTTACCGCTGCCTGGCGGCCCCCAAAGAATCATTGAGAAAAGCTGGTCGTTAGCGATGGCGCGGCGCAATAGTCGCCCTTCGCCAACAATATGATCCTGGCCGACAAACTGCTCAAGTTTACTGGGGCGCATCCGCGTTGCTAGCGGCGCCTTGTTTTGCAGCAATTCATCGCGTTGCGCGTCGAATAAATTAGGAGATCGTTTAGCCATAACCCTTGCAATGTATTACGACAGCGTTTCGCCCCATATCTTAGCTATGCTCGAAGTTAGTACTACAACGAGACTTCCAGACACACCTCGTTGGAACG
>JAKSDJ010000551.1 GCA_022360155.1 Chloroflexales bacterium | reverse complement strand
GTAGCGGTGGTGACCGGCGGGTGGCTGGAGGGGCAGTTTTCCCTCCGGCAGCGGTACAAACTCGTAGGGTTTGGGCAGCGGCGGCTCAAACGACCGACCACCACGATCACGATTGCGAAAGCTCATGGTTCAATCTCCATAAAGCACACAAATGACGTTGCCTGCATCATCTAGGACTGTAGGTTGGACGTTGCTTTAGATCAGCGCCGGCTTCGCGTCGCAGAATTGCATCAAGATCCCTCAACTGCTCCCCCGTCACGACAACAATCTGATGCGCACGCGCCTGACTACAAAAGGCGTCATACTTTTGGGATAGACCTCGATGGCGATAGTACTGTTCCGACTGGCTGGCAATGAAAAGCCGCGAAACGAAATCTCCGCCGACCATCGCCGCGATTGCGTGCAATTTGGTTAAATATTTGGTATCAAAAGGCTTTTTTTCGGTTTTACACTCGGCAATCAAAAGTGATGCTCTGTAGGTAGTGGCGAGATCTACTTCGTTGCTGGCAGTTTCTTCAGGAGTCCTGATCGGTAGGTGCAGGCTGTGGCGATAGTCGTCAAAACATCCCGCGTCACGCGCGACTGACCAGACATAGACCTCCAACCATTCTCCATCAACATACTTCCACAATTGACTTCCGGTTGTCTCACATTGAATTTTATGTGGTGGCAACGATTGGTACTTGGAAATCAAGCCTGCTTTTTTTGCTGACTCGCAGAAATCCATGAATGTTGAAGAGGCCGGAACTGTTCCAATATGCGGTCTGCGAGAATTCAGGCTCGCACTGCGTAGTGCCTCGCGGAAATCCATCGCCTCTTGCGGTTGTTGTGCGAGCCGCTGTGCAAATTCAATCAGTTGCGGCGGAGGAGCATCCGGTTCCTTAGGCCGTCGTCCATAAGCATCCATATAATCGGCGACCTTCAGGTGGTACAAATTACCCTCAGGCGGCGTCCTAGCCAGCGTGACCACGCGGCCGCCGGCCGTGTCGAGGTACCAGACCGATGCTCCGATTTGTTGTGCGGCCTCGTATGCACCAATGCTCATAATAGTGGTTGCGCAGGTAATGTTGCATACCCATGTGGCTTCGGGATATTTATTCAGAGCATTCCGACAAACGGCACGAATTCCCTCAGTATCAAAAGCATCAACCGCAAGCGGGGCTTCTAGTCCTTGCGGGCACAACTGCCCGAGTGCGGGCTCGATCTTGGACCACGCATCACCCGGACGTAACGCCTCATGTGACGCGATGGGTACAATGATGTCGGGCTTCAAATACTGTGCTGTTAGCAGATTGGGTATCTGGCGACCGCCAATCAAAATGAGCAGAGCGCGTTGGGGCATAGCCATATCCTCCTCAAATCCCTGTAGCAAGACTATCAACAGTTAGTGTTTGCTGTTCTCTCTTGACTAATCCTGCGTTTCTCCCTCCAGAAACGCACGCAGCCTCTGAAACCAGCGCTTTCCCTCCAACTTCTTCGTATCGCGTTCAGCCTTCTCTACGACCGCCCGCGCCGCCTGGCGTTTCAGGTTATCATCAGCTGGTAGTTGCTCTATTTGATTGGCCAGATTCGGTAATATCCCTGGCGCATCTTTGGGAGCCACAGCATTCACTCGTTGGATGAAATCATCGACAGCTTTCTGCGCAGGATCGACCGGTGGTCTGGCTGGTAAACTCGCGCCAGGTGCCTTCGCGATGGCCTGTTGCGGTGCGCCTTTCCCCGACAACTGCTGGCGGGGCTGTGGCTCAGCCTGGGGTGAATGTTGCTGGTAATATTCGGCGATCCGTACTGCCCAACCGAGAACAGCGAGCAATCCTTGGTCATTGCGCTTGAGTTCCGAGTGATCCCGCAGCAGCTTTTCGAGTGATTTTTGAATCTGTTTATAGTATGCGCTTTCATTGCGCGGTGTATTCCCAAAACATTGGCTGTTTGCGCGCCTGTTCAGGAGCGGCTTTAATGCGCTTTCATACTTGCCCGGCGTTGTTGTCCGACAGACGCTACGGTAAAACATAAAAGCTTTTTTAGCTTCATTCACAAGCGCTCCCATCACGTCCTTGTACTTTGGCTGAACGGGCTGTTGTCCTGGTTTTGATGAAAACCTGGCTAGTTCTTCCGCTAAACTTCGACTGGCTTCATGCAACGTACGCGCCAGTTCTTGGGCCAACTGCTGTTGCGACTGAATGGAAGCGCCCATCAGTAGATCCTCGTATCTTGACTGGAACCGCCACGTTGATTGGTGCGCTTTGTGTTCATAATCTTGCGCAGCTTTGTAAAGCCGGGTGTGTAGAGCAACTTCCCGTTGTGTGCTGCCTCAACACATTTGACGATATCGTGTGGCTGTTCTTTCGCCTCAAAATCCGCGTACGCCGTAGTATCGAGAATATTCAGATGCAAACCCTTAAACTGAATTGTGCCGAACGAGACTGACTTACCGCCGCCAACCTTGAGATAGGGTATCGTCTTTGCAGCAAGAGCCGGAACGGTATGTTCCGCTCCCAGTGCAATCAAAAGCACACCCAACTCAACCTCACTCAGAGCCCGAAACTGCATCCGAAAGTCGAATGAAGAATTCGGTTTACACGCCTCGACGACAATGTAGGGCGCGCCTGCTTCAAGTGACTCCTCCCGACGGTAGAACTTGCGGCCTCGAAATTCTTTCTGGTTCGCGTCCTTGAAATAGAACTGATAGCCGGCGCTTTCCGGTCGCGGGCCGTAGAGCGGCAGACGGCGATAGATCTCCGCGCCACCTGTGTGCTGGCAGGCATCGTAGAAGGTGCAATGGCTCTGGTAGCCCCGTGATTTGTGTGTCAGGCCGAAAAGTCGATTGGCCAGTGACAACTCAGGCGGTTCAACCGAGGCATCCAGCGTTTGCGTTGTCACTTCATTCTTGATCTTTCTGGCTTCACGGACAGGCGCAAACGTGTTCCCTGGATTCGTGATAGCTTCCACAGCGCTCCGGATCAGCCCCTTGAGGGTTGATCCAGGGAGAACCCGCACCATTTTTCCGGTTTCCAGACCAATGGTGCGCATGTGGGGCGCAACCAGGTCATCGGCAGTGTGCTGGCGGCCTTGCGCCACCGTCAGATCGCCGCGTTCGTTGAAGAACTCTTCGGTCAGTGGTTCGACCAGGCCGGAGGCGACATGGACATATGTCTCGCTCACAATTGTGCCCGCGATGACCCCCGTGAACAATGGCGCGTC
>JAKSDJ010000217.1 GCA_022360155.1 Chloroflexales bacterium | reverse complement strand
GGTTTGGAGGGCTGCAAGCCCTCCAAGAATCCTTTTTCTCGCCGCGGCCGCGGCGAGAAGGAGTTTTCGGGGCAGCGTCTTGCCTCCCTGACCCCCACCACCGCGTAAGTCCTGTTAACGAGGGTCGTTTCCACCTCTGAAATCGCATATAGAACATCGAGCATTGCTCAGGGGGAGTTATGAGTGAGATAAAACGACCACGCCCGGTCGTCCTGGCCATTATGGATGGCTGGGGGTTGACTGAACCAGGGCCAGGCAATGCAGTCTCACTGGCCCAGACGCCTCATGTGGACCGTTGGACTGCCGAATGCCCCTATACAACTATTGCCGCATCTGGCCAGGACGTTGGGTTGCCCGAGGGTCAGATTGGCAACTCCGAGGTTGGACACCTCAATATTGGGGCGGGATTCATCGTTTATCAGGATTTTACCCGGATCAGCAAGTCGATTGCCGATGGCGACTTTTTCGAGAATGCCACGCTGCTCGGTTCGATCAAGCACGTCAAGAACAGCGGCGGCAACCTGCACCTCATGGGGCTGTTTGGACCTGGCGGCGTCCACTCCCACGAAGACCACCTGCACGCACTGCTGAATCTGGCTAAACGCGAGGAATTCGAACGAGTCTTCCTGCATCTGTTTTTGGATGGGCGCGATGTGTTGCCGCGCAGCGCCCTAGGGTTTCTCGACACGCTCGAAGGCGTTATCGATCGGCTGGGCGTGGGGACGATCGCCACTGTTACCGGTCGCTACTATGCAATGGACCGGGATAAACGCTGGGAACGGACCGGCAAGGCCTACGAGGCGCTGACCGAGGGAACTGGCGTAACGTTCGAGAGTGCGCGCGCCGCAATCGAAGCCTCTTACGCCGACGATGTCAGCGACGAGTTTATGCTCCCGGCGGTCATCATTCGTGATGGCAAGCCGTTGGCAACGGTGCAAGACGGTGATGCGATCATCTTCACCAATTTCCGGCCCGACCGGGGGCGCCAACTGACGCGAGCCTTCGTCTTGCCCGATCTCAATCAGCAAATCAAGCAGCACTACGAAAAACAAAAGGCCGAAGGGCAGAAACTGCCCGACCTGATCTGGCAGCGCAAGCGCAAGATCGAGAACCTCGCATTTGCGACCCTGACCCAGTACGAGGAGGGGCTACCGGTCGAAGTCGCTTATCCGCCCAAGCATGTCGGTCACCCGATTGCCAATGTGATCAGTGCGGCTGGGCTGCGCCAGTTTCACATCGCCGAGACCGAAAAATATCCGCACGTGACCTTCTTCTTCAACGGCGGGCGCGAGGAACCCTTTGCGGGTGAGGAACGCTACCTTGTGGCGTCGCCCAAAGTGGCGACCTACGACCTACAGCCGGAAATGAGCGGCCCGGAAGTGACCACGAAGCTGCTCGAAGCGATCAACAGCAAACAATACGACTTCATTATTGTCAACTATGCCAACCCGGATATGGTTGGCCACACCGGGGTAATCCCGGCGGTGGTGAAGGCATGCGAAACGGTGGATGCGGGTCTTGGGCAGGTTGTCCCGGCTGTGGTCGAGCAAGGCGGCGCGGTTCTGATCATCGCCGACCACGGCAATGCCGAAGTCCAGATCGATCCTGAAACGGGCGGGCCTCACACGGCGCACACCACCAATCCGGTTCCCTGCATTCTGATCGCGGCGCCGGGGCTGGGCCTTGGAAAAGGTGAGGTAACTTTGCGCAGCGGCGGGCGGCTTGCCGATATCGCACCGACGCTGCTTGATCTGTTGGGCGTCGATACGGCAGACGAAATGACCGGATGGAGCCTGATCGAGCGTTCCTAACGCGAACATAACCGATGCCCCGCGTACGCAGGGATGGCCCCCGTGTACGCGGAGATAGCCGATAGATCAACTATCGGCTATTTTTATGCCTGCATTGTGCGGCACAATCGCATGGGTGGCTGATGGGAAATAGCCAATAGACCTCTAGCCGATTTGCTCAGTTTAACAAAACAAACGCCGCATGTGCAGCACGTTGGCATTAAACTTGATAGTATGACATATTTGAGTTATTATATTAGACCCAGTTTGGAAAACTACATAGACAAGCATACAGGAGGTCTCTATTGTTTGATAGAGGAAGAAGGATTCTCTGATCGATTGTTGATGCAACAAGATGATGATCTGCCTGTAACGCAGTTAGGTAAAGCGCTCTTCGATAATGCTTGCAAGATAGAAGCTGCTGCTCGCTCGACATAATTGCTGCCCTATGAACGTATGGGACATAAACGTGCTGGCGAAAGTATCGAATTGAGTTCATGTCCAACACACGTATCCAAGAGTGCAGTGACCAAAAGGAGGATTCTATGAACCTACAATCGCGTATTGTTCGACAACGACGCCGCAGAATCTGCTTGGCGCTGGTTCTGGCGCTCTGTGGTGTCATGCTCGTTTCTCCCAATGCTGCACTTGGGGAAGGCAGCAGAACGCTTTATCCTAGAGACTCACCCACTGATATCTTTCGGGCAAATCTTGAGTGGCGTGACAGCTCCTATGGCAAAGACGCTGAAGGCAATGACCTTCTGTTTCGCCGTACCCTGCTGAAGGTATATGCCAACGCAGGCGAGTATATTCTGCTTGGTTCCAGTGCTGTTGGGGTAGTAAACGGCGACATCCTGGTCTACAACCCCAACCTCGTCACTGGCGAGATTGGTCGGGAAATAATTCCTGATAAGCCGTCTTTTAGCTGTGTGGCCCAGCGTACCGAGTCCGGCATTGCCGATCAGGGCCGCATCGCGAGTCGGGAAGAAGAGGTGATAGGTCCGAATACGATAGATAATCCATCAGGCGCTGGATACAACCCCTGCTCCTATCTGGTCCCAGAAAGTGGCATCTATAACGTGGTCTTTTATGGTCCGAGAGGACCAGGCTCGGATGAAGAGGAAAATCCGACAGGGCAGATTGAACCGGATCCTGAAGATTTCACGCGCAACTTTGGCTTCGAGCAGGACACCAGCGTGACAATGTGGGATGTAACAGTGCGGTCCAGTTTGACCAGTACTGAGAATATATCTGGCCGCTTATTCGCCT
>JAKSDJ010000428.1 GCA_022360155.1 Chloroflexales bacterium | reverse complement strand
CAGGGGCTGACGACTGACGGCGATTTACTCCTCCCGCATAGCGTGGGGCTGCAAGACCTTCCGCAACTGCGCCCGCGCCCGAAACAGCCGTGTGTTGATTGTTGCTTGACGACATTCGAGCAATGCCGCGATATCCGGTATACTGCGGTCGGCATAGTAGTGCTGCAGCAGCAACACGCGCTGGTGGGGCGAGAGACGGCGGAACGCCCGCGCGACGGCGCTAGCGGCATCAAGCCTGGTCGCCAGTTCGTGATCATCGACGCTGGGCGGCGGGGAGGCATCGAGCGCGAGAAAGCGGATGCGGCGCTGGCGGCGCAGATAGTCATAGGCGGTATTCGTGGCGATCCGAAAGAGCAGGCCTGCGGAGCATGTGGCTCCCACGCGCGTAGCGCCTTGACAAACGTCTCTTGGCAGAGATCCTCGGCGGTTTCGCGCTGGCTGACGATGCGCAGCAGGTGGGCCAACAGCGGGCGCTGGTAGGTCTAGTACAACGCGGTAAAAGTTCAGTTCAGGTTCGCAGCCTGCGGCGGAGGGATCTGGAGATAAAGAGGCGAAGAGACGGTGAATTGAAGAGGCGGCGAGACGTAGACGCCAAACACCTAGGCCATACGCTGCCAACAGCCCTTCCTCGTCTGGCATCCATCCAACCCTCGCAGCGGAGGCATGCGCCCCAGCCCATACGCGATCCGACTATGTCACCTGTGGCGGGGTCAAGAGAAACCGGCACGGTTCCCCTGCGGGAAATCCGCGGGGCAGAGCCCGCTCGGATCTGCGACATAGCGCCAGCCCCCCTTTATCCCCCGCCTGCGGGGGGATAAAGGGGGCTGGCGTCCCCAAGCCTTAAACTCAAGTTCAGCCGACTTCTGCTCTGAGACCGCACGTACATGCCGGGCGCGCGGCGCTAGGAGAGGCGATGCCACACGGGAGCTATGCACAACTCCCATTCCTGTCCCGCCAACAATGTCCAGCATTTGTTGCATCGCTACCAGCATGATATACTTTTCGGCAGACGAAAGAACAATCTCCTACACCGTGATATGAGGTCGTCCTGAGCAGGGTGCAATGCGGCGAAGCATCTGGAAGCTGTAGATTAGACCGAACCAGTGTTGCGGGAATCGTTATGGCAGCGTGGCGACTACACCCTGATCACAAATAGGAAGCTGATTCGGTGTGAGAGTTAATCGATCCCGCGTTTTGTACTTATCCCATATCCGCTGCCCAACACCGTATTTTACAACGACCACTCTGTGGAGAGTCATTTTAATCATAGGGAAGAAGCATCAGGGTATCCCCTTTCAAACATATATCATCACTTGACTATGTATGGATGAGCGCTGTTTGTTAGATAACTTTACGTTTCCTTGTCGTGCAATGTATAGCCAGGTTTTCATAAACGAAGATACATAGTTAACTATGATTACTGAAGAGCATCATAAATGGATTACTCGCAACTTTGATATTGCAAACCTTACAACGGCGATTTTCACGATATGCTACGGCATACTCGAAATGAACGCCATCATTCAAAACTCGCCACGTATAAGGACATCCCTTCTTATGCTTTACGCTATCATCAATCTTGGCCAAATCTTCTATCGGCGTTTCGGTGCGCCGCTTTCTATGCGTCCAACTTCGCCGCCACCGCTCACAAAGCAGCAACGGATCTTTATAAACATCCTCTTGCTGAGCGCTATTCTCATCATCAGTATGTTCTTCATTATGAAATTATGAAATAGTGTGTTGCACATACACCGATTTTGGTTCCATCTCAACCACATATCGCTGAATGTCCCCAATAATCATCGCAGTATATGAACATTATTCTCGCTCTGGAATCAACAATCCATCGATGCAGTATAAGGTATCTTCTATGCCAAGCCACTTCTCTACCATTGGAATACCGATACAGTCACAAGATGAGCTCTTGGCGCTGGCGCAACGTGTCGTCGACAATAGCATCGGCCACGATACGGAACATGGCTACTATCTCCAATGGTCATCCTCCTGTGGCGCGGAGGTGTGGCTGCAGATCAATCAAAACAACGACTTGATCGGGGTGACCCCGCACTTCTCGGGAAAATCGAGGGTCCGCGTCGGACTGACGCAAAGGGTGCTTCATCCCGACTCTACTGAGCTCGATGGAGCATTGTATGGATGGGCCGACCCGGCGAGCGATGATCCAGCAAGCGGGTGTTATCCGCTTGTCTTCGATACCCCCGACTTCACGTTGCATCAGCATATCCTGCTGCCTGCCATCGTCACGGTTCAAGTGGCGGCATTTGCCCACGACGTGTCCGTCTTCGCGTCTGCCAAGGCTTTCGCAGCTTCACAGACATCTGAGTTCAAGTTTGCCTCTAAATCCTACATCCCGGCGGGTACGTTTACTCCTGATGGGGAAGAGGTGAAGTCGCCAGAGGCTCACGCCATGTTCACAGGGCATATCCTCGAAGCGGAAATGCGAACCAATCAGTTGACCGGCCAAGCCTTTTATTGGGCGCTCGTCGAAACACTCTGCGCAACATACGATGTTGTCATCGACCCGGAGTTGCTCGATGCGTTGCCTCACGTGGGCAATGTGCTATACGGGTCGTTTTGGATATCTGGCCGCATTGTATAACGCAACGCCATCGTCGCCTAACAGAAGGGAGGCCTGACTACGGTTATGCAACGTTTTGGTGAAAAATTGCGGACGCTTCGCTTGCAACGCGAGATGCCAGTACGCGAATTAGCTATTGCTTTGGGATACGCTGCAAGTAGCCACAGTTATATCAGTGAAACTGAAACGGGGAAGCGCAACCCAAAGGTTGAAGGTAACGCACTTCTTTCAGGTTAGCACCAATCATCTTATTCGGGATGATCTCGACCTGCCTGACACAAACGCCGATCACCTCTGAAAAATCCCCGGTAAGACCTAACAAGCGTTGCGCCAGTCAGACTTGGTGATATGGAAAACGATCGCTGCTTGACTATCGGGACGAGTCCTTATGACGCGAGGTCACCTTGCTGCCTATCTCTCTCGATGAAGCAACGCTAACGCCGGTGCTGCGCCAGGTGTTGAGTACGCCGACAGCCCGCCTCGTCGCCTGGCGACTTGAGCCGGTCGCCTATACGGTGATTAACCGGATTACGGGCGGCTTGTATCGGCTCACCGGGACCGCGACCGCCTCGACGGGAACCGCGCCGTGGTCCATGTTCCTCAAGATCCTCCAGCATGCTGCACCAGATGCCGCCTCGACCTTCAACGCATCGGACGACCAAGCCCATTGGAATTACTGGCGTCGCGAGGCTTTGGTTTACGCATCGGACCTGCTCGACCATCTGCCCGCAACGCTTGGTGCGCCCCGGTGCTACGCTATCACCACGCCCACCCCGCACACGCAATGGCTCTGGCTGGAAGATATCCAGGGGCAAGCGGCGACAGGCTGGCCGCTCGCACGCTTTCGACTTGCTGCCCGCCATTTAGGCCACTGGCAAGGACAATACGCAGCGAATCGAGAGCTTCCAGCCGCGCCGTGGTTGAGTCGACGCTGGCTGCGGGCTTGGATGCCAAGCGCTGACACAGCCGCTCTTGATCTCGTGTGCAACCCAGAAGCTTGGCGGCATCCCCTCCTGCCAGCCGCTCTAGAGCCAGCAATGGCGGAAACGATCCTGCGCTTGTGGGACGAGCGCACGCTCTTGCTCGATAGCATTGAACAGTTGCCCCAAACGCTATGCCATCTGGATTTTTGGCCACCTAATCTGTTTGCGCGCAGGCGTGATGACGGTCAAGAGCAAACGGTGCTGCTCGATTGGTCCCAAGTTGGCCTTGGCGCCTATGCGGAGGACATTGCGAACCTGGTGCTCGATAGTGGATGGATGTTTTGGGTCGAGCACTCAGCGCTGGCGGAATTCGAGCAATTGGTATGGGCGGGCTATATTCAGGGTTTGTCCGAGTCCGGCTGGTCTGGTGACGAGCGGATCGTGCGTTTTGCGTACGCGGCAAGTGCAGCCCTGCGTTTTGGCTTGCTGGCTGGGTTGCTGCTGCGCCAAGTCCACACGCCCCAGCACTACCCGGATATCGAACAGCGCTATCAACGGTCGATAGACAGCATTTTCACGCAGCGCGCCGCCGTGATCCGGCATACCCTCGCCTTGGCCGACGAAGCACGCACGCTGCTCCCAATTATTGGGTGAGCAATGAAGAGTGGGCTGCGGGTGTGATGCAATTCGGTATGCTCCATCGTCAACGCAGCTCTGTTGGTGCATTGTGCTGCGCGTATCCTCAGAGAGTATACCTTAGCGCAACGCAATTGCCAGAGATCCGAGAATAAACAAAGCACCAAAAAGCATGCCATACCACCGATACATCCATGAGGGCGTGGTGAAGCTCGGCAACCAGATCAACGCGGTCATTGCACTGCCAAACAGACAAACAAAAAAGAAAACGGCGGCAGAACTGGCATGCGGTTCGAATTGATTCGGGTCAATGGCGCTAACCAAGCCAATGGCGGCTACACACAATAACGTAACGGAGATCACGCGAGTGTAGCAATACCACGACGCACGGGCGCTTGGACGTGCGATAGCTACAAGCAGCCAGATGAGCCAGAGCGTCGCCGTGATGGGTGAAGTCAGCACAGCAACACACCCGACCAACGCAAACGGGGTCAGAATGATCGTGAGGATTCTATAACGTACTGCGTGCCTCAAGGCAGCAGCTTTGCTCTGGCGCTACCCAACGGTTGTCGAGCATCCGAGCAGTGTGGCTGCGTTACGACAGCCCTTCGGACCAAAGTCCGAAGCGATTGGAGAACAGATGCAAAGTGCATACGACGCTGCACATGTTGCCGAACAGGCGT